>NZ_CP095049.1:3632500-3937500 GCF_022919135.1 Hymenobacter cellulosivorans | reverse complement strand
GGCTGGGCCGGCGGGCCTCGCGGCGCTGGTGGCCTGCCGTTGTCCTGGGCCTGCTGCTAATCGGGATTCTGCTTTATGCGCCGGGCTTCCTGACCGGCCAGCAAACCTTTGAGGACGCGCATTTCGTGCTGATTGTCACCATTTTTGGGCGAAGCGCGGAGTTTCTGCTGGGCGCCGCCTTTGCCCAGGCCCCGGCCGGGTGGCTGCGGGGCCGCGCCACCCTGCTCGGGGCAGTGTGGGCCTGGTTGTGGGAGCCGGAATGGTTGCCATTCAGTTGCACGCGGGAAAAGCCAGCATCGATACGCCCCTGGGCTTGGCCATCAACAACTTCGTGCTGCCGCTGGCAACGGGCCTGCTGCTCTACGGCTTGGCTTCCGAAACGACTTGGCTGCAACGCCTGCTCAGCACCAGGGCTTTCCAGCAGCTGGGCCGAGCTTCCTACTGCTTCTACCTGCTGCACATGGGCTTTCTGCACGACTTTTTGCTCCGGTGGCAGCCCACGGGGTGGCCGGCGGCCTTGCAATACGCGCTGGTGTTGCTGCTAACGGAGGCCGCCTCCCTGGGCCTCTATTACCTGGTAGAGCAGCCGGTGCACCGCTGGCTGCTGGGCCGCTCCCGGCGGGTGGCAGTAGCCGGATAGTGGGCGAAATGTGCTTCCTTCGTCCAACCTTGGCCGTTCGGGGCGGGCTTTTCGTACAGCCGATTATTATGAAACTCTCCTTTTTTCCCGCCTTACTTGCCGGGCTCAGCCTCGGGGCCTGCCAGCAACAGATGGAAAGCTCGACGCCGGCCTCGGCCCAGAGCGTGCCGGTGCGGCCGGCCGTAGTCTGCAGCTGCCCGGCTGAAGTGCCCCAGGCCAGCACCACTCCCGACACCCTGTTCGTGTTTTCGGCGGGGCCGGCCGTGTCGGTGTGCGGCTCCCGGGAAAAGGGCCAGGCGCAGGAGTTTTTCTCGGAATTCGCCGTTTCTACCTGCCAGCCGCGCAAGGTGCTCAAGTACTGGGATGTGCGCGAAAAGTGCCGCCTGAGCTTCCGCAACGACACGCTGACGGTGGAATCGGTGAAGAACCTGCCGGCGGGCAAAAACTTCAGCTACGAATTCGTGACCTTCCGCATCGACCAGTTTTTCCCCCGTCAGGGCCAGATTCGGCACCACTCCTTTCTCAACAAACAGCTGGCACCCTACTCTGCCGAGGAAGTGGCCCGGGTGAAGCAGGAATTTGAAAAAACCGCTACGCTCAAGCCCGAGAAAAGCATCGAGCTGG
Organism: Hymenobacter cellulosivorans; assembly: GCF_022919135.1. Lineage (NCBI taxonomy): Bacteria > Pseudomonadati > Bacteroidota > Cytophagia > Cytophagales > Hymenobacteraceae > Hymenobacter > Hymenobacter cellulosivorans. The sequence continues at coordinate 3,936,236 of NZ_CP095049.1, read as the reverse complement.
CCAACCGTTTGCTGCTCAGCGCCCTGAGCGGCGACCAGCAGGCGGGCGTCTACTTCCGGCAGTTTCCTGATAAATATCCGCTGAGCGGGGGCTACGCCGAGGAATACGCCGAGCTCCAGCGCCTGCTGCGCGACTGGGACCGGGAAGCCGCCGCCCGCCGCTAAGGCCGTTCTAGTTCTCACTTCTTGCCCGGCAGCCCGTTGGCGAATACCTACTTCCGCTTCAAGCATTTTACCATCGACCAGGCTGAGTGCGCCATGAAGGTGTGCACCGATGCCTGCGTGCTGGGCGCAACGGCCGCGCTGACTACCGCCACTCGTATCCTGGATATCGGCACGGGTACCGGCCTGCTGGCTCTGATGGCTGCCCAGCGCAACCCCACGGCCACCATCGACGCCGTCGAAATTGAATCTTCGGCCGCTGCCCAAGCCGCCGCTAACGTAGCCCACAGCCCCTGGTCCGGCCGAGTTCGGGTGCAGGCCGGCAGCCTGGCCACGCTGGCCGCCACCGCCCCACCCGCCTACGACCATATCCTGTGCAACCCCCCGTTTTTTCGGGAGTCGCTCCGCTCTCCGTCGGCGGCCCGTACCACGGCCCGGCACACCGCCCCCGATACCCTATCGTTTGCGGAGCTGGCCAGGTTTGCCGCCCACTTCCTGACGCCGGCCGGGCAGTTGAGCGTGTTGCTGCCGCCCCCGGAAATGCAGCACTTTGAGCGGGAAGCGGCCCACGCCGGGCTGTTTCCGCAGCAGCGCCTGGTGCTGAGTCACCGGCCCGGCAGCAAGCCGTTGCGCCACATTACTCATTTTGGCCGCCCGGCCCGCGCCGCCGACCAGCAACTACTGGCTATTCACGAACCCGACAGCGAGGTGTATTCGGCCGAGTTCCGGGCCCTGCTGCGCGACTTTTACCTGGCCTTTTAACTTCCCGACGCGGGCAGCAAGTGGGCAATCTGGGTTAGCTTGTCGTGGTAGAGCGAATCGAGCAGGTCGGCTGACAAGGAGCCAAATTCCGCGGCCGGGTAATGACGCTGCACGGTGCCGCCGGCCAGCAGGGTAATTTCGTCACAGGTTTCGGTCAGGGAGCCCAGCAGGTGCGAGGTCAGCAGGATGCCGCGGCCCTGGGCCCGCAGACGCAGCAGGATTTCCTTGAGCAGCAGGTTGGTACCCATGTCCAGGCCGTTGAAGGGCTCATCCAGAATCAGGTAGCGAAAGTCCTGCACCAGCAGGGCCAGCAAGGCCAGTTTTTTCTTCATGCCGGCCGAATATTCCTCGGCGTACTGATCGAGCGGCAACTCCAGCAGGCTGTTCCAGGCCGTAAAGTCGACCCGGGGCCGGCGGCGGGCCTGCAGACAGAACTCCAGGTATTCGCGGCCCGTAAGGCGGGGATAGAAGTAGGGCTCATACGGTAGCACGCCGGTATGCTCCCGGATGGGCAGCCCGGTCGTTTCCTGAATCTGGCCCGAGTAGTCGGTCAGCAGCCCGTAGAGACAATGCAGCAGGGTCGTTTTGCCAGCCCCGTTGGCGCCCACCAATCCGTGTAGGGAGCCCGGCCGCAAGGTCAGATTGACGTGGTGCAGGACCTGGTGAGAACCGTAGCTTTTTCCCAGATTTTGAATGCTAAGCATGCCAGTACAGTTGGAGCCGCTTCCGGCTTTTCCAGAGTAAGCCCGCCGCCACCGCGGCCAGCACGGGCGCATAGCTGGCATCGAGCAGCGGCAGCAAGGCTGCTGTCACCGCCCCGCCCTGAGTCAGGCGGACCAGCGTGTTGTGGGGATAAAACGCGTATTTGGCCAGAATGCTCAGGCTCAGCACCAGCATACCCCAAAGCAACGCCCCCAGGGTGCCGCCCCACCCGGCCGGACTCGTGCCCGCCAGCGCCAGTAGCGGCAGCGCGGTAACCAAGTAAAGCTCTAGCGCCAGCAGCAGTTTGCGCCTACCGAATACTGTCGGGCCGCTGTATACAGTAACCATCGTGGTGGGCTCAGAAATGGCATAGATGGCGGTCAGCAGCAAGCCCCAGCCCACCAGCGCCACGGCGGGTACTACGGTGGCGTGCTGCCACACGGAGGCCCCCAGAGCTACCAGCCAGCCCACTGCCAGCACCGGCTGCCGAAACCCACTGACCCACTCGAAGGCTTCGCGGCGAAACAAGCTCCGGCGCTGCCGCTGGGTGGTCGTGCGGCGGGCTATGGGCAGAAACGGCCCCAGCAGCCCCGCGCCCACCGTAGCTAACGCCGCCTCCCAATGCCCTAATCCCAACAGCAAACCCCACACGGGCAGCAAGAGCAGGGCTGATTCTACACTTAGCCACGTCTTGTACCGCGGGGATACTATTGGCAGAAAGTCCAAATCGGTGCGCTGCCGGTAGCCCGACCAGCTCATGGTCACTCCTAGCACGGGTCCGGCCCACTGCAACTGAGGCTTGGCCAGTAGCAGCTCCAGCAGCTTACCTGCGGCTACTACCAGCATCCCGCCCAGCAGCAGGCTCCGCACCCACCCGACTTCAGCTAATAACCGCCCCAGCACCAACAGCCGCAGCCGCAAATATGCTTGCATCGTTTACCGCTCAATGGTTTAGGCCGGCACCCCGGGTTGCAGACTCACCTCGTGCTCCTCGAAGCGGATGCCGTAATCCGCCGCCAACTCATTTAAGATGGGCTCATACAGGCTGGGCTCGGTCGGGATGAGTACGCCGCGCTGCGTTACCAAGCCCGCGGCCAGCCGCCGCACAGCCATAGCCACCGGCAAACCCACGGTTTTGGCCATGGCCGTGTGCGTGGCATCATCGCCGAGCACGACCAATGACGACTCCCAGCGGTGCGGCACGCCAGCCAGGGTGTAGTCTAGGGTATGCTGCATCACTATCATGTCGTGGTCCCCGTCCTGCAGCTGCCACTTCTCGGTGAGCAGGCGCTCCAGCAGCTGGGCCGGCGTGGCATCGGCCAAGCCTACCGGCCGTTCCGTAAACACGTCCAGCCAGATCAGGCGCTGCATCTCGGGGCCTTCGGGGGCCAGCCCCAGGTACTCGGCCGTACGAGCCGCCAAGGGCTCTTTGCTACCACTTGGGGCGGGCAAGAACGACTCGACCAGCGCGGCCCAAGTCATGTCGGCGGCGTTACCCAGGTGTACCGAGTCGTCGGTGAGGCCCAGGCGCACGAAGGCCTGCCAGGCGGCGCAGTAGCCGGCCCGGCGCAGGGTGCCGCGCAGCATGGTCGGGATGTCGTCCAGGCCGTAGGGCGCCCGGTAGCTAAGCGAGTCCCGGTTGGCGTAGCCGTCGAATTCGCCGTAGCCGGCCACCGTAATGGGCGTGGTGCGGGCAAACAGCTGCTGGTACGGAATAAAGCGCAGATGACCATTTTCGAGGTACTTGGCCGTGCTTTGCCCGGCCAGCACCACGTTGCGCGGGTTCCAGGTAAACTTATACCTCCACGGATTATTTCCTTCCGAATCCGGGGCCAGCAGCCCGCCGCAGTACGAGCGGAAGGCCGTCAGCTGCCCGCCCCGGGCCCGGATGTCGTGCAAGGCCCGCATGGCCGACATGTGGTCCAGGCCCGGGTCCAGGCCGCATTCCATCAGGATCAGGATGTCGGCGGCCTTGGCCTGGGCGTCCAGCTCCCGGATTTCGGCCGACACGTAGCTGGCCGTTACCAGGTGGCGCCCGTACTGCACGCAGGCCTTGGCCACCGGCAGGTGAAACAGGGCCGGCAGCATAGAAATGACGATATCAGCCTGCCCGACCAGCTCGTGCAGCTGGGCTTCCTGCTGAATATCAAACGCCACGGCCCGGGCATATTCGGTGTGCGCAGCCAGCGTAGTGGTTAAATGAGCGGGGTTTACATCGGCCACCGTAAGCTGCCAGCCTTCGGTGGCGGCGTGCAGCAACAGATAATGCAGCAGAGAGGAAGCTGAGCGGCCGGCGCCCAGAAGCAGAATGCGGGACATGGAAAGGCAGTCAAGTAGGATGCAGGAACCGATGGTGGAGTAAGGGCTCCTGCACGGGGTGGGAATTGGGGCCAATAATCGGCAAAAAAAGCTACTCCCGACATGAACCCTGGTTTACGCCTCGTCCGCCAGCTCAACCGCCCGCTGACAAATGTTACCGGCTATTGGATAATTGTAGTACATTCACCGCCCCTTACCGGAACGGGGCCGCCATTCGGTTCCCGAACATTGTATTTTTCTCCCGATGGCCCACCCGCTCCATCTGACCATCACCGTCGAGGTGCTGGCCTCCGAAGCCGAACTCACTCCCGCCGAAGCAACCACGTGGCAACAGGCCCGTGCCGCCACCGACCAGGCATATGCGCCCTACTCCCACTTCCACGTGGGCACGGCACTGCTGCTTGATAATGGCACCATTCACAAAGGCACCAACCAGGAAAACGCGGCCTACCCTTCCGGCCTCTGCGCCGAGCGGACCGCCCTGTTTGGCCTGGCGGCCTCCCAGCCCGAACGCCGTATCCTGTGCATGGCCGTGGCCGCCCGCCCCGCCAATGGCGACTTCGTGGCCGTCACGTCCTGTGGGGCCTGCCGCCAGGTCATGACCGAGTACGAAAACCGCCAGGGCACGCCCATTCCGCTGCTGCTGCCCGGCCCCAACAACACTATTTACCGGTTCCGGTCCCTGGCCGACCTGCTACCCTTCCAGTTTTCGGCCAGTGACCTGCCGACGGTGAGTTAATGAAATGGTGAGATGGTGAGTTGCCTTACAAACCGCAGACTTATGCGCCGTTAAAACATAAACTCACTATTTCACAAGTTCACCATCTCACTATATGGAACGTCACCTCACGGTTACCCGCTCGGCCCGCTACTATCAGGCGGGTGAGCTGAGTGCGGCCACCCGGCAGGTGTGGTTTGTGTGCCACGGCTACGGGCAGCTGGCAGCTTACTTTATCCGTCATTTCCACCGCCTTGCCCAGGCCAACCCTACCACGGTTATCATTGCGCCGGAAGGGTTGTCGCGCTTTTACCTGAGCGGCACCAGTGGCCGGGTTGGGGCCACCTGGATGACGCGCGAGGACCGGCTCAGCGAAATCGATGACTACGTGGCCTACCTCAATCAGCTGGCCGGCACCGTGCTGGCCGAGTGCAGCCCGGCCGTGCAAGTCACCGTGCTGGGCTTTTCGCAGGGCGCGGCTACCGTCAGCCGCTGGCTGGCGCGGGCATCGTTCCGGCCCAGGCACCTCATCCTTTGGGCCGGCGCCTTTCCGCCCGACATGGACTTCACCGTGGCCACACACCTACTCCGGCAGCTGCCCGTCACCCTGGTATGTGGCACCCGGGATGAGTTTATTGATGAGGCAGCCCTTACCCAGCAGCAGGATTTTCTGCAAAAGCTGGGCGTCGAGCCCGAAATCATCCGGTTTGAAGGCAAGCACGAGCTAAACGCCGCCGTGCTGGACCAGTTGCATCGGCCAACGCAATAAAAAAAGAGCCGACCACGCATTGTGGTCGGCTCTTTTTTTATTGCGTTGCTGGCCTCTGGCTTAGCGGCGGTTTATCAGCGTAGCCGCGCCCTGGGCACCGGCAAACACGGTAATTTCGGCAATGTGTACGTTGGCCGGCCGGGTAACCATGAACTGAATCACCTCGGCAATATCTTCGGGCTTCAGCGGGTCGTAGCCCTGGTACACCTTGGCCGCCCGCTCGGTGTCCCCCTTGAAGCGGACCTGGGAAAACTCGGTTTCCACCGCCCCCGGATTCACTTCCGCCACCCGGATGTTCAGCGGCAGCAGATCAATACGCATGGCTTTGGTCAGGGCCGCCACCGCAGCTTTCGAGGCGCAGTACACGTTGCCGTTGGCGTACACCTCGTGGCCAGCAATGGAGCCGATATTAATAATGTGGCCCTGTTGCCGTTCCCGCATGCCCGGCAGCACCGCCTGGCTCACGTTGAGCAGCCCTTTCACGTTGCTATCCAGCATCACGTCCCAGTCATTAGGGTCGCCGTCCTGAATTGGGGCCAGGCCGTGGGCCCCGCCGGCGTTATTGATAAGCACGTCGATCTGCTGAAACTCGGCGGGCAGACTGGCCACGGCAGCGTCCACGGCGACCCGGTCGCGCACGTCGAAGGTCAGCAGGTGCACCCGGGTAGGTGCCAGCTGCTCGGCCAGCTCTTCGAGGCGCTCCTGGCGCCGCCCGGTCAGAATCAGCTGAAAGCCCACTTGCGCCAGAGCTACAGCCGTGGCGCGGCCAATTCCGGAGGAAGCCCCGGTTACAAAGGCAGTACGAGTCATATAATGTGGCAAGAACCGGCCGGAGCCGGCTATTCGAAATTCAGGTACAGTGTGACGGTGTTGCTTTTCATGCTCTGCAAACTGCGGCTGTACACGTCGTTGCCGGGTACCCGCAGATTGGTCAGGCCGTGGGAAAACCGCAGCTCCGGAGCAAATTTGAACAACGGGTAAAACAGGTCAAGCCCCACCCCATACTCGATGGCGAGGTCACCACTGGCAGCTTGCAGCTGGTTGCGCAGCGGGTCTTTGCGGCGGTTGCCCACGTTGACGCTGGGCTTGATGCCGCCCACCACGTACACGCGAGCGTTGCGCCGCCGCTCCGACTTAAACTTGAGCAGCAGGGGTAAATCAATCTGCGTGCCCCCAATTTCCTGGGTAAAAACCGAGTCGGCGGGCTGGTAGCCGTAGGGTTTGAACTCGATGCGCCGGGTCAGAAAGCTCACGCCGGGCGCAAACCGTAGGTTGAAATAATCGGCCAGCCGCACGTCGCCGATAAAGCCCACCGACAAGCCCGGGCTGACCAGCGAGTTAGCCGATACGGCCGTGCCATTCTTAATGGCCTGCACGTAAGCAGCCGACTGCTCAATCTTGTAGCGGGAAAAGTTGGGGGCAATGTAGAAACCGGGGTGAAACCACTTATCGTCGTAGCCCGGCAGGTTATTGACCGTAATGGACTTCACCTGGCCCCGACTCCCCTTACTGGAACTGGATTTACTTTTTTTCTGCGCGAAGCTCGTGTGCGGGGCCAGGCCGGCCACCAAAGTCAGCGCCGTCAGTGCGGCTACTTTTGCGCCGTGTAGATGGAGCTGATGCCAAAAGTGAGGGGTTGCCATGTAGGATTTGTAAAACCAACCTGCGTGAGAATAGTCAGGAAATTCTGACCATCGGGGAAGGCCTGCACCGACTCGGGTAAGTAGGTATAAGCCGCGCGGTCCTTGGAAATCAGTTTACCAAACACCGGCAGAATGTGCCGGAAATAAAAGTTGTAGGCCTGCTTCATCGGGAACACCGTGGGCTTGGAAAACTCCAGAATCACCACTTTGCCACCCGGCCGCAGCACCCGCTGCATCTCGGCCAAGCCCTTCTGCAGGTTCTCGAAGTTGCGCACCCCAAAGGAAGCCGTTACCGCATCGAAGTGGTTGTCCGGAAACGGCAGGTTCTCCGAGTCGCCGAGTTCCAGCTGAATTCGGTTGGCCAGGCCCTTTTCTGTGAGCTTGCGCCGTCCCACTTCCAGCATGCCTTCCGAAATATCTACCCCCGTCACCTTGGTTTCGGGCGAGAGGCGCAGGCTTTCGATGGCAAAGTCAGCTGTGCCGGTAGCAATATCCAGAATCCGGGCCGGACGCAGGGTCTTGAGTTCATTCACGGCCTTGCGACGCCAGTAGATGTCGGTGCCAGCGCTGAGGAAATGGTTCAGGAAGTCGTATTTACCAGCAATGCTGTTAAACATCTGGGCTACCTGCGACTTTTTGCCGGCAGCATCATCTTTGTAGGGAACAACGGACATACTTCTAGGGCGAAGAACGAAAACTTATCGGGAGAATTGCCCAAACATAACGCTAGCTGCGGCATTATGTTGAAAAAAAACGGGCCGGGCGAAATGCCCGGCCCGTTTTGCGCAGCTTAGAGGACAGCTTAGTCGTTGTCCGTCTTTACTTTGGTCTTCTCGCCATTAGCGTCCTTGGTCTTAGCGTCAATCGTACCATTTTTGGTTTTGGTTTTCGCTTCTTCACCGTTGGCGCCTTTGGCCTTTACTTTTACTTTGTCGTCATCCTCGTCCACCTTGGTTTTAACCTTGGTGCCGTCGGCCATCTTTACCTTGCTCTTGCCGGGTACCAGCGTAGCCGGGTTGTTGCCCGACGAGCCGGGCGTACCGGAGCCGGTACCGCTGCCCGTAGACGAAGCGCCGGTAGCGGCAGGCTTCAGGCTCGGCATAGCCTCACCTTCCTTCAGGATGGGGCGGAACTCCACGCGGCGGTTGAGCTGCATGTTCTCGGGCGAGTCGTTGGTAGCCGCTGGGCGACGCTCCCCGTAGCTCACCGTGGTCAGGCGGGTTTCAGCAACGCCGCTTTTCTTCAGGTAGTTGTAGGCAGCATCGGCGCGGTTCTGGCCCAGTACAATGTTGTACTCGTCCGTGTTGCGCGAGTCGCAGTGACCTTCAATCGAGATGTTCAGGCCGGGGTTAGCTTTCAGGATGCCGCTGATGTTGTTCAGCTCCTTAATCGACTCGGGGCGCAGCTTGTACTTGTCAGTGTCGAAGTAGATCTTCTTGAAGTTGACGCCGGCAATGCTGGTGGTGTCAACATAAGGTACGTAGAAGTTCTTCTCAATTACCGTCGAGTCGCTGGTCGATACCGGCACAGCAAACTCCTGGGTTTCGATGTTCTTGCCATCCTTCGAAACGGCTACCTGGTAGGTACGGCCCGAGAGCACGCTTACCTGGTAGTCACCGGTTTCGGGCTTGGTCACGTCGCGGTAGCTCAAAGCCGTTTTGTCGGCCTGGGTGCCCGAGAAGACCAGCTCTACGCCGGGAATAATGGTGCTGTCGCGCTGCGAGTACACCTTACCCCGGATGATGGCGTTCTTGATGTAGTTGATGGTGTAGATGTCCTTCTCACCGTAGCCACCAATGCGGTAGCTGGAGAGGTAGGCGTAGCTACCATCGGGGCTCAGGCGGTAGTATGTGTCATCGTCGGGGGTATTAACGGGGTAGCCCATGTTCTCGGGGCGGCCCCAGGTGCGACCTACCGAGTCATACTCCGATTTAAAAATGTCGTAGCCGCCCATCGTATTGTGGCCGCGCGAGCTGAAGTACAGCGTCTTGCCGTCTTTGCTCAGGTAGGGGCTGTCATCGTCGAAGGGCGTATTGACTACGTTGCCCAGCGACTTCGGCGCACCCCAGTCGCCGCCCGGCTGCCGGGTAGCGTAGTAGATGTCCAGCGTATTCTGGTCCGAAAACTTACTGGTCGAGAAGTAAATCGTCAGTCCGTCCGGCGTGATGTAGGCATCCGACTCAAAGGCGGGAGAGTTGATGTTCTTGTTGAGCTTCTTGGGCTCGGTCCAGTCGCCGCTGGCCTTTTCCGAGTAGAAGATGTCACCATTCTCATCCTGGCGATACATCAGCATCTTGGTGTCGTTGTCGAACACCTGGATGGAGGCATCATGGCCTTTGCCGTTGAGGGCGCCGCTGAGCGAGCGGGGTTTCTCCCAGTTCTCGTCGTCAATGCGCTTGGCTTCGAAGATATCTTCGTAGTACTCGCCGTCGGCCGCTACGCTCTTGTTCTTGGGGTTGGCCGTCGAGCCAGCTGCACCAGTCACGTTCTCGCCGCGCGAGGTGAACAGCAACAACTTGTCATCATTGGAAATCACGGGGCTGTGCTCCGAGAAAGCCGAGTTGATCGTCGGACCCAGGTTCTTGACGAAGATGTCTTTGGGGCTGTTGAACTGAATCTTGGCGTTTTTGCTGTGCTGGATCAGCTGAGCCAACGCTACTTTGCGGGTATCTTTCTTGCCGAGCGTGGTGTTGTAGGCCTGAAAGTGCGCAATAGCCTCGTCGAAGTTGTAGTTCAGGTGATCCACGCGGCCGAGCCAGTACTCCACATCTTTCGAAACCTTCGGCTTCAGGCGCTGAGCCTTATAGATGTAGTCGCTGGCCTTTTCCTTGTCAAAGGACATGTACGCAATACCAGCCCGGAACAGGGCCAGCGCGTTGTTCGGCTCCTTGGCCAACACCTGCTCGTAGAAAGGGATGGATGCCCGGTAGTTCTCTTGGTCAAAGAACTTGTTTGCAGTCTTTAGCGTCTTGCGGGTGCTCTGGGCCAGCGCAGGCTGGGCCACGGCCGCGGCAAGAGCAAAGGTGCAAGAGGCTTTCAATAACCTTCTGACTAAGTTGTCCATTGTAGGAGGGGTTTGAGAATAAGGAGTTGCAGGGAGGTTTGCAGAAAAAGAGCCGCCCTTTGCGGCTGCAAATTTTTTAAGAGTTGCCTCTTATACTGAAAACCTGTTCCAGGGTTAAGCCTGCCAGCCGTTTTTTTCTGGACAGAAGCGCTATAAAAGGAACTTTCACGCTTCAAAGGGCACCAGCTTGGCAATACGGAACAAGGCAAGTTGCGGGCAAAGATAGAAATTTTATAATACGACCTTAGCCGTATCCAATTGCAAAATGGTTTTACATAATCTGAAGCGGCAAAAGGTCCTGGGCTTCTGTACGTAAGAACGGGCTACAGGCCGCGCAAATATAGGTGTGCTTCGTAAACTGCAAGGTTTTCCCGTAAAAATTTATTGCGCGGCTTCACCCGTCGTTATCTGCTACCTTTGCAGCCTCACCCCAGCATTTTGGCTTATGATTATCCGCGAAGCGAAATTTATGATGAGCAATTCGCGCGTGGACCAGTGTCCGCCGCCGACCTTGCCCGAATACGCCTTTATTGGCCGTTCCAACGTAGGTAAATCTTCGTTAATTAATATGCTGACTGGGCATAAAGGCTTGGCCAAAACCTCGTCTTTGCCGGGCAAAACCCAATTAATCAATCATTTCTTAATTAATGACAATTGGTACCTGGTCGATTTGCCCGGCTACGGCTACGCGAAAGTCAGCAAGGATTCGCGGGCCACTTGGGGCAAAATGATTAATTACTATATGCGCAATCGGGAAAACCTGGCGTGCGTATTTGTTCTGATTGACTCCCGCCACGCCCCATTGGCGCCCGACTTGGAATTTATGGAAATGCTCGGTGCGGCAGGTATTCCGTTCGTGATGGTTTTTACCAAAGCCGACAAGCAGTCGAGCTCCCGCACGCAGCAGAATATCACGGCCTACTTGCAGAAGATGCAGCAAAGCTGGGACGAGTTACCGCGTCATTTTATTACATCGGCCGAGGAGAAAACGGGCCGTGAAGAAGTGCTGGCTTTTATTGACGAAATAAACCGTCAATTAGCCCAGGAAGCGGAGAATGCGTAGATTGGCCCTGTAATTGCCACGCTCACCGGCCAACAATTCACCCCTTATTTTCTCTTTTTTCTCCCGGTTTTTTCCATGAAAAAAATCCCATTTATTCTGGCCTTGGCCCTTCTCGCCGGTACGTCAACGGCCTTTGCCCAAAAAACGAAGGTTAAAGTAAAGACTGAAGGACCTACACCCGAGCAAACTACCCCCGCGGCGACGGAGGCCGCTCCCGCCGCTGCGCCGGCGCCGGGCCACGTCGGCAAGTCCATTCCCGTGGCCGAGTACTACGAGGGCGGGCAGGAAGCCCTGTACGCCTTCATCGAAAAAGAATTGAAATACCCAGTTATGGCGCGCCGCAACCGGATTCAGGGCACCTGCATCGTGAGCTTCACGCTGAACACCGACGGCACGATGTCGGGTATCAAGCTGGTGAAAAATATCGGCGGGGGCTGTGGCGAAGAGGCCTTGCGCGTAACGCGCCTGCTCAAGTTCAACAAACCCGGGTACGCCGTCCTGACCAGCCTGCCCATCGTATTTAAGCTGCCCGCTCCGGGCAAGGAGGCGGCTCCTGCCCCTACCGAGTAATAGTTGTTTTTCTTACCCAACCTTTCTTTTTATGCCCTACGACCTCAAGGAAATTGCCGCCATCAGTGGAATGCCCGGTCTGTATCGCCTGGTGCGTCCTACCCGTGCCGGCGTCATTGTAGAGTCGCTTGATGAACGCGGCACCCGCTCCGTAGCTTCGGCGCGCAACAAAGTTTCGCTGCTGCAGGAGATTTCCATTTACACCCAGGATTACGACCAGACGGTTCCGCTGACGGAGGTGTTTGACCGGATCTACCAGAAGTACGGCACTGACCTGACCGTTACCAACAAGTCGGACGACCGGGAACTGGCCACGTTCATGGGTGAAATCATCCCGGACTACGACCGGCAGCGCGTGTACATGTCGGACATTAAGAAGCTGGTGACCTGGTACAAAGCCGTAAGCGGCCGCCTCGAATACCAGGCTGCCGACGCCGAAGCCGGCGCCTCCCCGGAGGAAGCGGCCGATGGTCAGTCCAATGGCCAGAATCAAACCGCTACCAAGGAATCGACCGAAGCCGGCACCCAGCAGGATACGCCAGCAGCCGATGAGGCCCTGAGCACCGCTGGTATTATTCCGACCGAGCAGGATTCGGAAGCGGCTGGCAACCCCGAAGCCGTTACGGCAGCTCCGGCCAAAAAGGCGAAGAAGAAAGCGGAGTAAGTTTCGCTTTTACGCATATAAAAAAGCCCGGCGGATATTATTCCGCCGGGCTTTTTTATATGTATGAGCTCAGTCTACGACTAGAGCGAGGCTACTGCGTCGGTGTATTCAGCGGCCAGGAATTCCTCGGCCTTTTCGACCAGTTCCGTGGAACCGATAAACAGCGGACTCCGGTCGTGCAGGCCCTTGGGCTCGATTTCCATGGTGCGGCTGCGGCCGTTGCTGGATTTGCCACCGGCCTGCTCCACGATGAAAGCCAGGGCGTTGCACTCGTACATGAGGCGCAGTTTGCCGTTGGGGGCTTTCTTGGTAGCCGGATACATGTAGATGCCGCCCTTGAGCAGGTTGCGGTGAAAATCGGCCACCAACGAGCCGATGTAGCGAGCCGAGTAGCCCTGCTGCTTGCAGTGAGTTACGAAGGCGGCCATACCTTCGGAGAAGTACTCCGAGCTGCCTTCGTTGATAGAATAGATAGCGCCGGTTTGGGGCGTGCTGATGTTGGGGTGCGAAAGGAAGAATTCGCCCAGGGAGTGCTCGTAGGTGAAGCCGTTCACCCCGTTGCCGGTCGTGTATACGAGCATGGTGCTGGAGCCGTAAATCACGTAGCCGGCCGCTACCTGGTGGGTGCCGGTCTGCAGGCAGTCCTGCTCGGTGCCCTCGGTGCCGGTGGGCGACACGCGGCGGTAGATGCTGAAGATGGTGCCGATGCTGACGTTGACGTCGATATTGGAGGAGCCGTCGAGCGGATCGATGGCCACGACGTACTTGCCCTGGTTGTTGCCAGTCTGAATCATGTCCTCATCTTCTTCGGAAATGATGGTGCAGACTTCGCCCCCGTTGCGCAGCGCCCGGATAAAGCGGATGTTGGCAATGACGTCGAGCTTCTGCTGGTCTTCGCCCTGCACGTTCTGGTTGCCGTAGGCGCCGGCAATGTCGATGAGACCGGAACGGTTGATTTCGCGGTTTACAATCTTGGCTGCCAGGGCAATATCACGCAGCAGTTGCGAGAGTTCCCCGGTAGCGTAGGGGAAGTCCTCCTGCTTGCGCATAATGAATCGGTCGAGGGTGGTACCGACGGGGAGAGCCAGTTTGTTGTGGTCCATAAAAGTGGGTGGGTGAGCAGGTGGTTCTGGCCTACAAAACTAAGCTTTTTCGCCACATCTGCCGCCCGCTGCCTACTTTTGGCCCATGCAGGAACCCCATTTGCTCCAGGTATATAAGTTCGGCGGCGCCTCGGTAAAAGACGCTGCCGCCATCCGGAATCTAACCCAAATCGTGCGGGAGCACGCGGCTCAGCAGCAGCTACTCATCGTGGTTTCGGCCATGGGCAAGACCACCAACGCCCTGGAGGAAATCTTTCAGCTGGCCTTCACCGGGCAGGACTACGCACCCCCACTCGCTACGCTGCGCTACTTCCACCTGAGTGTGGCTCAGGAGCTGTTCGGCGGCGAAGCTGGGGAAGCTAGCCAGCTTCATGACCTGCTGGAGCAACTGGACCAGCAGCTAGCCACGCTACAGAAGCAACCCGCCCCGGCCGATGCCTACGACCAGCACTACGACCAGGTCATCAGCTTCGGCGAGCTGCTGGCCACCTGCATTGTAGCCCGGGCCCTAGAAGCCCAGTGGCTTGACTGTCGCCCCCTGCTGCGTACCGACCACACCTGGCGCGAGGGCCGCATCGACTGGCCCACCACCGAGTGGAACGTGCGCGACCAGTTGCCTGCCCTGCTGCAGCGCGGCCCAGTAGTAACCCAGGGCTTTCTGGGTGGCACGCCGAATGGCCAAACCACCACCCTAGGCCGGGAAGGCTCCGACTACACGGCCGCTATTTTTGCCTACTGCCTGCAGGCAAAGGCCGTGACCATCTGGAAAGACGTGGCCGGGTTGCTCAATGCCGACCCCAAGTTCTTTGCCGACACAGTGCGGTTTCCGGCCATCAGCTACCAGGAAACCATTGAAATGGCATACTACGGGGCCTCGGTTATTCACCCCAAAACCATCAAGCCCCTGGCCGTGCGCCAGATTCCGCTTTTCGTCAAGTCATTTCTGGACCCGGCGGCCGAGGGCACGCGCATCGGCGACGGGCGGCACGAGCCGCTGGCCCCGGCCTTTATTCGCAAGGACGGGCAGTGCCTGATTTCGTTTGAGTCGAAGGACCTGACCTTTATTTCCGAGGAAAACCTCCAAGTGATTTTCGGTACTCTGGCCCAGGTTCGGCTCAAAATCAACATGATGCAGAACTCGGCCATCTCCTTTTCGGTCTGCACCGACTTCTCGGCCTACCGCCTGGAAAAGCTGCTGGGCCAGCTGCGCGACCAGTTCACGATTCACTACAATACGGAGCTGGAGCTTTACACCATCAAGAACTACGATAAGGCCAGCTTGCAGCGGCTCACCACGGGCCGGGAGCTGCTACTTGAACAGCGCAGCCGCCAGACCTTCCAGTTTGTGTGCCGGGCCGTGCCAGTAGATGGGTTGATTTAGTCGGGAGCTAGATTTCGGAAACCTGATTTTAATCGTTTTTTAAACCTTTTTGGCAAGCAATAGCTTCTCCAACTACCTTTGTGGAGAATCATTCTTACCTGTGACACCTTTTTCCGACCATCCTGAGTTCCCCGGCTGCCAGCCCAACCGGGACGAGCTGCGCCAGCGCCTGGCCACAGCCGGGCTGCGCGCCACCACCCAGCGCATCCTGATTCTGGAAAGCCTCGTGGTGCTGCCGGGCCACCCTACCGCTGAGCAGGTACACCGGCAGGTAGCCGCTACCGAGCCGACCGTATCGTTGGGCACTGTGTACAAAACGCTGGACAGCTTCGTGGCTGCCGGCCTCACCAAGCGTGTGGCTTCTGCCGAGGGCGCTTGCCGCCGCTACGACTCCGACTGCTCGGCCCACCACCACTTGTACTGCACCGACACCAAGGAAATCATCGACTACAGCAACCCCGAGCTGGACGCGCTGATCCGCGACTTCTTTGCCACTCGCGGCCTGGGCAACTTTCAGCCCCACTCCTTTTCCCTGCACATCGCCGGCTCCCGGACCTCTTCTTGACTAGTTGTTCGTTGCTCGTTGTCAGTTGGTAGGTCGTGCTGACGCTTGCTCCTACCAACTGACAACGAGCAACGAACAACTAAAAACTTTTCCTTTTTCACTTTACCTAATACTCCAAAAAATGGCAGTTCTCGTTGGCAAGCGTGCTCCTTCTTTCAAGGCTACGGCCGTAATCGACAGCGAATTCGAAGAGGATTTCTCCTTGGACCGCTACCTGGGCAAGAAGCACGTTATCTTCTATTTCTACCCCGCCGACTTCACGTTTGTGTGCCCCACCGAAATCATTGCGTTCCAGGACCGTCTGGCCGATTTCGAAGCCAAGGGCGTGGCCATTGTGGGCTGCTCGACCGATACCCACTTCTCGCACTTTGCCTGGCTGCAGACGCCCCGCGACAACGGCGGCATCGAGGGCGTAACCTACCCGCTGGTGGCTGATGCTACCAAGACTATCGCCTCGAATTTCGACGTGCTGGGTGGCCACTACGACTACAACGAAGCCGGCGAAATGACCTTCGTAGGCTCGCCCCTAGCCTACCGTGGCCTGTTCCTGATTGACAAGGACGGCATCGTGCGTCACCAAGTGGTAAACGACGGTCCGCTGGGCCGCAGCATCGACGAAGCCATGCGCATGGTTGATGCTCTGCAGTACTTCGAAGCCAAAGGCGAGGTATGCCCCGCCAACTGGGAAGAAGGCAAAGAAGCTATGCACGCCACCCGTGAGGGCGTAGCCAGCTACCTCGGCAAGCAGGCCTCGCACTAATTCGGCCGACCATGGCTGCTGCTCGGGAAAGTCCGAACTGCATGGTTCAGCCATACTCAAACTGCAAAACGCTCTGGCTACTGGCCAGAGCGTTTTTTTGTGCCAAGATGCTAGTCTTGGCACCGGCTGACACGCATTGGACCGTTAGGAGGCACGCCAAGTAGCGGAAAAACTGTTATCTGGAATAGGGCGTGCCACCCATCATGAGTCCGAATTTTGCGCAGGATGAACAAGAGTAATACGCTTCTCTTCCAGCAAGGCATCGTGAAGTCGCAGTTGGGCTTTCCAAACTTATTGTGCGGTAATCGGCGTGGGCAGGCAAGAAATTCCCATGTTGTAGGGGGCTCCTCTCATCCGGCCCCGGCCTAAGGCAAACGGCACCAAGGAGTTCAGGTACGCAGCGAGGTGTACGGGCAGTTGGCGGCGCTGGGGCGCAATGTGCTGTGTCGGGTAACAGTCACCACTTCGCTGCTATTTTTGCTGATCCTACCCCTAACGCTTCTAATACACCCGCTATTCGACTCTCCGATTCTGTGAATTGACTATCACCAGGTACCGGGTTGGCTGCAGGTGACCTGGCGGAGCGAACAGAATGAGCAGAGTATAATGGCTGGCTGCAAGCAGATTCTAGCCTTGCAGCAACAACAGCGTTGTGGGAAGCTGCTGATGGGTAGTTCGCCCGTCAGCAGCATGTGGGAGCGCCCTGCCGAGTAGGGTGCCCAGGTGTGGTTTCCTGCTTTGCAGCAAACGGGGCTGCGCTACGTGGCCTGGGTATATTCAGCCGGTTTCTATAGTCGTATGGCGTTTGATTAAGCTAGCAAAAACGTCAAGCAGCCCATTGTTCTAACCTTTGACGATACGGTTAGCGCTGAGCACTGGTTAGCGCAGGTATAGCCGCTGCCGAGGCGCGCTACCAACAAGCCTTCTCGACTTAGCTTGCTCCAGTCAATGGCCTTTGCATCAATACTGTAAAATACTATGTTTGCCCGCTATGTGGTTATCGTCGCTTTTTGTTGCCAAGCCGACGCCGTCGCGCCCGAGCTACCGCGACCAGTGGGTGCAGTTGGCGCTCATTCCGCTCATAACTGGGTTTAGTTACTACTTAACGTATAACAACATCCGGCTCAACTGGATGATGGCTTACGAGCTCTTCAGCGACGCCTTCAAGATTCTGCTGGTGTGGCAGGTGGCACGCGCCGTAGTAGTGTGGCTCGACGGGCGCCAGCCGTGGCAACGGGGCCTCCTACCACGTCTGGTTAGGCAGGTGCCGCTGACGTGCTTGGCCGGTACCGCTACCCTGACCGGACTGGTACACCTGGAGTATGCTTTCCTGCGCGACTATCCCATGGAGCACTACTGGGACTTTGACCTGGTTATCGCCCTGATTTTTCTGCTCCTATTCAACGTTATCTACACGGGCCTGTATTACTACGACCTATACCGACGCCACCATAGCCTTTACCAACGGAGCGAGGCAGAAAAACAGGCCTTGGCCGAGCAAATTCAAGGCTTGCAAAGTCAAAAAGACGTAATCGAAAGTCCTGGCTTGACACCCGCACCGGAGCACCTGGTGGTGAAGCTAGGTCGCCGCGACATCGTGGTGCCCTATGGCGACATCCGCTGCTGCTATTCCGCCGAGAAGGAAACCTACCTACTCACCCTCGATGACCGGCAGTACCTGCTGGACCAGTCGCTGGACCGCCTGACTGAGCAGTTGCCGCCCGCTCTTTTTTTCCGGGCCAACCGGCAGTTTCTGCTCAGCGCCAAAGCCGTGGAGCAGGTGCAGCCCGACACGCACGGCAAGCTACTGGCGCAGCTGACCGCCGCCCCGCGCCTGCCACAGCACATTGTCATCAGCCGCGACCGGGCTCCGGCATTTCGCCAGTGGCTACGGGGCGCAGCACTCTACGATTCGTCGCCAAAATAAGGGCGGTTCAGCTTGAAAGTAGCTTTTCTTGGCTGTGAAGGCGGTTTAGGCGCTCTTCCTTTGTGCCATGAAATCTACTTGGCTTCCGCTTAAAGAACTGTACCTAGCGCTGGCAACGCTACTCCTTCTCGGCCTTACTGCCCGGCATACCCAGGCCCAGGCCCTAACCGCCGCCACCCGGCACCGCATCGATTCGGTGTTTGCCCGCTGGGATACTTCCTCGTCGCCGGGGCTGGTGCTGGGCGTAGTGCAGCACGGCCAACTCATCTACCAACGGGCCTACGGTCAGGCCGATGTGGCCCGTCATCAGCCCTTGACTACCGAGCACCGCTTCTGGGTGGCATCCATGGCTAAGCAGTTTACCGCCGCTAGCATTGCCTTACTCGCCGAGCAAGGCAAGCTGCGCCTCGACGATGACATTCGGCGCTACCTGCCCGAGCTGCCGTACCTGGGCGACACGGTACGCATCCGGCACCTGGTACACCATACCAGCGGGCTGCGGGATGGATTCACCCTAATCGGGTTGACGCTGCGCGGCGAGCGGCACTACACCAATGCCAACGTGCTGCGGCTACTCAGCCAGCAGCGCGGGCGCAACTTCCGGCCCGGTGACCGGCACGAATACAACAATGGCGGCTACGTGCTACTGGCTGAAATCGTGGCCCGGGTGTCCGGGCAGTCGTTTGCCGACTTTACTACCCAGCATATCTTCCGTCCGCTGGGCATGAGCCACACCCGGTTTAACGGCCGCATTTCGGCCGCTATTCCCCACTTGGCCACTGGCTACACCGCGCGTCACCGCAAGGGGCAACTCCACTACCGAAGCCAGTACTTTCAGGGCCACACCGTCGGCTCCTCGGGCCTGACCACCACGCTGGCTGATCTGGTGCGCTGGGACCAGAACTTCTACCGGAACCGCCTGGGGCAAGGCCGGCCGGAACTGCTGCGCCTGTTGCTCACCCCTGGCCGGCTGAACGACGGGACGTCGACCGGCTATGCGTTCGGCCTGGAGGTAGCTCCCTATCGGGGCAGCCAGCCGTTACCCACAGTGGCACCGACCCCGGTTACCAGGCCGAGCTGGTGCGCTTGCCCCAGCAGGAGCTGAGCATCATCTGCCTGGCAAACACGCAGAACCTGTACGGGCTTACCCAGCAGCTCTTTCGCCTTGCCGAGCACCTAGCTCCGGGGGCTTTTCCTCCCGCCCCGCCCGTGGCTACCTTGCCGGCCGGGCCGGCCACTGATTTGCCGGGCATCTATCTGGAGCCGACTTCCCTGACCAACGTGCGCATCATTACCGAGCAAGACGGCCTTCTGCGGGCCGCCCGCTCCAACCGGGGCTACGCCCAGCCCTTGCGCGCCACAACCCCGGATACGTACGTCAATCAGGGGCAAGGAGAAACCAGCTACGCCTTTGCCCGCGCCGAGGACGGCCAAGTGCGCCACCTACGCTCCGTTGAGCGGGGCAACGCAATAGTCCTGCAGAAAACTGCTCCCGCGGCCCTCTCGCAGGCTGCGCTGCACCGCTATACCGGCCGCTACTACTCGGCGGAGCTCAACCAGCATTTCCGCCTGACCCAACGGCGCGGGCAGCTACGTCTGAGCTTATATCGCCTGGTTCACGTGCCATTTGTCGCGCTCGAAGGCCACCGGTTCCTAGCCGATCTGCAAGGGCACAACTGTGTGGCATTCCAACTCGATCCAGCAGGCAAGGTCACCGGGTTCACCTTCCACCGCGAAGCCATCAACGGGCTGGTTTTCCAACGCCAGCGCTAACGCAGAGGCTCTATTCCCCCAGTGACTGCAGGACCTGCCTGGCACTAGTGGGCTCATTCACTCCCAATTCTTCCGCTATGAAAACGTTTCTCGCGTTGGTGGCCGCCCTGGCGCCCCTGACGCCGGCTGCGGCCCAGTCGCGCGGGCCCGAACTGCGCCGCCATGAGTTTGTGGCCGGAGGGGGCCTATGGTACGGGTCATGCTCGATCAACAGGCCTCGCCCCTCCTCTACCGAGCCAAAGGGGCAGCCTTCCAGCTGGGCTACACCCGACGAGGCTCCAATTCCCGGTTCAGCATTGAGCTACAGCCGATTTTTGGGCAAGACCTGCCGAAGCGCTACGGCGTGCGCCTCTACAGCAATGGCCTGGGCACCTACGCCATTCAGTCGACCTATTACGATGCCAGCCTGAGCCTGCGCTACCTCCGGCGCCTGCCCACGGCAGACCCGGCCCGGTTTCGTCTGTTTGCCGGGCTGGGCGTGCAAAACCGCCTGCAGATTTCGGATGCCGTGGCCAACCTGTACTGGGGACTGAACGTGGCCGGCCTCTATGCGGAGGGCCGGGCCGAGTACAATCCTACGCCTCGCCAGCAGATTACGGCCGAGCTGAGCGTGCCCGGCCTAGCGGCCGTCACGCGCCACACCTACGCCAATTACCCAAAATCGACGGATGACGGCAATTTGGTGGCTTTTTTTCGGCAGGGTACCCGGTGGGCCACGGTGGCTGACTTGCAGCAGGTGCAGGCCTCCCTGCGCTACCAGTATACGCTGTTTGGGCGGTTTAACGTGGGAGCGCGCTACCGTTTTCAGTGGCTGCACTTTCCGGCGCCGCGCCCCATCCGCACTTACGACCAGAGCCTGATCGGGCAGCTGGGCTACCAGTTTTAACGTTCGTCTTTTCTGCTATGAAAACTAGTCATCTACCGCACCTCAGCCGGTTGGCGGCACTGTTATTAATCCTTCTGGCAACGCCGCTAAGCAGCTGCGACAAGCTGCTGGTAGGCCCCGAAACGCCCAACACGCCCGAGCAGAACTTCGAATATCTCTGGCAGACGTTCGACCGGCTCTACGGTACTTTTAAGGTAAAACACGTGAACTGGCAAGCCCTGCACGACCGTTACCGCCCCCAGGTAAAGCCCACTACTTCCGATGCCGAACTGGTCGCCATCATGGGCCAGCTGCTCGACCACCTCGACGACAACCACGTGTTTATTCGCCCGCTCAAGGCTAGTGGGGCCCCCAACTATAACGGCGGTATTCTGGGCCGGCGAAAGTTCGAGGATTACGACCAGACGGTGGCCGCCTGCTACCTTACCACCCGCAAAACCTACGGCAACGACATCGTGTACGGCTGGCTAACGACCAAGGTGGGCTACATTGACTTGCTGGCCTTCAACAATAATTATGACTATTACGCCAAGGCGCTAGATACGGTACTCGGCGAGTTGAACGATGCCGAAGGCATTGTGGTCGAGATGCGCGAAAATGACGGGGGCGAAGACCGGGTTGCCCAATACATTGCAAACCGGTTTGCTTCTGCGCGCCACCTTTCCTTTACCAGCCGCGTGCGTAACGGTCCGCGCCACTCCGACTTTGGGCCGGAGCTGCGCTTCTACACCGAGCCGCAGGGCAGCTTTCAGTACACCAAGCCCGTCGTCGTGCTGCAGCGCCGCGCTACCTTCAGCTCGGGCGAAACCTTTGTGCTGGCAATGCGGCAAAACCCGAATGTGGTGACCGTCGGCGACAGTACGGGCGGGGCTTTCGCCGACGCCGTACGCCAGGAACTGCCCAACGGCTGGAATATTCGCGTGCCTATTGCCGACGTACGCGCTGCTGACGGTAAAAACTACGAAAGCATCGGCCTGGCCCCGGACTACCTCGTTAAAAACACGAAACAGGAGCTGGCCAGCGGCCATGACAAAGCTCTGGAAACCGCCTTGCAGTTGCTGCACTAGGATTATCCGCCAGGGGCGGGCCTTGTTTTTCAAGGGGTAAAATCCTTACCTACCCTCACGCCCCCGTCACTTGCGTCATTGCCTTACAAATCTGAAATACATAGAATAGCTACATATAACAACTCGTCCAGAATCCGAGGAAGGCCGGCGGCAGGCAGGAGCACCTATCGGTCACCTAAGCGTCTGCTTCGATGCTATAGTCCTTATTTTGAATCCGAAACCTGAGTTGCAGCTCGAGCTGGGCAAGACCTTTCTCAAGCATCCGAATAGTTTAGGAGGCCCTGCCGTCGGCAACAGGGCGGAAGGCTACTAAAGTGAAATGCATGAGTACTTGACACATGACATGGCGCAGTTGCTAGCGGACTGCCAGCAATACGATAAAAGCGTTCCGGCCATCAGCCGGAACGCTTAATAAAGCTTGAGGCTGGCTAAAGTCGACAGGTTGGGGCTTTTTTCGTTTAACGGCTGGCAATAACCTATTTTTGCCGAATTATCCGGCTTTTCCGCTTCGCCTTCCCCGTTTCACGCTCCCCGACTTGCGTTTTCTCTATACCATTGGCCTCCACCTCTACGCCCTGCTGCTGCGGCTGGTAGCGCCCTTCGTGCCCAAGGCGGCGCAGTGGGTGGCCGGCCGCCGGGGCTTGCTGGAGCACATCCGCCAGACGCTACAGCACGATACCGCGCCCCGAGTGTGGTTTCACTGCGCCTCCCTGGGCGAATTTGAGCAGGGCCGCCCGCTGATCGAGGCCTACGCCGAGCGCCACCCCGGCCACAAAATCGTGCTGACGTTTTTCTCGCCCTCGGGCTACGCAGTGCGCCACAACTGGCCCGGGGCCGACTATGTCTTTTACCTGCCCCTCGATACCCAGGCCAATGCCCAGCAGTTTCTGGACGCAGTGCAGCCCCGGCTGGCGGTGTTTGTGAAGTACGAGTTCTGGTACTACCTGCTCTCGGGTTTGCGGCAGCGCAGCGTGCCTACGATCTGCGTGTCGGCCATCTTCCGGCCCGGGCAGGTGTTTTTCAAGCCCTGGGGCGGCTTTTACCGCCGCATGCTGCAGTGCTTTACCCACATCTTCACCCAGAACGAGGCCTCAGTGCAGCTGCTGCGTGAGGCGGGCATCACCCAGGCCAGCGTGGCCGGCGACACCCGCTTCGACACAGTGGTGCGCACGGCCCTGGCGCCGCCGCGCGACTTGCCGCTGGTGGATGCCTTTACCGACGATTGGTTACCGGTGTGTATCGTGGGTAGCAGCTGGCCCGAGGATATGCCGGTGCTGGCCCCTTTGATGCAACAGTATCAGCAGGAGTTGCGCTTTATTGTGGCACCCCACGAAATCAGTGAGGCCAACCTGCGCATCGTGGAGGAAGCCTTGCCCGGTAAAGTGGTGCGCTACTCCCAGGCCCAACCCGCTACCGTGGCCCAGTCTACGGTGCTGCTCATCGACAACGTGGGGTTGCTCAGCCAGCTGTACCGCTTCGGGCACTTCGCCTATATCGGTGGGGCTTTCGGCAAGGGGCTGCACAACACGCTGGAAGCCGCCGCCTTCGGGCTGCCCCTGTTCTTTGGCCCCACCTACGGTAAGTTTCAGGAGGCCCTGGACCTGGTAGAAATAGGTTGCGCCTTCCCCATACGCACGGCCCAGGAACTAAAAGATGCCTTTGCTCCTCTCTTCCGCCACGAAGCCAATCGCCTCGTCGTTCAGGACCTGAGCCTGGAATACGTCCACCAAAAAGCCGGCGCCACGGCCATCATCATGCAGTGGCTCGACGGTGAATGAGTGAATAAGCGAATGAGTGAAGCTGAAGTTCTTCCTGCGCGGAGCCATGCAGCAGACTATTTCACTTGTGTACTTATCCATCAATTCACTCATTCACCAACTCACTCATTCACTCTATGACTGGTATTGTAGTTAAATCGACGGGCTCTTGGTACCTGGTGCGCGAAACGGCGACGGGCAAGCTGCACCGCTGCCGGCTGCGGGGCAAGTTTAAGAACAAGAACCTGAAGGTGAGCAACCCGCTGGCCGTCGGCGACCAGGTGGACTTCACGGTGGAGGAACAAACTGAAGGGGCGGGCGTAATTCACCACATTGAGCCCCGGCGCAACTACATTATCCGCCGCTCGGTGCACAAGGCCGAGCATGCCCACATTGTGGCCGCCAACCTCGACCAGGCGTTGCTGGTCGTGACGCTCGTGTCGCCGGCCACCTCATTCGGGTTTATCGACCGGTTTCTGGTCACGGCCGAGGCGTATAGCATTCCGGTGACCCTTGTCTTCAACAAGACCGACCTCTACGATGAGGATTTGTCCGACTACCAAGATCAGATTCTCAAAATGTACAAGCGCACGGGCTACCCGGGCCTGCGCTGCTCGGCCGAAACGGGCGTGGGCGTGGCCGACGTAGACGCCCTGCTCGACGGGAAAGTATCCTTGCTTTCGGGCCACTCGGGCGTGGGCAAAAGCACGCTCATCAACGCCCTGGTACCCGACCTGGACTTGAAAACCCAGGAAATCAGTGAGTTTTCCGACAAGGGTGTGCATACCACTACTTTCGCCGAAATGCTGGAAGTACGCCCTGGCACCTACCTCATCGACACGCCCGGCATCAAGGAGCTGGGTCTGGTAGATATTCCGCCCGGGCAGCTGGCCCACTTCTTTCCCGAAATGCGCGCCTTGCTCAACCAGTGCCGCTACCACAACTGCCAGCACGTGCACGAGCCCGGCTGCGCCGTGCGTGAGGCCGTAGAGAAAGGCAAAATTGCCCTTCCCCGCTACGATAGCTACGTGAGCATGCTCAACGACGAGGACAACCGGCACTAGGCCCGCCTGAGATGCTATAAAAAGAACGTCAGGTCGAGCCCAGCGAGATGTTTCGCTGGGCTCGACCTGACGTTTTGTGTGAATTGCTAGACTACTGCTAAATGTTCGGCGCGGGAGGCAGCAGCACCTGGTCGACTACGTGGGTCACGCCGTTGCTGGAAATGACGTCGGGAATCTGAATGGTGGCGTTGTTGACCATAATCTTGCCGCCTTTAACGGAGATTTTTACTTTCTCACCATTCACGGTGGTCAGCTCCTGCCCGTCTTTGAGGTCGGAGGCTACGAGGCGGCCGGCAATGACGTGGTAAGTGAGCACGCCCTTGAGCTTTTCCTTGCTTTCGGGCTTCATCAGGCCGGCCATAGCGCCCTTGGGCAGCTGGATAAAGGCCGAGTTGGTGGGTGCAAACACCGTGAACGGGCCGGGTCCGCTGAGCGTACCACCCAGGTCGGCGGCCGATATGGCCCGCACCAGGGTGCTAACGCTACTGGCCTGCACCGCGTTCTGAATGATGTTTTTGTCGGGGGTCATGGCCACGCCATCCACCATTACACCCTCGGGCTTGCCCATGCGGGCCGAGTCGGTCAGCATAGCGGCCGAGTCAACGGTGGCAATGGCCTCGGTTTCGGTGGTGGCTTTTTCGGTAGTCTTGTTGTCGGAGGAGCAGCTGCTCAGGCTGGCGGTGGCCAGCGCGGCGGCGCACAGGGCAACGGTGGCGTTTCTTAGGGTCTTCTTCATCGGGACGCGGAACGGGGTTAGGGATTGGCTTGAGGGAAGGCAAGTAAGGTCGGGGCAATATCGAAATATTCAGCTTCCGGCATTGTGGCTTGCGTGTACGCAACTCGGCCGCCCGACGGATGTTTTGCCGGGAGCCGATTTGGTTACCTTTGCCCAGCGTCCGAAACCTTTTCCGGCCTTCAACGCTTTGTAACCTTCCACCTATTCTCTTTCCCACTGCATGAAAACTGCCGAAATCCACACCACGCACGGCGTGATGAAAGTTGAGTTCTTCGAGCAAGACGCTCCTAACACGGTAAAGAACTTCACCGACCTGGCCCAGAAAGGCTTCTACGACGGCCTGAAATTTCACCGCGTAATCCCCAATTTCGTCGTGCAGGGCGGTTGCCCCAATACCCGCGAGGGCGCTAAAGGCACGCCCGGCACCGGCGGCCCCGGCTACAAAATCGACTGCGAGCTGAAGGGCGGCAACCAGTACCACGACCGTGGTGTGCTGAGCATGGCCCACGCTGGCCGCAACACTGGCGGCAGCCAGTTCTTCATCGTGCATAGCCGCGACAACACCGCCCACCTTGACCGCAACCACACCGTATTCGGCAAAGTGGTAGAGGGCCTGGACATCATCGACCAGATCAAAGCCAACGACGAGATTAAAAAAATCGTGGTAGCCGAGGCGTAGTTTTTAGTTGTCCACTGTTCGTTGTCCGTTATTAAATCGTGCTGACGGCTGCTTCTAATAACGGACAACGAGCAACTGATAACTACTAACAACAGAAGAGCCAGCTGAATTATCAGCTGGCTCTTCTGTTGTTGCGCAGGTCGGTGTGTAAAAAAACCAGTAGTTATTTCTCCTTCCACAAATTCTATGAAGGAGCAGCGGCCTACCAGCGCTGGAAAAACCAACGGCTGCCGTTGGGATTGTATTGCTTGTAATTGGGACGGTGCATGGTGGGCCGGCCTTTGCTTACGCTCCGCACAAACGGAACCCGACCAGCCGCGGCAGCCGGGGCGCTCGGCACCAACAGGGTGATAACGAGGAGCAGCGAGGCGAGGCGGGCAATAAGGGAAGCGTTCATGGCAGAAAAAGGATGGAGCGTAGAAGTGTCGTTTCAGGTCTTTCCGTAGCCCGTTTGGCCGTTGGAATGATACAAAGCAACACTACCGGTTCCTGCCGTTGCGAAAGTTTCGCCCGAGGGCGAGCTTTCGTTGGTGAATGAACGATATTCCTTCGTGAGCGGATTTAGGCCCCTGGTAATAAGCCCAAAATTTTCCTAGGTTCGATGAGCTTGGCAGCAGCTTTACCGAGTACCCAACTGCTTTTCTTACCCGTAACCAAGCTCTCCGCCAGCGCGGCCTGGTGGCGGCCTAAGGGGGCCGTACCTTGGTTGGCAAGGCATTGCCGCCAGAATAAGCACCCACGAGTATCTTGCTTTCCTTCCCCGTTCAAGCGCTCCGGTTTATGTCCTCCCTTGGTATTCTACCCTCTGCTCCTACCGCCGTCCAGTTAGTAGCCATTCCAGGCGGAGAAATCATGCTGCGCGACGACCGGCTGAAACAGCAGTGGCGGGTAGAAATTGCCCCTTTCTGGCTGGCCAGGTTTCCGGTAACGCAAGGGCTCTACCGGGCCGTCACGGGGGAGTCGCCGAGCAGCTTCAGCGGCGACGAGCACCCGGTGGAGTCGGTATCGTGGCAGCAGGCCGTGCAGTTTTGCAATCAGCTTTCCCGTACTGAGGGCCTGCAGCCTTGCTATGAAATGGCTGCGGGCACCGAAACCATCTGCTTTGCGCCCGGCGCCAACGGGTACCGCTTGCCTACCGAGGCCGAATGGGAATATGCCTGCAAGGCGGGCAGTACCGGGAGCCGGTACGGAGAGTTGGCGGCCATAGCCTGGTACAAAGACAACGCCGACGGGCAGACTCAGCCCGTCGGCCGGAAGCAGCCCAATGCCTGGGGCCTGCACGATATGCTGGGCAACGTCTGGGAATGGTGCTCCGACATCTACGACGCCTCGGTCTACGGCTCCTACCGCATCATGCGGGGCGGGGGCTGGAGCGACGAGCCCCGCGGCTGCCTGGCCACCAACCGCCGCCGCAGCCACCCCACCAAGTTTGCCATTGATGATTTAGGGTTTCGGGTAGCCCGCAACCTGCTGTAAACCAGAAAGCCCCGCTGGCTGCGTAGCCGACGGGGCTTTTTTTAAGGGTAGCACGAGGCGAAGAGAAGCATCATCACAAGTCAACCCTAGTGCGGGCCGGCGACGGGAGCGGCTCACGCCACGAGATAGTCGACGATGGCCGCTGAATGGATTTGTACCGTATCGAACACGGGCACGGAAAAATCGGCTTGGCTGATGAGCAACGGAATTTCGGTACAGCCCAGCACCACGGCCGTGGCTCCGCTGCTGACTAACGCCTGCGCAATGGAGATGTAGCGCGCCTTGGTTTCGGGGTTGATAACTCCCCGACCCAGTTCCTCCTTGACAGTATGCTGCACGTAGTCCCGGGTTTCCTGCGCTGGGGGCGTTAGTACGGTGATGCCAAACGCCTCCAGCCGCTCCCGGTAGAAGGGCATTTCCATGGTGAATTTGGTGCCCAGCAGTCCAATGGTCGTGTGGCCTTCCCGCCGCAGCACTTTCGCCGTCTCGGTCACGATGTGGATGAGGGGCAACTCCAGCTCCTTCTCCAGCTGGTCGGCAAACAAGTGGGCGGTGTTGGCGCAAAGAGCAAGGGCCGTGGCATCAGCGTCCTTGAGACTTAGGCAGGCGTCGCGCAGCAGGTTGTAGGCGTGTTCCCAGGTGGCAGCCTGCACGTCGGCAAAGTTGAGGGAATAGATAAGCAGCTCGGCAAAGTGGAGCCCGCCCAGCCGGCTATTTACGCCTTCGTTGATGAGCCGGTAATAGTCCAGGGTGGAAACCCAGCTGATGCCGCCGACCAACCCGATTTTCTTGCCTTTCATGCGTCCAACTCAAATAAACGACACCGCTACCTGAAGCTATGCTGAGCGTGCACCTGCTTCACTTTAGCAAGTAGCCGCTACGGTTTCAGCCTTACGTAGCGCTCAATATTAACCCGGTCCACGCCCGCACTTGCTACCTTCTCCACACCACTTTGCGTGAGGGTATCGTTTTTTAAGGTGACGGTGAATACAAAATCATTATCCTCCCAGTTGCGGGCGCTGCAATACTCTAGGTGCTCGCTGTAGAGGCTGTCTTGGAGGGAATACTTGCCGCCCCCGGCCACAAACACCGCCGCGGAATCCTTGCCTTTGTGCAGGTCGTGCTGTAAAAAGGCGAAGTGGGTGTCATTAATGACTTTGATAAACGATTCGTTTTTGCTGCTGGCCGTGGTCACCGTATCTCCCTTCTCAATAACGGTTCGGTTGACCAGCTGCCAAGTACCCGTGATAGGCATTTTACTGGCTTTGCGAGAGGTTTCCGTTTCCGACGTGCAAGAAAGGAAGCTGCCACATACAGCGGTGAGGGCAACTATAGTTACTATTCTCATTGCATTAATTTTCAAACCCAGAAACGTTGTTACTGCATTAGCTATAGGACCTGGCTTTTCCACTACCAGCGCAACTAGCTGCGGCTAAAGTAGCAGGATTGTATATATAGTGTTTTTAAAGCTTTCTACATACGAACGCCCCGCGCATCTTTCGATACGCGGGGCGTTTTTGGCACTAGCGCGAATTGTATAGTTCGCGTACA
Source organism: Hymenobacter cellulosivorans (assembly GCF_022919135.1). NCBI lineage: Bacteria > Pseudomonadati > Bacteroidota > Cytophagia > Cytophagales > Hymenobacteraceae > Hymenobacter > Hymenobacter cellulosivorans. The sequence goes on along the minus strand of NZ_CP095049.1, from coordinate 3,907,076 downwards.
GGAAAGACAATTGCTGTAGCGGCGCTACCGGCGCGGGGTACGCGAACTACAAAGTTCGCGCTACACCTTAGCGCCGGCGGCGGGGCTTGGTATCTTCTTCGTCCTCGTCGTCATCCCCGCCGAAGCTGGGCATAGTGAACATCGACGACAAGAGGTCCTTGAACTGGGTGCCGGCCGTGACGCGGTTGCGCGAAATCAGGCTGTGCTCGGCCAGGCCGTGCAGGCAGAACTCCATCAGGAACCAGGTCGTATCCGCGTCCTCGTTGGGGTGCAGGAAGGTCACGATGTTGCGCAGGCCGGGTACCTGCTCCAGGGCGGCGTGGTAGTCCTTGTCGGAGCCGTCGTTGAGCACGTCGACGGTGTTGCCGGCCCCGAACCAGTCCTGCACCTCCTTGTAGGGGTTCGGGATGTTCTTCTTTTTCTTCTGCTTGTCGGGGTCGGGGAAGTAGTTTAGGAACAAGGTGCGGATGGCTTTGCCCATCAGCTTCTCGGCCACGATGCCGGCTCCCTCCTGCTCACCTTCATATACCAGCTCCACCTTGCCGGTGAGAGCGGGCACGGCGGCCAGGAAATCGGCGATGCGCACGTAGGTTTTCTTTTCACCATTAATCAAGGCGCGGCGCTCGGCGGCACTCACCAGGCTTTCGTAGGCGGCAATGGTCAGGCGGGCGGATACGCCGCTCTTAGCATCGACGAACTCCGAGCCCCGGGCCTCAACGGCCACCTGCTCCACCAGGTCGTGAATGATTTCGTTGCTAACCACCATGCCCTTCTGCTCGGGCTTGATGCGGGCCTCCTGCTTGGTGATGCGCTTCCCGATTTCGATGCTCTTGGGGTAGTGCGTGATAATCTGGGAGTCAATCCGGTCCTTGAGCGGAGTCACGATGGAGCCGCGGTTGGTATAGTCCTCGGGGTTGGCCGTAAACACGAACTGAATGTCGAGCGGCAGGCGCACCTTGAAGCCCCGGATCTGAATGTCGCCTTCCTGCAGGATGTTGAACAAGGACACCTGGATGCGGGCCTGCAAGTCGGGCAACTCGTTAATCACGAAAATGCCGCGGTGCGAGCGGGGAATCAAACCGAAGTGAATTACCCGCTCGTCGGAGTAGGGCAGCTTCAGCGTGGCGGCCTTGATGGGGTCGGCGTCGCCGATGAGGTCGGCCACCGATACGTCGGGCGTGGCCAGCTTCTCGGTATAGCGCTCCGAGCGGTGCAGCCACGAAACGGGCGTGGCGTCGCCTTTCTCGGCAATGAGGTTTTTAGCATAAATGCTCAGGGGCTCCAGCGGGTCGTCGTTGAGCTCCGAGCCTTCCACTACCGGGATGTACTCATCGAGCAAGTCGACCATGAGGCGGGCAATGCGGGTTTTGGCCTGCCCGCGGAGTCCTAGCAGATTGATGTGGTGCATGCTCAGAATGGCGCGCTGCAGGTCGGGAATAACGGTTTCCTCGTAGCCGTAGATGCCGGGAAACACTTCTTCTTTGGCCTGGAGCTTGGCAATCAGGTTGTCGCGCAGCTCCTGCTTCACGGAACGGGGCTGGTAGCCGGACTTCTTCAAGTCACCGAGGGTACGGATGTCAGTTGATTTCATATCAGGGATAGGGAGTGTACCGGACCTACGCAAAACCGGGGCGGTTGGCGCTCGGGCCGGGCATCAAATGGTACAACTAGCCAACCGGGTAGTTGGTTCGGACGCAGGCTGCGGGTCAGGCAAAAATCGTACGGATGTTGGCTCGAACTGTAGAATCCCCAAGCAAAGGAAAACGTCCTGTTGAGTCCCGCGAGTCATCTTGCAGGCAATGGTAACTGTCAGGCTCAGCATATCGGTCGAACGGTTTTCGCGCTTCGCCTCATGTGCCCTGGTACCCTGGCCAACGGCCAACAGCAGGGCAATATTAAACTCAAATTAAAAATTTACTCTTCCTGGACGATTTAATCCAGTTTTAAGTAGGCGCTTCTTATTCGACTATAATTTTGCCCCCTGAATAGAATTCCATTCGCTCTAATGGCGCTTCGGGCGGGTAGACGGCCTGCCGAAAGGCCGGGCCAGGTAGCTCCTGGCTCAGTACGTCAAAACCTCACTGGCATCCCACCGTTGAGCTTATCACCACACACTCATCGAGTAGCGCAGCTGTTCCCGAAGGCCCCGCGGCCGGGCGGAGCACCGCGCTAGTTGACGAACACCCTTTGCTCTCATGGCCTCAAAACAACTGGCTCTGCCCCCACCTACCCCCTGGCAGCGGCTGACCCGCATGCTCGAACCGGAGCGCCGCTCCATCCGCTACATTCTTTTCTACGCCATTGCCACCGGCCTGATTAGCCTGACCCTACCGCTGGGTACCCAGGCCGTGTTCAACCTCGTTTCGACCGGGGCCGTGTTCGGCTCCACTTACATCCTGATTAGCGTCGTGGTGCTGGGCGTGCTGCTGGCCGGTTTGCTGCTGATCGGGCAGTTTACGCTGGTAGAGGCCATGGAACAGCGCCTGTTTGCCAAGGCGGCCATCGAGTATGCCTACCGCCTGCCGCGCATCGACCCCAAGGCCCTGGAAGGCGAAAACCCGCCGGAGCTGGTCAACCGCTTCTTCGACATCCTGACTGTGCAGAAGGGCCTGACCAAGCTACTGATTGACTTGATGTTTGCCGGCATCCAGATTCTGTTTGGCGTCATCGTACTGTCGTTTTACCACCCCGTTTTCGTGGGCCTGGGCCTGACGATTCTGGTGCTGCTCGGCTTGATTTACTTCATGAATTACCGCCGGGCGCTGCGCACCAGCATCGAGGAATCGGCCCATAAATACGAGGCTGTGGAATGGCTGGAAAAAGTAGCCGGAACACTGCCCAGCTACCGCAATAACCCCACTGCCCAACAGCAGGTTCTGGACCACACCGACGAGCTGACGGCCCAGTATTTGCGCGCCCGCAACAGCCATTTCAGCGTCCTGAAAAGCTACTACGGCTGGGGCATTGCCCTGCGCACCCTGCTCACCGGCGGCCTGCTGATTGCGGGTACTTTGTTTGTAGTGTCGCGGCAAATGACCCTGGGCCAGTTTGTGGCCGCCGAAGTACTCATCGTGCAGATCAGCAGCTCAATTGAAAAGCTGATGACCGGCCTGGCCACCGTGTTCGACATGCTGACCGGCGTGGAGAAACTGGCTGCCGTGACTGATCTGCCCCTCGTAGAAGAACCTCATTCCGCCGCCAGCCATGCTTAATCTATCTAACCAAGGCGTCGACGAATCGGTATGGCACGAGGATCTGGACCGCTCGCGCCAGGAGCTGCTTGAGCCCAAGGGTGCCCGCCTACTGGGCCGGGTGCTGACGGCCGTGGGCCTGATCTTCGTGATTATTCTCTTTTTGCCCTGGCGCCAAACCATCGAGGGCTCCGGCTCCCTGACCACTCTAAGCCCCCAGGACCGCCCCCAAACGGTGCAGAACGCCATTGCGGGCCGCATTGAGCGCTGGGCCGTGCGAGAGGGCCAGCTCGTACAGCAGGGCGACACGCTGCTGACCATTTCCGAAATCAAGGACGAGTACTTCGACCCCAACCTGCCCGAGCGCCTGCGCGAGCAGCTGACTGCCAAGCAGGGCAACGTAGCCGCCAACGCGGCCAAGATTCAGGCCACCGACCAGCAAATTGAGGCCCTGCGCCTTACGCTGAACGTGCAGCTCGACGCGGCCCGAAACCGCGTGACCCAGGCCCGCAACACCGTGCGCATCGACAGCGCCGACCTAGTGGCCGTCAACAACGCCTTCCAGGTGGCCCAGTCCCGGCTGGCCCGCTACGAGGAAGGCTACAAAAACGGCCTGTTCTCCCTGACCGACATTGAAACCCGCCGGCTCAAGCTACAGGAAGATCTGGCCAAAGTCACGGCCCAGCGCAACAAGCTGCTGAACTCCAAGCAGTCCTTGGCCAACGCCAGCATCGAGCTCAGCAACCTGCGCGCCAAATACGGGCAGGATTTGGCCAAAACGCTGTCGGACCGCAGCTCGGCCGTGTCGAGCCGGTCATCCTCGGAGGGCGAGGTAGCAGCCCTGCGCAACAAGATCAGCAACGTGGAAGTGCGCCGTGGCCTGTACGTGGTGCGGGCCCCGCAGGCCGGCTACGTTGTGCGTACGCTCAAGGCCGGTATCGGCGAAACCATTAAGGAAGGCGAATCCATTGCCACGCTGCAGCCCGACGCGCCCGTGCTGGCCGTGGAAATGTACGTGCGGGCCATGGACGTGCCCCTGATTCAGCGGGGCCGGCCAGTGCGTCTGCAGTTCGACGGGTGGCCCGCCATCCAGTTTTCGGGCTGGCCCTCGGCCGCCGTCGGCACCTTCGGGGGTACCGTCACGGTGATTGACGTGGTGAGCACTACCGACGGCAAGTACCGCCTGCTGGTGCGCCCCGACCGCCACAACGAGCAAGACCCGAGCTGGCCGGCCCAGCTGCGCCTGGGCTCAGGTGTGTACGGCTGGGTAATTCTGGACTCGGTGCCGGTGTGGTACGAAATCTGGCGGCAGCTCAACGGCTTCCCGCCCACGCTGCAGACCGCCCCCGACGAGACTCCCATCAAGGCGAAAGCTGACAAGAAGTAGGCGCATGACGACGGTATCTTTTCTTGCCATCGGCCGCCGGGCGCGGGCCTGGCTGCTGCTGGGCTTGCTCTTATTGAGCACTGCGCCGGTGGCCCACGCCCAAACGCCCACCCTGCCCCGCCGGGCCCCGGGCCTCGACCCGGCTCCGCTCCAGACCCGGCAGCTGGCCGCCGACCGCCCGGCTGTTGATACGGCCCGGGTGTTTTCCCTGCAGGATCTGGCTGATCTGGTGTTTGCCAACCACCCCATGGTAAAGCAGGCCGCCCTGCTCAGTGCCGACGCCCAGGCCCAGGTGCTGGCCGCCCGCGGCGGCTTCGACCCTAAACTGGGTTCGGGTTTCGACCGGAAGCTGTTCGGCGGCACCGACTATTATAACAAGTGGGCCAACGAGCTGAAAGTACCCATCTTACCCGGTGGTATCGATTTGAAGGCCGGCTACGACCGGATGGTGGGCACCTACGTCAACCCCGAGTACCGCACCCCGCTCGACGGGCTGGCCGGCGTGGGCCTGTCGGTACCGCTGGGGGCCGGCTTGCTGATTGATGCCCGCCGCAGCACGTTGCGCCAGGCCCGCATCATGGTGACGGCCGCCGAAGCCGACCAGGTCAAGCAGATCAACGAGGTATGGTTGCAGGCCGTCAAGGACTACTGGAACTGGTACTACGCCACCCAGCAGGCCAACCTCGTGCGTGAGGGCGTAGCCCTGGCCGATACCCGCTTTCAGGCTACCAGCCGCCGCGCCCTGCTCGGCGACCAGGCTCCTATCGACTCGGTGGAGGCGCGCATCACGGTGCAGGACCGGCAGCTACAGGCCGAGCAGCTCAGCGTGGAGTTGCTCAACGCCCGCTTGCTGCTGTCTAACCACCTCTGGAACAAGGACGCCCAGCCCGTGGAGCTGCCTGCCTACGCCGTACCCCAGCGCCCGACGCTGGTGCGGGTGGATACGGCCCAGTTTGGCCAGCTGCAAAGCCAGGCGGCTGTGTCGCACCCTACGCTTATCAAGCTCGACGCCAAAATCCGGCAGCTGGGCGTAGAGGAGCGCTACCGCCGGGAAATGCTCAAGCCCAAGCTTAGCGTGAGTGGCATGCTGCTCAGCCGCGGCGACTTTTACCGCCCTGAGATGCCCGCCTACTACGACTTTGGCCGGAACAACTACAAGCTGGGCGTGGATTTCGCCTTCCCGCTGTTTTTGCGCCAAGAGCGCGGTAAGCTTCAGCAAACCCGTCTGAAGGTGCAGGACGCCACCCTGGAGCAGCAGCAGAGCCGCCGTACCATCGTCAACCAGGTACAGGCCGTCTACAACACGCTGCTGGCTTACGAGCGACAGTTGGCGTTGCAGGAGCAGACCATTGCCAACCAACGCACGTTGCTGCAAGCCGAGCTGCAAAAGTTTGAGTTGGGCGAAAGCACTATTTTCCTCATCAACGCCCGCGAATCCAAGCTGATTGAGCTGCGCATCAAGCAGGAAAGTCTGCGGGCCAGCTACGAAAAAACCCGGGCCGAGCTCTACTACTACGCCGGCACCCGGACGCTGGGGGCACAGTAGCACCAACTAGCAGTAGCTTCTGCACGCCCCGAAGTAGCCACACAACAAAAGGCCGTTCTGCTGAGCAGAACGGCCTTTTGTTGTGTGGCTATACCCGCTGTTTACAGCGTCTTGCGGCGGTTGCGCTTGTAGTCCTCGAACACCAGGTGACCCAGGCCTTTGAGGCTACTGTAGTAGGCTTTGCCCTGATTGACCTGGGTAAACTCCTCCACAAACTGCTGCAGATACGGGTCGGAGGCAATCATGAAAGTAGTGATGGGCACTTTGAGGCGGCGGGCGGCGGCGGCTAGGTTCAGCGTCTTATTAACCACTTTGCGGTCTAGGCCGAAGCTGTTTTTGTAGTAGCCGTTGCCTTCCTTCAGGCAGGTCGGCTTGCCGTCGGTTATCATGAAAATCTGCTTGTTGGCCGTCTTGCGCTTGCGCAGCAGATCCAAGGCCAGCTCCAGGCCGGCCACCGTATTGGTGTGGTAGGGCCCGACTTCCAGGTAGGGCAAATCCTTGATGGTAATGGGCCAGGCGTCGTTGCCGAACACGATGACGTCGAGGAAGTCTTTGGGGTACTTCTGCTTTACCAGCTCGGCCAGGGCCATGGCCACCTTCTTGGCGGGCGTGATGCGGTCCTCACCGTAGAGGATCATCGAGTGCGAGATGTCAATCATCAACACGGTACTGGTCTGGGTCTTGTGCTCGGTTTCGCGCACTTCCAGGTCGCCTTCGGCCAGCATGAAGTCATCCGACAAGCCGTGATTAAGCTGGGCGTTGCGAATGCTCTCGGTCATCGAAATCTGCTCCAGCGAGTCGCCGAAGCGGAAGTCGCGGACGTCGGTGCTCAGCTCGTCGCCCTGCCCGGTCTGGGGCGTGCGGTGGTTGCCGGTGTTACCCTTCTTGAGCTTGCCGAAGATTTCCTCCAGGGCGCTCTTGCGGATGCCCTGCTCGGTTTTGGATGTAATCTTGAAGGCGCCCCGCTCCTGCTCGTTCTCATCGATATAGCCTTTTTTCTTCAGGTCTTCGATGAAATTGCCCATCCCGTAGTCGTTGTCGGTCAGGCCGTACTGCTTGTCGAGCTCATTAAGCCACGACAAGGCCTCGGCCACGTCGCCCGACGTGATGGTAACCAGTTGCATGAATAGCTTAAACAGTGTCTCGAAGCCTTTCTCGGACGACTCTTCGGGCACGAAATCCCGGAAACGAAAACCTGCGGACATAATTCTGGGAGTTGAAGTCTGATAACAAAGCGGCGGGCGGCAATGTTCATCCGTAGCGCGAAGCTCCAGCTTCGCGTATTGTTGCCTGAAGCCAGGGCAATACCGTCGTTCACCGATACGCGAAGCTGGAGCTTCGCGCCACTATCCCACCATGAAAGCCATTTGGAACGATACCGTAATTGCGGAAAGCAACGACACGGTGGTAGTCGAAAATAACCATTATTTCCCTGCCGACGCCATCAAGCGCGAGTTTTTCGAGGACAGCATTGCCCAAACCTCCTGCCCCTGGAAAGGCCGGGCCAGCTACTATTCCCTGCGCGTGAATGGGGAACTGAACAAGGATGCGGCCTGGTACTACCCCGAGCCCAAGGACGCGGCCCAGCAGATCAAAAACCGGGTGGCGTTCTGGAAAGGCGTAAAAGTGGTGGAATAAGCGGCCTGCCCGTCTATCTTCACGGCTACGCTTGCCGTATAGGCGGCTATACCCTTTTTTACCCGTTGTATGCGTACCTCTTCCCGCCTCCTTCTGGCGGCTTCCCTGCTGGCCACGGCCGCCGGCTGCGACAGTGCCCGTGAAACTACCACCGGTCAGCCCAACCCTACTACTTCCGCCGCGCCCGAAGCTGCTCCGGCCCCACCGCCTGGCTTCAACAAAACCCTGACGGCCGCGCCCTATACGTTTGTGGTCAGCTCGACCGGACAGCTAGGCCAGCGCCGGCTCCTGGTGCGGGCCGAGCAGGACGGGCAGGAGCTCACTACGGCCCAGGACTCGATTTTGGGCGAAGTGAAAGATGCCCAGCTGGTCAAGCTGACCGCGGGACCCGGCTCCGAGCTGCTGGTGTTCGTGGAAGGCGCCGGCAGCGGCTCCTACGGCGAAGTGCGCGGCTACTGGTTTGGCGGCAAAGACTGGGAACGAATGAGCATGCCCAAGCTGACGGGCCCGGCCGCCCGCGGCTACCAGGGCCAGGACAAATTTCGGCTCCAGGGCAAGGAAGTAGTGCGCTCCTTCCCGATTTACCAGGAAACCGACCCTAACTGCTGCCCCAGCGGCGGCACCCGCACCATCCGCTACGTGTTGCCCGAAAAAAGCCTGACGTTCCGGCAAACCAGCGTGGTAAACGAAGCTCCGGCCGTGCAATAAGTGGCTGATACTACTTGGCAAAGCCGTTGCTCATTCGGGCAACGGCTTTTTGTTTTTTCGGGGGCAAGTGCGCAAGAATCGGGTTTCGGCCGGGCAGGCCGGCGTGTAGCTTTGAAAACTAATCTGCTTCTGCCATGACTGACTACCAACGCATTGCCGCCGCCATCGGCTACATCCGGGACAATTTTCGCGCCCAGCCCACACTGGAGCAAATTGCCGGGCAGGCCCACTGGAGTCCATTTCATTTTCAGCGCAAGTTCCAGGAGTGGGCGGGAGTAAGCCCCAAGAAGTTTCTGCAGTACATTAGTGTAGAGCACGCCAAACGCCTGCTTCAGCAGCAGCTTTCCGTGGCCGAAGCTACCTACGAAACCGGCCTCTCGGGCCCCGGCCGCCTCCACGACCTGTTCGTAACCCTGGAAGCCATGACGCCGGGCGAGTACCGGCAGGGCGGCGCGGCCCTAACCATCCGTTACAGCTTCGGGGAAAGCCGGTTTGGACCCTACCTGGTGGCGTCTACCGCCAAGGGCATCTGCCGTCTGCACTTTGCCGATGACGCCGAACTGGCCCTGGCCGAGCTGCGCCAGGAATGGCCCCAAGCCACGCTGCTGGAACAGGCCGCGCCGGAGCATGCCCAGGTGGCCCGCTTCTTTGCCCGCGAGTTTGGCCCCACCGACCGGCTGCACCTGCACTTGAAGGGCACCGATTTCCAGCTCAAAGTGTGGGAGTCTCTGCTGCGGATTCCCGAAGGCCGGCTCACGACTTACGCCGGGCTGGCCACCCAGGCTGGCTGCGGACTAGCCGTACGGGCTGTAGGCACGGCCATCGGCGCCAACCCCGTGGGCTACCTGATACCCTGCCACCGCGTGATTCGCCAGGGCGGAGAGCTGGGCCAGTACCGCTGGGGTGCTACGCGCAAGGTGGCCCTGGTGGGTTGGGAAATGGCCCAGCAAAATCCGGAACAAACCACGGTGTAGAACCGGATAAACAGAAATGGCGGGCTGCTCAGGAGCAGCCCGCCATTTCTAGCCGGAAGGCAACACTTATAACACCACAAGCTGCTTTGTAACTATCTCCGTACCGGCTTGCAGACGCACTATATATACGCCGGCGGCCAAGCCCTGAGTCGACAGTATTCCACTTGCCTTACCACTTTGCACCGGCAGTAGGGTTCTAACTTGCACTTGGCCCAAGGCGTTGAGGATACTGGCCTGCACCTGTTTTACATCGGCACCAACAGGCCATCCTACTTGCACGCCGACGGTTGTTTCAACTGGGTTAGGAAAAACGTTGAGCTGCTCAGAATCAGCGTTTATAGTACTGGTTGCTACGCTATTCTGATTCAGCAGAACACTGGTTACCGTGGTCACCGTATTGATATTCGATCTAACCGCCAGAATATCCAAATCGTCGTCTCCGTCCAGGTCTCCGCTCAGCAGAAAGTTAGGGGCACCGGAGATGGGGGCACTTACGGTGGCACCAGCGGAGAAGCTACCCACGCCATTGTTCAGCAGCGGCCTAACTTCTTGTCTAACACCACCACCACCACTGACTAGCAAATCCAGGTCCCCATCTCCATCGACATCACTCGGCACCAAGTCAATAGAACCGCCCAGATTGTTGACTACAGTAGCGGAGCCAAAACTACCATTACCAGTATTAGGAATGCTTAGCACCGTAAATGCACCACACATCAGCAAATCCAGGTCTCCGTCAGCATCGATGTCGCCCATAGCCATTTTGTTAAAGCGGGTTGGGACGTCCAGCTCTGTCGTACCACTAAAGCGACCATTGCCGTCGTTGAGGCGCACACTTATCGGGTACGAGGTAGTATTGGGACTGCCATTTCCTTGACTGCTCACAACCATGTCTAGGTCACCATCGTTGTCAACATCCTCTATTATCATGTCCCTTTGGTACTGAACTACTGCTAAGCTTCCGCCATTGGAAAAACTTCCACGCCCATTGTTGAGGCGTATGCTAACAACTCCACTAGGATAGTTGGCAACCAGTAGGTCCAGATCCGCGTCGCCATCGATATCAGCCAGAACCGGATCTTTGGGATAAGTACCAATTTCCACGTCAGGGGCGGTGGCAGTGAATGTTCCGCTGCCGTTGTTGAGCCATATGCGGGCCGTAGTGCCATAGAAGCTGAGCACTAGTAGGTCCAGGTCATGATCCCCATCGATGTCACCTAGGACCAGATCTCCTCCCCCTCCGATATTTGTTACGGGGACCCCGGCGCTGAACTTGGCTTTACCATCATTAAGCTGAACATTTACCAAGTTACCACCACGGTGAGCAATAAGCAGGTCCAAGTCGCCATCACTATCAATGTCACCCGTGACAGCCCCACTGGGAGACTCATAGGCAGGGCCAGTGCTAATTTGCGAATCGACCAGGTAAGTGCCGCTGCCACCGCGGCTGGCCACAGTGAAGCCGTACACATACGGCACCGCGCTGCTGCCGGTGCTGCTTTGGACAGAGGCGGGCACGCTAACATGCACGGTCTCACCGGGCCTGAAGGCGGCCGTGGCGGCCGCCGGCGCCGTGGGAGTCAGGGTAACGGTATTGCCTGTCGTAACGGCGGTAGCCGTCCGCTGCCCGCGGTATTGGTTGCTAAAAATCTTGATACTGTTGGCCGTGGCAGGGTCAATGCTCTGCGAAAAAGGAATAACGAGCGGCGCCGTAGCACTGGCAGCGCGGGCGTTGCGCACCGGGCTCAGCGCGCCACTATTTACGGTCAGGGTCTGGGCGTGCGCCACGCTGCCCACAAGGTAGAATGCTAAACCTAGCCAGCTAGCTGGACGGTAGAGAAAAGAATGCATAAGGCAGTGGTAGAAGTGAACAATAGGTGTAGTAGGAGAAAATCGAAACCAAGCTGATTTAACAGGCACACGAAATGAGCTCAGGAAGCTCAGCCATGCGGTAAACATACTTGTGTTGCCTGGCAAAATCTAATGGGCTCAGGTCTGTGCTACATTTATTAACAAGCGCTATTGGCACTATCTGCGAGAGGGTGTAGATAGTGCCGAAAAAGCAAAGAGGCCAAGTGGATTACTCCACCTGGCCTCTTTGCTTTTTAGCGTAGCAGGGTTCTACACCTACCTACTCAATCCACTTGAACTTGTATTCGAGCTTGGGCACCGGCATGCGGTCGGCGACGCGGCGCAGGCGGTTGGGCAGGGCCATGATGTAGTCGCGGGCTTTCTCGGCGGCGCCATTCAGGCCCGTAATGTGCTCCAGCTTCCAGGTAGTAATCAGACCTTCCAGAATGTCGGTGTAGTCTTGGCTGGTGTACACACCCAGGCGCTGGGCCGCATCGGTGAAGTGGCCGAAGGTTTTGCCCATTTCCACGCCCAGCTCGCGCATGTAGTGGGCCGGCATCACGATTTTCTTGCGCATCATGTCCTCGAAGGCCAGCATCATTTCCGAAGGGTCCACTTCGAAGATCTTGTCGACAAACGTCTGGTAGACGCGGGCGTGGCGGGTTTCGTCGCCGGCAATCATGCCGCAGATTTTGGACAGTTGCGCGTCGCCGGCCTTGCGGGCCAGGGTGCCCACGCGGCGGTGCGAAAGGTTAGTAGCCGCTTCCTGGTAGCTGGTGTAAATGAAAGCCCGGTACGGGTCGTGGGCCGTGCCCAGATCGAAGCCGTCGGCAATCAGGTACTGGGTGCTGGTTTCGAACTCGCGCATATTCACGCGGCCCGACAGGTAGAGGTAGCGGTTGAGCAAATCACCGTGGCGGTTTTCCTCGGCCGTCCAGCCCCGAATCCACTGCGCCCAGCCGTTGTTGGGGTCGCGGTTCAGGTCGTCGAGCTGGTGAAACCAAGCCTCGTAGTTGGGCAGAGCCTCTTCCGTGATAGTGTCGCCAATCAGCACCGCTAACAGGTCGTAGCTCAATCCTTTAGCTCGTTCGCGCAGTTCGCGCACTTCGTCGAAGAAGGTTTCCGAGCGGGAGTCGGGCAGAAAGTCGGCGGGTTGCCAGCTGTCCTCGACCTTTCTAAGAAAGCCGTCCAGATTTTCTTTTAGAAAGGATTCGAGATGCTGAAGCACCTCCCCGCGGGAGGCCACAGTTGCAATCATAGGAAGAGAAAAAGGAGGAATTTGGGTCAAATGTAGGCATTCACCTTGCACAGATACGTAAAACCACCCCTGTCCGACGCCTACAAAATTTTGGCATTTTACCCTTATTTCATCTTTTCCACATCCACGGCATACGGCTGAGGCAGGCCCGTAGCTGGAGCCGTTCCGGCCGACCGGGGCCGGACACTCATTCGCCAACCCTGCGCGGCCAGATAAGCCGACAGCCATGGCACCGTTTCGGGGGCCAGCCACCAGTGCGTGGTGGGCCGCTGCGCCAGCTGTACCAAAGCCGGAACCAGCGCCCGGCGGCCGGTGAGCCGGGCCCGCAAGGCGGGCTGGGATGGGTCGAGGGTGGGCCAGCCGGTGAGGCTGAGCACGGAGTGGGGCGCAAACCGCAGCACCCGAAACGGGGACTGGGACTTATAAGCAGCTTCCAACCCGGCTGTTACGAGTACCGCGCCCCGCTGGGTGGCCGCCTGGGCGGGCAGCAGCACAGTCAGGCCTTGCTCCCGCTCCTGGCGCAACACCTGGCGCCGGTGCGCGGTTTTGAAGGCGTAGGCAATCAGCAGCAGGGTCAGCACGGCGAAAAAAGCCGGGGCCAGCCGGGGCAAGGGCCGGCGGGTGTCGCGCAGAAAGTATATGAGCGTGGTCAGCGTCCAGAGGCTGAACACGGGCATTCCCAGCCGGGGCGGCAACTTGAGGACTACCCCCAGCCCGAGCAGCAGGCCCCCGAAAAAGAGCTGCACGAGCCAGAAGCTTTGGCGCTGCGGGTAACGACGGCTACGGGCCACCAGCAGCCACCCCACCGCCAGCAGTATGAGCAACGCAAAATAATCCCGCCCGAGCAAGCTGCCCCAAACCTGCAACTTACCCGGCGCCACCTGGCTCAGAAAGTGACCCGCCTCAAACCGAGTGGCGCGCCCAAACAGTCCGGCGTTGACCAGAGTGGAGTCGCCGAGGGCCCAGTGCGCCAGGGCTTGCAGGCCCAGCGTATCGGCGGAGGTGGCAGGCGTGGTACGGTAAAGCTCGTAGTCGTTGACGTTGGACTTGAGGACATCCAGGGTGCGGTAGCTAGCCTCGGCCGGGGTGCGCGTGAGCAGCAGGCTGGCCGAGGCTAGCAACAGCAGCGCCAGGCCCGCGCCCGCCAGGGAAGCCCCGCGGCGGCCGGCCAACCATAAGGCCCCCGGCCCGGCGGCCACCAGGCCCAGCAGGGCCGCGCTGGGCCGAATCAGCCAGGCCAGGGCCAGGGCCAACACGGCCACGGCTAGCACGCGGCGGCGAGTGGGCCGCTGGGCCGCTAACAGCAGCGCCGTGCCCGCCAGCAGTACCGGCACCCGCACGTAATTGAACCAGAGCCCGTGCTCCAGCCAGGCCAACCCAAAAAAGCAGAGTAATACAAGAAAAATCCGGGTTCCGGCGAGCCGGCCCCGCAGCAGCTTATCGAGCACGGCAAAGCTGAGCACCGTGGCTAGGTACAGCAGCGCGTAGAGCAGCAGCCCATACCAAGGCAGCCCGGGCCAGTGCTGGTACAAACCCGCCAGCACTGGGGCCAGCCCGTGAAAGTACAGGTGCAGGTCGGTGACGGGCGCGGCGGCCGTGCTGCCCTGCAGCAGCAGCGTGATGCTCACGTCGTCGTTGGTTTCGTAGTAACAGCCTAGGCCCAGGCCGGCCAGCACCAGCAGCAGGGCCGGCAGCACGACAACGCGCAGGAATCGGGAGTGGAGCATCGGGGCAGGCGGGCGGCGCGGAAGCGGGAATGAAGGCCGCGCCGCGGTAAAGATGAGAAACCCGCCGGGTTTCCCAGCGCTGACGGGGGTGCATAGCGTAGCACAACTGGCCTGGCGGCGGGCAATTAGCGCCAAATCGGTTGCTTTGCAGTTGTGAAGCCCCTATATTCCTCCCGCCTGCCCGACCTGACGCTGGCTTTCGTGCTGCTGCTGACCGTGGCTTACTTTCTGCTGACGCACGAAGGGCTCTACGACCTGGACGATTATTTCTACGCCCGCTACGCCCACCAACTGGCCAGCGGCACGTTTCGGGTAGAGCCCGACCCACTGGGCTTGCTCCACGACCCGCTCAAGGAACGGTGGCTGATTTTCGGGCCAGTAGCTTTGCTCTACCGCGTGTTCGGCATCGGCATCATCACCACCACGCTCTGGCCGCTGCTGGCTACACTGGGCTGCTCCCTGGTCATCTGGGCCACCTACCGCCGCCACGAGCCGGTGGTGGCAGCCGGGGCCATGCTGCTGCTGGGCCTGCACTACTTCACGCTGAACCTGACGAACTATCTCTACCCGGACAATATTCTGATGTTCTGGTGCCTGTGCTGCGGCGTTGCCTTGCTCAAAGGCCGGCAGGCCGCGCGGCGGCCATGGCGCTGGGGCGCGGGTTTTGCCTTGCTCAACTTCGCGGCCCTGCTCAGCAAGGAAACCATTGTGTACTACCTGCCTTGCTACCTGGCCCTGCTGGCCGTGGACGTTTTCCGACGGCGCCACGCGCGGTTCTGGCTGGCCGCGGCCGGCGTGGGCGTGGTAATGCTGGGGGCATATCTGGCCTTTTATCAAGCCTACACCAACGACGCGCTGTACCGGATTCACCTGATTGAGCACACCAATGAGTACCTGAAGGAAGGCAACTTCCTGGGTGGCAACCGTGGAGCGCTGCTGGCCCGCCTGACCTATCTGCCCCTGGTTTTTTTCGTTGGCACCGGGCTGGCCGGGGCGTTGGTATTGGCCGGAGCGGCCGGGCTGCAACGCCGCCTGTGGCTAAGCCCGGATGCGCGTTTCTGGCTCCTGCTCACGTTTACCACGCTGGCCTTTTACTGGCTGGGCAGCACATCACTGAGCCAATACAACCCCATTACGCTGCTGCCGCGCATGAGCACGCCCCTGCTGCCGCCCCTATGTCTGGCCGCCGGCTTCGGGCTGCGCTCCTTCTTGGACTCGGGCCGGGGCGGCTACTGGCTGACCCTGCTCCTGCTGGCGGCCGCCGCCTGGCTGCACAACAGCGTTTCGGTTATCTACGGCCTGCTGGCGCTGTATTTTGCCGGGGCTACCTGGTGGGCAGCGCGGGCCACCGAGTCAAGCTGGCGGCCGGGTACGGGGCGTTTCGCCAGGCTGGCCCTGGGCACGTTGGCGTTGGCTCTAAGCATCCGGCCGGTGTATTTTATGGGTAAGCCCCGCGTATCGGCCCACTTTGCCCAGCAGCGCGTTATCAGCCAGCAACTGGCGGCCCCGGCCCGAGGCGTGGTGTTCGTGGATAACTTTCTGGTGGGTAACTACGACTTCTACTATGGCTTCCAGGTGCCGGCCGGGCTGCGGTTCCGGCGCTACACCGCCGCCGACTCGGTACAGGTGGGCCCCGGAGAACAGGCCTGGCTGCTGGTCAACAGCCGCACGCTGACCAACCCCGAGCTGACCCGCAAGCTGATTCGCTCCTCCGAGGCCGAGGTGCTGGCCCGCTTTCCGCGCCGCCGCCTGTTGACCCAGGACCAGCAGGTACGGCTCTACCGGGTAGAGTTGCCGCCCGCCGACTAGCGCCGGCGCAGGGCGGCGTAGCAACTCAGTAGCCAGTCCAGGGGGCGCACGGCCCGGGTTTGTTGGAGTAGTTGATACAGGTCTTGGCCCTCGCGGAAATTGCCCCAACGCACGGCCTGGCGCAGCTCCCAGCGCAGGCGCACGGCCAAGGCGGACCGCTCTTCGGGGGTGCGGCACAAGGCCAGGGCTTTTTCACAAACCCGGATGGTGGAAGCCAGAAACGGGTCGTTGGGTCGGTAGCCCCGCCGCGACATAGAGCTCGGGTGCAGCCGCTTCTGGGTCGTGACCTGGTCCAGAAAGTAAAAGCGCCAGTGCCGGGCGGCCCGCACCCAGAAGTCGAAGTCCTCGTAGGCCAGGGTTTCGTCGTAGCCGCCGAGCTGTTCCAGGGTAGCCCGGCGCATGAGCATGGTGGGCGTGCTGATGAAGTAGCGGCTAAGTACATCGGCAAACACCCAGCCTGAGGCCGGGCGCGGGTGCAGGCCGGCCGCGTCGCGCCGGTAGTGGCGGCGCACGAAGCGGGAAGCCTCGTCGATGAGCTCGGCATCGGTAAAGACTACGCCATAATCGGGCTCCAGGCGCTGGAAGCAGGCTACTTGCTGGGCTATGCGCTCGGGCAGCAATACGTCGTCGGTGGCAAAGTCCACGACAAACTCGCCGCGGGACCTACGAAAGGCCTGGTTGAAAGCCCGGCAGTTGCCCTGGTTTTCGGGCAGCAGGTGCAGCTCCCAGGCGGGGTTGCGGGCGGCGTAGTCGCGCAGAATGGTGGCGCTGCCATCGGTACTGGCATCGTCCACGAGCAGCACTTCCAGGTGGGGGTAGGTCTGGGCCAGAATGGAATCCAGGGCGGCGGCCAGAAACGGGGCGTGGTTGTAGCACAAGGCCACGATGGTCACCAGCGGCAGGGTTTCTGCTCCTGGGGGCGGGCCTTGGGGTTCTGCATGGTTCACTGCAACTGCTTTCATAGTCAATCAGCGCCAGTACGGCCGGAAATACATCAGGCAGCCCAGCAGCAGGATGCCAAACCGGGCAGCGTGGGCCAGGGGAGCACCCAGCAAACCGTAGCGGGGCAGTAGCACGGCCAACAGCCCGGCATACAATACGGCCGAGCCCGCCTGCACCGCCACGTAGCGCCCCACCCGGGCCTGGGCCATGAGCAGAAACAGCAGCGTCCAGGTCAGAAACTTGGCCCAGTCGCCGATAAACTGCGGGGCCAGCAGGTCGCGGGCGGCGCCAAACTGGGCGTCGAAAAGCAGAGGCAGCAGCCAGTCGCGCACCAGATAGAGCAGCCCCAGCCCCAGGGCTGCCCCGGGGGCCAGCACCAGCAGCACGGTACGCACGTAGCGTCGTAGCGGGCCCGGCTGCCCAATCAGGGCCGAGAGGCGGGGGTAAAACACGCTGCCCATCACGGCCGAAAACACCATGGTATAGTTGTCAGAAAGCTTGGCTACAGCCTGCCAAAGCCCGGTTTGGTACAGACTGAAATACCGAATCAGCACGTCGCGCATCACGAAGTCCACGGCCTTGCTAAACACCAGCACGCTGACGGCCATGAGCAGAAACCGCCCCAAATCCCGCGCGGCCCCGCGGCTGAGGCGCCCCCGCAGCGGCGGCAGCAGCCCGTAGCGGGCACACAGGCCCAGCGTGGGCAGCAGGGTAGCGCCCTGGGCCAGCAGGTAGGCCAACAGCACGTTTTCCACCGGCAATCCCGCATACAGGGCCGCTCCTACCCCGCCCACGCCCACCGCGCTCAGCACCACCGTCAGCCAGACGTAAGCCCGCAGCCGGCCGGCGGCCAGCAGCACGGCTACCCAGAACGTGTTGGCCGTGAGCAGCCCGATGCCGGCGGCAAACAGCGCCACCCAGGTTAGGGAAGGCGCGAAAATGCTCACCAGCGCCTGCCTGCCAGCCACCAGTACTACCGTGCCCAGCAGCAAAGCCAGGCCGTTGAGCAGCAGCCCCGCTCCCAGCCAGGCCCGGTACCGCCCCGAGCCGGCCCGCAGCGGGGCCAGATACTTGACGAGGCCCACGTGCGTGCCCTCATTGGGCAGGGTCGTAAACAGGGCCATCAGGTTCTGGAAGTGAGCCAGCAGCGTGAGGCCGCCCGGCCCGCCGTACACGGCCAGCAGCTTGTTGAGCAGCAGGGCCCCGGCCGTGCGCGCCCCCACGGCCAGGCCTGAGCCCAGCGCCCCGCGCAGAAAACGCCGGGCCCCACTCGCCACGGGGGGAGCAGTGCCAGCAACGGCGGCAGGTTGGGGCGAGTCGGGGGCTTCCATGGTCGGCAAAAGTAGCGGATGTTCGGGCACGGGCCGCCCCGGGGCCAGAGCACGGCCCTACGCCGGTGTAGAGAGCCTACCAAGTCCGTGGCAGGCGTCCTTCACCTGTGAAGAGCCCTTTTCGGTCCTTCTTCAGCACTGCCGATACCAACCGGAGAACCCTGGCGGGGCGCGCCGCTACCGCTCAAAGGTGAGTTTAAGGCTGGGCACGCCGCCGAGGTGGCGCTTGAACTGCAGCAACGAGCTGTTCAGGCCCTCAGGTAGCGTGGAGGTGCCCAAATCCAGGAGCTGCTGCCCGTTGGCGCGCCCGAAGGCGTGCAAGCCCTCGTTGAGCAGCACCACCGGGCTAAAGGTGTTGTAGGCCAAGGGGCTGGCTGGGTAAAAGTTGTAGAGCACCCGGCTGTTGACCCGGATGGCAATGGTCAGGGCCGCCCAGTCGCCGCCGGGGGTGCGCACCGAAAACAGGAAGTGGTCCTGGGGAAAGAGCCGGAACAGCTCCTGCAGCCGCTCCAGACTCAACGACAGCGCCTGGCCCTTTTCCTGGCGGCAGCGGCTCAGGAATTCGTAGGCCAGGGGCAGATACAGCGGGGTTTCCTGCTCAAAGACAAAGCCCTGCTGCTTGCACTTGCGCAGACGGCGCTGCTCCGAAGGATGCAGCCGCGCCCGAAAATCCTCGTTCAGGGGCAGGTGGTGGTTTATTTCAGCCAGGGCCACCCGGTAGCCCAGCTGCTGCAGGGTGTGGGTCAGCAAGGCGCTACCGGCCGGGTCGTAGACAAACGGGTGACTGCGCAAACGCACGCGGTCCAGCCCCGGGTGGCCAGCTCAGCGTGCACCTGTTCCAGAAAGGCCCGCAGTACCGCCGCTGGCAGCTCCGGGACCAACTGCACCGCCCCAAACGGGGCCTGCCACGGGCTGTAGCCCCAGCCTTGGGCCGCGTCGGCGGCTACGTGCAGCTGGGCCACGGTGAGCTGCCGGGCCTGATCTTCGAGGTAAAAAGTGAGCTGCTCGCCGGCAAAGCGTTGCAGCGCCTGGTGCTCGGGCCGCAGGTACAGGTGGGGCTCAAAAGCCAAGGGCAGCACCGGGGGAGTCGCCACTTCCGGGCCCGGCCCGGACTGCCACCGCACCACGTACCGGCTTCCTTCCACGGGCAAAGGCAGCAGCTGAGGGAAGGCAAGGGGCATGCGGGACAAGGGAAAAAGGCGACAAACGGGGCTGGGAGGGCGAAAGTACAAGTAAAATTGGGGTGCCGGCTGCAAAGCCCACCGCCGCGTCGTATTTTTGCGGCCCTTTTGCCGTTCCCCTCCCCTTCACCGCTTTAATTCCCGCATGCTCGCACTTTTCCTCTCGGTTCTTTGCTCGGTTACTATTGTTTTCATTTTCAAATACTTTGCCCGCTTCGGCGTCGACACTTTCCAGGCCCTGATTGTCAACTACGTAACCTGCGTGGTGGTGGGCTGGCTGGCCTCGGGGCGGCCCAGCCTGGCCCCGCTGCTGGCTGGCGGCCCCTGGCTTGGCGCGGCCGTGGCGTTGGGCGGCTTGTTTATCGGCACGTTCTACCTGGTGGCCCTCACAGCCCAGCGCGTGGGTGTGAGTGCGGCCTCAGTGGCCAATAAAATGTCGCTGATTTTGCCCGTGCTGTTCAACTTACTGGTGTTGCGCCTCTCCCAGCGGCCCTACACCTTCATCAACTACGCCGGCATGGCGCTGGCCCTGCTGGCCATTCTGCTCACGGCCCTGCCCCGCCGCACCGTGGCTCCAGCCGCTGATTCCAACGCTCCTCCCACTACGCCCGCGGCCGGCTGGTGGCTGCCCGTGCTGCTGTTTGTGTCCAGTGGGGCCGGCGACTCCCTGCTGAACTTTGCCAGCTCCACGCTGCTGCCCGATGCGGCCACCCGCACGCTGTTTCCGCTCGTGACCTTCGGGACGGCCGGCGCAATTGGCCTGGTGCTGCTGCTGGTCCGCGTGGCGCAGGGCGGCCAGCAGTTTGCTTCCAAAAACCTGGTTGCAGGCATGATTTTGGGCATTCCCAACTACTTCTCGATTTACTTTCTGATCCTGGCCCTGGGCAACTTCGGCAACGACGGGGCCTTCGTCTACCCCGTCGCCAACGTGGCCACAATTCTGCTGGGAGCCGTGGGCGCGGGCTTGTTGTTCCGGGAGCAGCTTGGCCTCCGGGGCCGCCTGGGCCTGGCCACGGCCGTCGTGGCCCTGATGCTGATTTCCTACCAGGAAATCGTGGCCGTCTTCTAACCAAAGCCGTTACTTGTGCCCTCCTCGTCGCCCATCGAATTCTGTGTTTCGGTGGGCGACGCGTTTATCTGGCTCTCTGGTTTGCCTGTCCGGCCAAAAAAACGTCTACTTCACAGCTTCTTCATTGAAACCCCACGCCGGAAGCCCTACTTTTCCGTTGGCGGAGGCCCGCCCCCTTCCCTGCTGCCTTAGCTGCGCCTTACTTTTTTGCTCATGACTGCCGACTCTTCCCTACCGCTGCCCACTGCTCCCGACCTGTCGCAGGAAACCGAATCTGAAGCTCCGCGGGCCGGTATTTCCGACCGGGCAGCCACCCAACAGGCGCGCGAGCAGCAAGTGGGGCAGCGGCCCGGCACGCTCACCATCCGGGAAGGCTCCCTACCGCCCCGCCTGTTTTTGATTTCCTACAGCGACTCGTTTTTCACGGAAGCGGAATACCGCAATTACGACGACCTGTGGGCGTATTTTCAGGCCAACCCGCAGCTCAAGCACTGGCTCGACGTGCGCGGCTACAACGACCTGGCCCTGATGCAGCGCCTGATGCAGGATTTCGGCATCCACGCCCTGCACATGGAAGACGTACTGGGCGACTACCAGCGCGCTAAAGTGGACGTCTTTGATGAAAGCCGCCTGTTTCTGGTGTCGCGGATGACCGACTTCACCTCCTCGCTGGAAATCGACGACGACCAGCTCTCCCTCGTGACGGGCTCCAACTTCGTGGTGTCGTTTCAGGACGATTACGACGACTGCCTCGACTCGGTGCGCAACCGCCTGCGCTCGGGCTTCAGCATGATCCGGCGCAAGTCGTCGCTGTACCTGGCCTACGCCCTGACCGACGTAGTGCTTGACCACTACTACCCCACCATGGCCGCCATCGGCGACTATATCGAAGTCCTGGAAGACCGGATTTTCAACGGCCGCCCCAATCGCCGTTTGCTTAGCCGCATTCTGCAGATCAAGAAAGACATTGTGCGTTTTCGCCGCCTGGTGTACCCGGAACGGGAAAAGATTGCCGAAATTCTGCGCATGCCCGAGCAGGTCATTCCCGAGGATATCAAGGTGTACTTCAAGGACTGCTACGACCACGCCATTCAGGCCATGGACCTGGCCGAGAGCTACCGCGAATCCATCAGCAGCCTGATGGACCTCTACCTCTCCGACCAAAGCAACCGCATGAACGAGGTCATGAAAGTGCTGACCATCATCAGCAGTATTTTCATCCCCTTGAGCTTCGTGGTGGGTCTCTACGGCATGAACTTCCAACGGGAAAACCCCGACGGCACCATCAACCACCTCAACATGCCCGAGCTTTACACGCCCTGGGGCTATCCTGCCCTGCTGGGCCTATTAGCCGTCATCGTGGCCGGCCAACTCATCTACTTCTACCGCAAAGGCTGGCTGACGAACCGGTGAGTTTTAGTTGTTCGTTGCTCGTTGTCAGTTGTTAGGTCGTTCGGAATCAGAATCAGAACAACTGACAACGAGCAACTGACAACTAAACGCCTAATTAATTAAACTTCAACACCGTGCGGCGGAGCTCGTTGCCGATGATGCGGTAGAGCTGGTAAGTGTTGGTGCCGGCGTCATAGGAAAGGCCAACGCTGGGGGCGCTGCTGTCGAAGGGCTGCCCGCCCACTAGGCGGCCCTGGGTGTCGTAGATATAGGCTTTGTGCGGGCCGGGCTCGGTCAGCACGTAGGCGTCGCGGCCGGGACCGAAGCTCAGGAACTGCACGGGCTTGGGACCGGAAGTCACAAAGCTTTGGCTGAGCAGCTGCCGGCCGGTGGGCTCAAATAGGTGCAGGTGCCCCCCATCCTGACGCGCTATTACATACCGGCGCTGGGCCTGGTCAGGAACCATTCCAAATACCGAGCTGCGGCTCCAGGTCGCCACCCGGTTGCGTCCCACGATTTCGCCGCTCAGCGTGAAGCTCACCCGCTCCCCGTGCTGGCTAACTACTGTGAGTCGGGTGCGGCGCAAGGTGGGTCCGCTCTCCACGAAAGCCCCCGAGTGCAGCCGCGCCCCCACGCTGATGGGGAAGCCCGGATACACACTACCCTGCTCATCGAAGGCGTAGATATAGCCGTTTTCGAGCAGCACCACAATCACGTCGCGGCCTCCTATTACCAGGTACTGCGGCGGGGCGGCCAGCCCGAATTCCATGCGCTTGGGCTGCCAGCCCGGGTAAGCGCGGCCGTTGGTATCGTACAAGAACAGATTGCCGCCCCCGCCGCCCACCAGCAGCCGCGGCGCCAGCCGCCCCGTTACCGGCGAAATAGTCAGGGATGAGGCCTGCACACTGTCGGGCAGGTTCAGGGGGAAGTCGGGCCGCTCCCGGCCGCTCTCATCCAGCAAGTGTACCCGGCCGGGCGTGGCAAACAAATACCCTTGCGCTGGGCCCGTCGTGAGGCGCTGTACCGAGCCCACCAGCGGCCCGGGCAACGAATCGGACCAGGCTACCACGTTGTCGGGCGTCACGTAGTGCAGCACTTGCTGATTGTCCTGCACCAGTACGCCGGGCACGCGGGCCCCCGTTACGGGTACCAGAACTGGGGCACTGGTCAGGGGCGTTTTGAAAGCCAGCGCCACGCCCGTCCCGTTGGCCGACTGGGGCTTGGCTACGGCTGGCCCAATGGCGGGGTGGCGCAATACCAGCTGAGTGAAATATTGGGCACCGGGCTCGGCTTCGTTAGCCGGCGGTACAAACTGCAGGGCAATCTGGGGAAAGCGCTGAAACAGGGTTTCGTTGCGCAGCAGGCCGGCCCGCCGCTCTTCCACCAGGCCGCGCAGCAGCACGTTCCAGCTGTTGCGCGTGTCGATGAGTACCCGCATCCGGGCCAGGGGCTGGGTTTCCTGCAAAAAAGCCACCTGCGTGGGCGAGCGGCTCCACACTTCCCCGGCTGCCACATCCGTAAGCCAGAGCCGCAGGTCGGCGGCTTCTTCCCCGAAGGCGAGGTAATTGCCCACCTGGGCCACGGCGGGCAGGGCAAAGCCGCGGAACAGCGGCCCCAGCAATTGCGCCGGCAACTCCGCTACGCCGGTCTGGTAAATCTGGTAGGGGCCCACCCGCTCAAAGGCGGGAGTAGCTCCGTTTTGCCGCCGCAGTTGGCCCAATAGGATGGCGGCCTTGCCCGGGTTGGCGCAATACACCAAGGCCAGCTTGGCCGGCCGAATCCGGGCGGAGGGCGTGGCCAGGTAGCACAGGGCCGCTTCCTCGCGCAAGCCGGCGGCCAGACTATCCAGCAGGGGCTGGTTTTGCTGGTCCAGCGAATCGGTAGCGGCGGGCCGGGCCGGGCGTAGCACCTGCACTGGTCCCAGGCCCAGGTGCACCAGCATGGCCGTGCGCAACGACAGTACCTCGGCCATGCGCAGGCGCTGGGTGGGCTGCAGGCGCAGACGCTGCTGGAGCGCGTCGCGGGCCGTTTCAGGGTTAGCAAAGCCGTTAAAAACAACCTTGTTACCAGCCAGCTTCATTTCAAACTGCCCGTTGCGGGCCAGGCTGGTGACGGTGCTGATACCGGGCTGGGCTTCGGGACGGAAAAACACGCTCAGAAACTGGGGCAGCCGCCGGTAGTTGATGAGCAGCGTAGCATCCACGTCCTTGAGCTGCAGGAAATCGGTGCTCTGAAAATCGGCGGCTACCGAGGGCAGGCTGGGGTGCTGCAGGCGCTGAACTACGGCCTCGACCAGTGGGGCACTGGCACTTAGCACCAGATGGTTGCGGTAGTTGAAAAACGTAACGCCCTCGTCGGTATCCCGCTCCCGGATGCTGGTCAGCTGCTCACCCAGATACTCGCGGGTACTAACCTGGTAGTGCGGGTCACGGGTCAGGCCATCTACCAGGGTCCGCACCTGCCGGTACTCCCGCACGCTGCCGATGGGCACCTGCAGGAGCACATCGAAGGTGCGTTTGCCGGTAACGTGCACCGAGGTCAGCACTTTTTTAGTACCCAGAAACCGCAGCACCACATTGGGCGTGCCGGTGATGCTGTCGACCAGGCCCACGTGCTCCTCCACCTGCTGAAAGTAGCGCACGGCCGTCAGGTTGTCCCAGAGCTGGGTTTCCTTCAGGTGGCGCACCAGCGTGGCATGGTCGCGGGTGGCTACCACAAACACCGCGTCGTCGGGCACCAACGACCATGGGTCGACGGGCACGCTGGCCACGGCGCGGCGATAGTATACATAGGAGCCGAGGGCCGAAACCAGCAGCAAGCCTATCAGGAACACCAGAAGCTTTTGCGACATTA
This sequence comes from Hymenobacter cellulosivorans, assembly GCF_022919135.1. Lineage (NCBI taxonomy): Bacteria > Pseudomonadati > Bacteroidota > Cytophagia > Cytophagales > Hymenobacteraceae > Hymenobacter > Hymenobacter cellulosivorans. The sequence continues at coordinate 3,882,219 of NZ_CP095049.1, read as the reverse complement.
CGCGGTGGCGGGAGAATGGGCGGGCGGCAAAAATAGCTATTCGCCGCCCAACTGCGCGGCCGCGGGCCGAGCCTGCTGCACGTGCACCCGCACGGCATTGCTGACCAGACTTACGCGGGGCACGCGGCGCAGTTGCCGCTGCATGGCGCTCCAGTGCTGGGCCCGGAGGCTTTCCTGGGTTTGTCCGGCGTGCTGGGGCCAGTAATTATTGTCGCCCATCCACCGCTTCTGCTCCGGCTCCAGGGTGGAATAATGAAAGGTTATTTCGTAGTCGCCGGCCGGCAGCGTGGGGTAAACCTGAGGAATCTGAAACTCAACCTGGGCCACTTTGAGCAGCGGGTTGAAACTGGCCTGGGGCTGCAGCTTAATAAAGTCGGTGGAATCGAGGCTGTTCAAAATGCCGCACCGGCTACCAGCGGCCGGCAACTGGGCGGGCCGGAGCTGCCGGGCCATAAAATACGCCGCCGGGGCCCGAAAAAGGGCTTCGGAGCCATCCAGCGCGTATACCAGTGTCAGGGCGGAGTCGGCCTTGTTCTGAATCCGTACCCGGAAGATAATTGGCTCTCCTTGGTAATATTCCTTTGCGATGGGCTCAATGGTGCAGGCCAACTGCCGGGCCGGAACCCGGGGGCGCTCCTGGCGCTGGGCGGCCCCAGGCAAGGCAGCCAGCTGCAGGCAGCCCAGAAATAGTACGTAACGAAGTGACATAGAAAACAAGCTCCTAGGGCCCAGCCGTGCGGCTAGTCCGGGTACGAATCGTATCTTGGACAAGATACACTGTTTCGCGCGCTATGCTCCGTCGTCGTTGGCTTTTGCTGCTTGCTCTGCCGCTGCTGTGCGCGGCCTGCTTCCAGATTCGGGAGCCCGAGCCCGCCGACGCCGTCAGCGACTGGATCAGCCCCACGCAGATTGACATTCTGCTCGCCAACTTCACGGCGGCTGTGCAGCGGGCCAACGTAACCAATTACGAGCGGTGCTTCAGCGGTCCGGCCTACCGCTTCGTGCCCGACCCCACGGCTGCGGGCACGGCCACTTCGTTGTTTGCCAACTGGAGCGTGAGCGAGGAGCGCGACTATTTCAACAGCCTACGCCGCCGCATGACTCCTTCTGCCACCAACCAGCTCACCCTCACCGACCGGCGCGACCAGCTCTTCACGGCCGACTCAGCCGAAGTGTCGGCGCTGTATCAGTTGCGCCTAACCCAGCAGGACACGGCATTTCGAACCAACCTGGTTGAGGGCAACATCCGGCTGCTGGTACGCCGGCGCAACAACGAGTGGAAAATTGCCGGCTGGCGTGACCAGCGCACCTCCGCCCGCGGCACCTGGACCGACGTCAAGAAGTACTTTATAACGCACTAAGAATGTAGTTGTCAGTTGTTCGTTGTTAGTAGCAGCCGCCAGCAAGAACTAACGACGGACAACGAGCAACTGACAACTAATAACATGCAACGGCTTCGGGTTTTTATGGCGGAAATGGTAGAGCTGAGCCCAGGGCGGCGCGGAGCGCTGGCTACGGCGGGCGTGCTGCTCTTGGCGGCCTGCAACCCCTTCGCCCCGGCCCTCGACGACGTACCCACCGACCCCAATAAGCTGCTGGGCAACCCGGTCACGGTACAGGGCTTTTTCGAGCGGTTTCGGGCCAGCTACCAATTGCGCGACTCGACGCTGTACGGGCAGCTGCTGGCCCGCCCGTTTACCTTCACCTTCCGCGACTTTGCCAACAACGTGGACCGTTCCTGGAACCGCGACGTGGAAGTAAACACGACCTACCGCCTGTTTCAGGCTGCGCGCACCGCCAACCTGCAGTGGACCCAGTATTTGCCCACCTCCGACACAGCCTTTTCCGATACGCTGGCCTACGTGGAGCGCTCCTTCAGCCTGACCATCGAGCAGCGCGACAACCAGACCTTTACCGGGGCCGGCAGTGCCCGCCTGGTGCTGGTACGCAAAAGCCGCCAGGACCCGTGGCGCATGCGCAGCTGGTACGACCGGAGCGAGTTTTGATTTCAACTGTCTGCGGCCCCCAAAGCGCTACTGTCTTAGAAGAAGCCCGCTGCTTGCCGCGGGCTTTTCTTTTCTATCTTCCGGCCTCCAAACGCCCTCATTCTTTCTCTATGCCCGAACAACAAGGCCACTTTCAGCGCGCCATTACCCTTTTCGACGCCGTCATGATCGTGACCGGCAGCATGATTGGCTCCGGTATCTTTATCGTGTCCGCCGACATTTCCCGGCAGGTAGGCTCCAGCGGCTGGCTGCTGGTGGTGTGGCTGCTCACCGGCGTCATTACCCTGGCCGGGGCCGTGAGCTACGGCGAGCTGGCCTCCATGTTCCCGAAAGTGGGCGGGCAGTACGTGTATCTGCGCGAGGCCTATAATAAGCTGGTGGCCTTTCTCTACGGCTGGACGCTGTTTCTGGTAATCCAGACCGGCGTAATTGCGGCCGTGGGCGTGGCCTTCGCCAAGTTTACCGGCGTGCTCATCCCCTGGTTCAGCGTCAAGAACGTCCTGTTCAAAACCGGCCCGCTGGTCGGCGACTACGCTTTTGAGTTCAGCAGTGTGCAGCTGCTGGCCATTCTGCTCATCGTGGGCATCACGGCCATCAACGCCCGGGGTGTGCGGGCCGGCAAGCTGATTCAGAATGTGCTCAGCAGTACCAAGCTCGTAGCCCTGGCCTTGCTCATCCTCGGGGGCCTGGCCCTGGGCCTCAATGCTGAAGCCGTGCAGGCCAACTTCCACGACCTGTGGACGGCCGTGCGCTACCCGGCTCCCGGCGTGACGGCGGCCCCGCTCCCACTGAGCCTGAGCGGCCTGGTGGTAGCCATCGGCATGGCCATGACCGGCTCCCTGTTTTCCTCCGACTCCTGGAACAACATCGGCTTTGCCGGCGAGGAAATCGTGAACCCCGAACGGACCCTGGTGCGCAGCATGGCCATCGGTACGGCCATCGTCACGGCCCTCTACATTCTGGTTAACGTGGTGTATCTGCTGGCCCTGCCCCTGGTAGGCTCGCCGGACGCCACGACTATAGCCGGCCGGGGCATTCAGTACGCCACCGATGACCGGGTAGCCACCGCCGTAGCCGAACACGTGCTGGGCCCGGTGGGAGCCGTAGTTATGGCCGTCCTGATCATGCTCAGCACCTTTGGCGCCAACAACGGCATCATTCTCTCGGGTGCCCGGGCCTACTACGCCATGGCTAAGGACGGACTATTTTTTCCCGGCCTGGCCCGCCTTAATGCCGCTGGCGTGCCGGCCCGCGCCCTGTGGGCCCAGTGCCTGTGGGCCTGCCTGCTCTGCCTAAGCGGCTCGTATGGGCAGTTGCTCAACTACGTCATGTTCTCGGTAATCCTGTTTTACGTCATTACCATCATCGGCATTTTCGTGTTGCGCCGCACCCGCCCCGACGCCCCCCGGCCCTACCGGGCCTGGGGCTACCCCGTGCTACCCATTATCTACGTGGTGCTGGCCTCCATCTTCTGCATCATCCTGCTGGTAGCCGAAGACACGGCCCTTTTCTCGCGCCGTGGCCTGATGCTGGTAGCCCTGGGCGTGCCGGTCTTCTTCCTGTTTGGCAAGCGCTTCGCCAACAATCCGGCAGCGTAACGCTCCGCCTGTCTCAAAACGCAAAAAAGGCCGCCTAGTACTGGGCGGCCTTTTTTGGCTTCGGTAGCGTAGCCGACTAGCGGCGCCGGCGTTTGCCACCCTCAGAAGGAGTCAGCGTCACATTGAGGGGCTGGCCGCCGCGGGCCCGCATTTCCTGGTCCTGGTAACCGCCGTAGCCATACACCAGCGTATTGTCGCCGGCGGGCACTTCCAGGGTGTAGTTGCCATTGGCATCGGTGCCGGTACCCTTGCGCGAGCCTTTCACCAGCACGGTAGCCCCAGCCAGGGGCCGACCGTTTTCATCCAGAATGCGGCCCGAAAGCGTCACATTGGCCGGCTCGACAGGAGCGGCGGCTACTTCCGGCGCGGCGGCTTCCGGTACCGGCGCAACTTCGGTCGTGGTCATTTCGGCGGGCCGCACGGGTTGCGCTGCCACGGCGGCTGTGGCAACCGGGCGGGCGGCGGGCTTAGCCGCCGTGGCGACGGGCTCAGTAGCCGCGGCCGATTCGGTGGCCGTTTCTTCGGCGGGCTCTTCCTCTACCGGTCGGCTGCCGGTTACGGTGGCATCGCCGAGTACGAAAGAGGGCATTACGCTGGAAATAGCTGTTTTTGCCGTCTTGACGGGCACGAAGGCATACCCCAGGCCGGCAAATAACACAATAGCGCCCACGATGATGGCCAGCTTACCATTACCGGAGGAAGAATACTCTTCCTCCGCACTGGCCAGCAGCGCAGCCTCGTCAGTTTGTGAATCATTAGAAGGAGTAGAAGTGCTCATAGATGTGAGAATTGGGGTTGTAAAAAGTTGATCGGTAGGCCAGCTAAAGCCGTCAAGGGTGCCGGGTTGCGGCCTGTTTACTTGTAGCTTTAATTCGGGTTTCTAAAGATATATAAATAGTCATACACGCTCCTAACATTTTCGTAACCCCGCGGTTACACTTGCCGTAGCAGCCACCCTAGCCTATTTAGTTTACCTGTAAGACCCTAGGCCTCTGAGCAGTTGATTGGCCGGTATCCAGCCTTTTCCTCGCCTTCTTTCAGGCCGGGTAGGGCCACTACTCCACAAAAAAAGCCCCGCACACCAGGCACGGGGCTTTTTACAAATAGCAAACTATTCACGCTGCTAGTCGCGGGGCGTTTTGGGCGGGCCGCTCGGCGCTTTCTCGCCAAATTGCTGCTCACGGGTGCGGATGTCCATATCCTTTTCGTAGCTGCCTTCCGACTCAAAGCCCGGTCCTTGGGACTGTTCGCCTGGGGTAGCATGGTTGTTGGCCCCGTAGGGCGTCAGGTCGTCGCCGCCGATGTGCAGGTTTTCAAGTTGGTCTTTCTGGTCGCTGCGCTGGGTGTAGCCATTGGCGCCCATGTTGCGGTGAGCAGAGGGGTCATCGGAGGCTTTGCCGTTGCTTTCGCCTTCTTTGTATTCCCGCTCTTTTTCCAGGCCCTCGTTCTTGCTGGTGCCGGGGGTCTTGGTGATTTCTTCGTTTTCGTTATCGACAGCCATGTGGGTAGGTGCTTTGGTGATGATAGTGGGATTTGCTACTAGCTTACGCACTGGCGGCGGGGAGGTTGGGGCCAGCTGGCCGGAGTTCTGAGTCAAGCCAGACCCAGACCCAGCTAAAGGGCTGACAAAGACGGAGAGCTTCTACCCGAACCACCGCCCGTAGCGGCATTTTGCACTGAGCCGCCTACATTTGAGTACCGGTCGGCGCCGGCTGGCTCCTCTTTTCTTATTTCGTATGCGCCTCCTCATTATTGGTAATGGCATAACGGGCGTCACGGCGGCCCTGACGGTACGCCGTCTGCAGCCCGCGGCCCAGATTACGCTGGTGTCGGGGGAAAGCGCCCACCACTATTCCCGCACGGCGCTGATGTACGTGTACCTGGGCCACCTGCGCTACCAGGACATCAAGCCTTACGAAGACTGGTTTTGGGCTGAAAACCGCCTGGAGCTGGTTGAGGCCACCGCTACCGGCCTCGATACTGAAAGCCAAACCGTGACCCTCCACGACGGCCGGCAGCTGGGCTACGACAAGCTGCTGCTAGCTACCGGCTCGGTGAGCCGTCGGGCCGATTGGCCGGGCCAGGAGCTGGGCGGCGTGCAGGGCCTCTACGGTCTGCCCGACCTGGCCCGCATGGAGCGCGATACCCACGGCATCGGGCAGGCCGTGGTGGTGGGCGGCGGTCTGATTGGGGTGGAGCTGGCCGAAATGCTGCACTCGCGCGGCATCGAAACCACACTACTGGTGCGCGACGCGCATTACTGGGGCTCGGTGCTGCCTGCCCCGGAAGCCCGGCTCGTGGATCAGCAGTTGGCCGAACACCACGTGGCCGTGCGCTACCAGACCGAGCTGGCGGAAATTCTGGGCGACAACCAGGGCCGGGTGCGGGCCGTGCGCACCACGGCTGGCGAGGAACTGCCCTGCCAGTGGGTGGGCCTGGCCACCGGCGTAACACCCAACCTGAGCCTGGTGCAAGGCACGGCCGTGGAAACCGACCGGGGTATTCTGGTGGATGCCCAGCTGCAAACCAGCGTGCCGAACGTGTATGCCGCCGGCGACTGTGCCCAGCACCGGCAGCCGGGTCCGGATGAGGTGCCTATCGAGCAGCTCTGGTACACCGGGCGCATGCAGGGCGAAACCGTGGCCCATTCCATCTGCGGGCAGCCCACAACCTACCAGCGCGGGGTGTGGTTTAACTCGGCCAAGTTCTTTGCCCTTGAATACCAGACCTACGGCCGCGTGCCCGCCCGACCCGAAGCCGGCATCGACTCCTTTTATTGGGAGCACCCTAGCGGCCGGCTGGCATTGCGCATCAACTTCAGTAGTGAGCCGGGCTTCGCCGTGACGGGCTTCAACGCCCTGGGCTTGCGGCTGCGCCACGAGGTGTGTGCCCGGTGGATCAGCGCCCAAACACCCATTCGGGAGGTAATGACCCAGCTGGGCGCGGCCAACTTCGACCCAGAGTTTTACCGCCAGCACGAGCCCGACATGATCCGGCAGTTCAATGCCCAGTTTCCCCAGCACGCCACGGTATTGCAGCGCCGCAAAGGGCTGTTTTCCCGGTTCTGAGCTGAACAAGGCCCTGTCGGTTTGCTGGCGACGCCCTACTTTCCCCAGCAGAGCCGCTAACTTTCTGCTGCCGCGCCCGAATCATTCCGCCCGGAACGGGCTTGTAGCTACTTCACCCCCTTTTGCTTCCCATGGATTTCACCAAGCTCTACCGGCCCAGCGCCCTGAACAGCTACCAGTTTATTGCCGTTACCGGCCTGATTATGAGCGGGGCTGCCCACCTGATCCTGCACTACTTCGTGCATCGTGTGCCCGAGGGCTACACCTGGCTGTACGCGTGCTGGGCGGGACTGTACGTAGTAGGGTCCCTGCTCAACTTGTTTGGTAAGCCTAGTGAAGGGCATCACCACCACCATTAAGTGGCCGGGCCGCATGCTTGGTTGCGGCCAATAGCTTATCTTACTGCTCCGCTTGCCAAACTACCTCTCTCCGCTGCCCCCTTCACCGCTTCTCTCCGATGCCTTCCTCTGCTGCGGCCGCTAGCCTGGCGCTGGCCCAGCCGCCCTTACCCACCGTTTCCCCCCCCGAGAAAACCACGCTCACCGTCATTGGCCTGGGCTTTCTGGCCCTGCTCGTGGCTGCCGCCGCTGCGGATGCCTACCGGGCCCAGCTTAGCCTGTACGCGGGTTTGGGCCTGATAAGCGGCGGTACGTTGGTATGGGCCTGGCTTAAGTATGGCCGCCAGCCCGCCGGCCTGCAACACGACAACCTCTGGCTGCGCAGCAGCACCAGCCGCGGGGCCGTGGCCTGGGTTACGGCCGTGGTCCTGACGGGCTTCTACGTGCTGCTCTATTGGTACAGCTCCCCCGACGACAAGGGCAATTTTGGCCTGCTCAACGGCTTGGTGCATACCCTCGACCCGTTCAGCCAGCTGCTGCGGCAGCGCCCCGCCGACCAGTGGTTTCTCTACGGCACGTTTTACACCCTGGCCATTCTGCTCATGGGCGGGCGGGCTCTGTGGAAATACCGCCACTCCCCCTACCAGCGCCTGCGCACCGTATCGGTCATGTTTTTTCAGCTGGCCTTTGCTTTTTTGCTGCCCGGTGTGCTGCAGTTTTTTCAGCAGCCCGAGTTCTATTTTACTTATTTCTGGCCCCTGAAGTACGACTACCTGTTTCCCAGCTCTTTTGAATACCTGATTCGGGACGGACAGGCACTGGGCGTATTCATGGTGGTCTGGGGCGCGGTTATGTCGTTTGTGGCCACGCCGGTACTTACCTATTTCTACGGCAAGCGCTGGTACTGCTCCTGGGTGTGCGGCTGCGGGGGCCTGGCCGAAACCGCCGGGGACCCCTACCGTCAGCTTTCCGACAAGAGCCGGGCCGCCTGGCGCTGGGAAGTGCGCCTGATTTACCCGATTCTGGGCCTGATTCTTCTGGTAACCATCGTGGTGTGGCTCAACTACTGGCTGCACGGCGCCATCCTGGGCTCCTTGGCCGACGGGCTTTACCGGTTCTACGGCTTCGTTATCGGAGCCGTGTTTTCGGGGGTAGTGGGCGTGGGCTTCTACCCGATTCTGGGCAACCGGGTGTGGTGCCGCTTTGGCTGCCCCATGGCGGCCTATCTGGGCTTGCTGCAAAAGCACTTTTCCCGCTTCCGCATCACCACCAACGGCGGCCAGTGCATCAGCTGCGGCAACTGCTCCAACGTCTGCGAGATGGGCATCGACGTGAAGCAGTACGCCCAGCGCGGAGAACCCATCATTCGGGCTTCCTGCGTGGGCTGCGGCATGTGCAGCACGGCCTGCCCCCGCGGCGTGCTCAACCTGGAAAACGGGCCGCGGGAAGGCCGCTACCAAGGCTCCTCCTTTATTCACGCCGATAGTCTGCGGCTACTTTCTTAATCGTTATGCGAAGCTCCGGTTGCAGTCGGCTTCTGCTGCTAGGTATGCTCGGCGGGCTTGGGGCCTGCCAAACGGCCTTTATCCGCTACCAATTTCCCACGGCTCTGCGTGGCACAGCGCCCACTAGCACCCGACCCGGCACTTACAGCGCCCAAACCGGCGTACCGCTCCAGCTTTGGGATGAGCGGCAGGTGCAGCGCATCGTGCGGGCCGAAGACGAGGAAGCTCCGGCCGGCGACGCTCAACTGCTACAGCCTTACCAGGGCTTCTCCGATGCCCGGGTGGTAGGCTTGCGCTTTGCCGCCGACACGGCTACCGTGGCCCTGGCCCGCCTGCGGGCCCTGCCCCCGCCCAGTCCCAAGATTCAGAAAGCCGAAGACGAGGGCGTACTTCCGCCCGGCGTGGTCTGGATTGGGGACCGGTTCCAGATGGACGAGGTAGAAGTGCCCAACGTGGAATGGCAGACGTTTTTGCACAGCCTGTCCACAACCAAGTCCGCGGCCGAAGTCCGGCTGTATCTGCCTGACTCCACGGTGCAGCCCGTGCGCGGCTACTTCACCAACCCCTTTTACCGCCTCTACCCCGTGGTGGGCATCAGCTACGAGCAGGTGCTCGAATACTGCCGCTGGCGCAGCCGCACCGTAACCCGGCTGCTCAACGAGGGCCGCAGCATCCGCAACTCCCGGGACCCCAAATTTGTGCGCGTCACCTACCGGCTGCCTACGGAGGCGGAATGGGAGTTTGCGGCCCGCTACGGCACCCAGCTGCCCTACGGCTACGAGGTATCGACGGCGGAAGTAACGGTGAATCCGCAGGCGGCCGAATACCTACAGCACCGCTCGGGCAGCCCCAACTCGGCGGCCCAGATTCGCAAGGACATTCTGGCCTTCAACCGCCAACGCTCCGAAATCGTGATGTTCAACTGCCGCCGGGAAGCGCCTTACTTTTTGGCGGCCTCCACGCCCAGCTACGTCTACGATTTGCCGGTCAACGGCCTGGGGCTCTACCACATGACCGGCAACGTGGCCGAGCTGGTGCAAGAACAGGGCGTGACCAAGGGCGGCAGCTACCAGGACCGGCTCGTGGAGTGCGCCATCAAGGAGTGCGGCAGCTACCAGGGCCCGGCGGCTCACATCGGCTTCCGGGCCGTGTGCGACATCGAGTTTCCCAACCAAGCCCCGCTGGCCAGCTCGCAGAAGCGCTAATCTTCTTGTCAATGCCTACTCAATTTTGCTTACGGAGCGGCTTATTGGCGTTGGCCTGCGCCTTGGCCGGCTGTTATACAAGTCAGCCGCCGACCAGCATCCTGCCCGGGCGCTACAGCGCTACCACGGCCCTGCCTTTCGCCGGCTCGCGCCTGACGCACCTGGCCGTAGGCGTGCAGGACCACCTCGTTATCCGATTTAAGCCTAGCGCTAAGGTCTGCACCGAGCCGTATGGCTCCCCTAGCTTTCCCCTACGGTCGGCCTGGAGAAAGAGCGGCCTGATTCAGCCGCCCGGCATTGTGCCCATTACTGAAAATGGCTTGGGCATTGACGAGGCCGAAGTATCGAATCTGGAGTGGAAATTCTTTCAGGAGCAGCTCAGCCGGTCGTCGCCCGCGGTGGCAGCCAGCATGCAGCCCCTGGCCTCGGCCCTGCCCACTACCGATTACTACACTAATCCGTTTTACAACCGATTTCCGGTAGTAGGCATCAGCTACGAGCAGGTGGTGGCATTTTGTAAATGGCGCAGCAAGGTGGTAATGCAAGCCTATAATTCCAGCCCTACCGCGCCGGATACGCTCAGCGCCAACTACATCCGATTTACCTACCGCCTGCCCACCGAGGCCGAGTGGGAAAGCGCCGGCTTAGTGGAACGAGGGCAGCCCTTTGGCACAAAGTGTACTGATCTACCGGTGGAGGTGAACCCGAAGGCAGCTACGTATCTGCAACTGCGCTCGGGCACTTCGAAAAGCGCGGCCCAGGTAGAGGAAGATATTAAGACCTACAACCGGAGCAAGCCCACCCGCAGCTGGATTAATTATCGCCAGACGGAGCCTTATTTTCTGCAGATGCGAACTCCGGGCTACGTCTGGCAGGGTCCGCCCAACGATTTGGCCACCTACCAGCTGCTGGGCAACGCGGCTGAGCTGGTACAGGAGCCGGGCCTGACCAAAGGCGGCAGCTACCACGACCCGCTGGAGGCCTGCACGCTTAAAGCCCGGGGCCACTACACCGGCCCGGCCCCGACCATCGGCTTCCGCTGCGTCTGCCAGGTCTCGTTTCCGAACCGCCGCTAACGCCAGACCTTACTTCACAAAGGCCAGCAGCGCCTCCCGAAATTGAGCAAACGCCTCCAGGTGGGGAATGTGGCCCACGTTGGCCAGCTCCACCAGCTTGGCGCCCTTGATCTGGGCGGCGGTGCGCCGGCCGAGCTCCGGATACTGGCCCATTGCAGCCAGTACTTTCGGGTCTTTGATCAGGTTCTTGCCCACCACCGTGCGGTCTTGCTGCCCGATGATGAGCAGCGTGGGCACCTGGATGCGGCTGAACTCGTAGCTGACCGGCTGCTGGTAAATCATGTCGAAGGTCAGGGCGTTGGCGCGGGCTACTTTGGGGAAGTCCGGGCTTTTGGTTTGGGCCGCCAGCGGCAACAGCCACTCGTCGTGAGCCTTGGGGTAGCCACTGGGGTAATACGTAGCGTGGTACTTGCGAATACTCTCTTCGGTGCTTTTGCGCTCGGTGGCCTCGGCCTGGTCAATGGGCTGAAACGGTACGCCGACGCGGTAATCCTCCAGGCCAATCGGGTTTTCGAGGACCAGCCTTTCGGTCGTGGCCGGATACTGCAACGCAAAGCGGGTGGCCAGCATGCCGCCCATGCTGTGGCCTACTACCACGGCCTTTTGCACGCCCAGCGTATCGAGCAGGCGCTTGGTATTGCGGGCCAGCTGATGAAAGGAATAATGAATATCGGGCTTGTCGGACTTGCCAAAACCCACCTGGTCGGGCACGACCACGCGGAAGCCCGCGCCCGTCAGCGCCTTGACGGTTTCGCGCCAGTAGGCCCCAAAAAAGTTTTTGCCGTGCAGCAGCACTACGGTGCGGCCGTTGGCTTTGGCAGTGGCGGGCACGTCCATGTAGGCCATGCGCAAGGCCTGCCCGTCGAGCTTCAGGGGCAGGTATTTAACCGGAAACGGATACTCGTAGCCATCCAGCGTGGCGTTGAGGACGGTGTTTTGGGCCAAGCCGGGGTGCGTGAAAAGCAGGGCCAGCAGCAGAACAGAAAGGAACCGAAACATGCGCAAATGGGTCAGTAAGTTGCCCGTGGTTACGCAGAATCGGCCCCAGAGGCTGCGCTGGGCCGAACAATTACCCCTCGCCAAGCTTATCCAACGCCCCCGGCTGCTTGCGCAGCAGCTCGATGGTGCGCGTGTCTTCGTTGCTCCACACCACGCTGCGGATACTGTCCACGTCCATCACGCTGTGGCCGTCGGCCTCGGCAAACTGGGTGTAGACCTCCAGCAGCAGCTCGTCTTCGGTGAGGCGGGCCACGTAGCCGTAGAACGAGGTATCCGAATACGTTTCGAGCTGGAGCAACTGGTGGGTTTCGTGGGCTTTTTGCAGCAGGGCCGCCACGCTCAGGTCTTCACTGCTGATGCCGTCGGGGACGGCGGGCAGCCCGTACACCACCTCGGGGTTGTGTTCCTTGAACTCAATCAGGCGCACGTACCGGTCGTCGAAATGCACCTGGGTCACGGAGTGCATGCTCAGGGTCTGGACGCCGGTGGGCAGGCCCTGGCGGGTAAGAGTGCGCAGCAAGAGCAGTTCGGCGTTGTGGCTGAGCACATAGCCCAGCAGCATGGGGCCGCCGGTTTGCACGGCCACTACGCGGCGGCTGCGCTGGGCGCGCTGCAGCATGTCGGTTAGTAAGGCTCCCATCGGTTTACTTTTCCAGGCCAGCTAGTACGTCCTTGGCGGTACTGACGTGGTCGGTAGCCCGGTTCAGGGAGTTGAAGATGTACTGGATAACCCCTTGTTTGTCAATAACGAAGGTAACGCGGCCGGGAATGATGCCCAGCAGGGCCCGGGGTACTTCGTAGAGCTTGCGCACCTGCCCGCCCACATCGGCCAGCAGCGGAAACGGCAAGCGGTGCTTCTGGGTAAACTTCTGATGGGAGGCTTCCGAGTCGGAGCTTACGCCCACTACTTCAGCGCCCAAATCGAGAAAGTCTTCGTACTGGTCGCGAAACGAGCAGGCTTCGGCCGTGCAGCCGGGCGTGTCGTCTTTGGGGTAGAAATACAGCACGATGCTACGCTTGCCGCGCTGGTCGGAAAGGCGGAACGTTTCGCCGGAAGTGGTTTTGAGGGTAAAATCGGGAGCTGGGTCGCCAACCTGAAGCATGCGCGGGAAATAAGGAAAATGAAATATAGACCGAAACCTATCCGGCCCGCCGAAGGTTTGAGCTCGGCACTAGGGTTAAACGAATAACCGCGCTGAAGGTGCATCTTTGCGGAGGATTTGTGGTCTGTCGGGCCCGGTCCGCTCCCTTTTTCGCCCGGCCCTCCCACCGACTCCACCCCTATCCATGCCCGATTTGCCCGCCACGCCGCGTATCCACGTCATTATTCCGGCCTACAACGAAGAACAGTCCATTGCCCTGGTGCTGGCTGAAATTCCGGCCGGGCTGGTCGATGAGGTAATCGTGGTGGACAACAATTCCCGCGACAACACCGGGGAAGTGGCGCGGGCGGCCGGGGCCACGGTGGTGCGCGAAAACCGGCCCGGCTACGGCCACGCCTGCCTGGCGGGCATGGCCTACAGCTTCGGCAAGCCCGCCGCCGAGCAGGCCGACATCATCGTGTTTCTCGACGGCGACCATTCCGACTATCCCGCCGACATGCCCGCCGTGCTGGCCCCCATTCTGCGCGGCGAGGCCGATATGGTTATTGGCTCCCGGGCCCTGGGCGAGCGGGAAAGCGGCTCGATGCTGCCCCAGCAAATCTTTGGCAACTGGCTGGCGACTACCTTACTGCGCAGCTTATACGGGGTAAGATTCACCGACCTGGGTCCTTTCCGCGCCATCCGGGCCGAGGCCCTGCGCAATCTGGGCATGGCCGATACCACGTATGGGTGGACGGTGGAAATGCAGCTCAAGGCGGCCAAACAGCGCCTGCGCAACCAGGAAGTGCCCGTGCGCTACCGCCGCCGTATCGGGGTTTCGAAGGTTTCGGGCACGGTGAAAGGTACCTTGGGCGCCGGCTACAAGATTTTGTGGACGATTTTCAAGTATTTGTAGCGCGCCCCGCCCTGTTTTGATTTGTACATTGACTTTGTTGCCCGTTTAAATGCAAGGACTGGAAATAGTTCTTCTGGTTCTCTACGGCCTCTGCCTGATTTTTATTCTGGGCTTTAGTCTGACTCAGTTCCACCTGACCCGCCTGGCCCGGCGTGCTTACGCGCGGCCGGCGCAGCCTCCAGCTCCGGCTCCGGCCGAATGGCCCCGCGTGACGGTGCAGCTGCCCATCTACAACGAACTCTACGTGGTAGAGCGCATCATCGAGGCCGCTGCCCGGCTCGACTACCCCCTCGACCGGCTTCACATCCAGGTGCTCGACGACTCCACCGACGAAACCGTCACGCTGGCCGCCGCTGCCGTGGCCCGTTACCGCGCCCAAGGCTTGCGCATCGACCAGGTGCGGCGGCCGACCCGGGAAGGGTATAAAGCCGGGGCCCTGGCCTACGGGCTGCGGGAAACCGACGGGGAGCTCATTGCCATTTTCGACGCCGACTTCGTGCCCGAGCCCGACTTCCTGCGCCGCACGGTACCGTATTTCACCGGCCCCGAAGTGGGTGTGGTGCAAACCCGCTGGACTCACCTCAACGAGGAATATTCTCTGCTCACCGAGCTACAGGCTTTCGGGCTCAATGCCCACTTCCTGGTGGAGCAGGTGGGCCGCAACCTGGGCGGGCACTTCATCAACTTCAACGGCACCGGCGGCGTATGGCGGCGGAAGTGCATCGAGGACGCCGGCGGCTGGCACGCCGATACGCTCACCGAAGACCTGGACCTGAGCTACCGGGCCCAGCTGCGGGGTTGGCGCTTCGTGTATTTGCCCGGGGTGCAGGCCCCGGCCGAGCTACCGGCTGCCTTGCCCGCTCTCAAGTCGCAGCAGCACCGCTGGACCAAGGGCGCCGCCGAAACGGCCCGCAAGCACCTGCGCCAGGTGCTGCGCTCGGGCCAGAGCACCAGCACCAAGCTCCACGCCGCGTTTCATTTGCTCAACAGCACTGTATTCGTGGCCATTCTGCTGATGGCTGTGCTCAGCGTGCCCCTGCTCTACATTCGGGAATATGAGCCCCGGTTTCAGCCCGTTTTCCGCCTGGCCTCGGTTTGTGTTCTGGGATTTTTGCCGCTGACCTATTACTTCTACACAGCTTGGCGAGTGGGCAGCCCGGCGGGGCGCTTGGGGCAATTTGTGCCGCGGTTCCTGCTGTTTCTGGCCGTCACGATGGGCTTATCACTGCACAATTCCCGGGCGGTGCTGGCCGGCCTGGCCCGGCGCCCCTCGGCCTTCATCCGGACGCCGAAGATGGGGCTCATCAAGCGGCAGGGCACCTGGGTGGGCCGCCGCTACCGCACCGGTAGCCTGGACGGCCTGACCATGCTGGAAGGCCTGCTGGCGCTGTATTTCCTGTTTGGGTTGGGGTTGGGCCTGTACTTCCGCAGCTACGGGCTGCTGCCCTTTCACGGCCTGCTCACGGTCGGCTTCGGCCTGATCTTCTACTATTCCCTGCAGCATAACCGCGCTACCTCGTGAACCCACGGCTAACCGGCGCGCACGGGCTGGCGGCGGTTTTGAGCGCCACAGCTTACTTGGGGCTGGCCTACGCCATTCCCCGGTCGGATTTCGGGCTGTTGCTGGCGCTGTATACCGTGGCCTTCGGCGGCTATGCCCTGCTCTTGCGCCGTCCCCTGCCCCTGCGCTACGGTCTGGGTCTGGCTCTAATCCTGCGTCTACTCTGGCTGCCTGCTCTACCGGCGCTGTCCGACGATTATTTCCGCTTCCGCTGGGATGGAGCCCTGGTGGCGGCCGGCCAAAACCCCTACCGGCTGCGCCCCGCTGACAGGATGGCCCCGGCCGCCGATTCCACAGTTAGTCCTCTGCCGCCTTTGTCCAAGCAAGCAGCCCGGCAGCTCTACACCCAACTTAATTCGCCGCATTACTACTCCGTGTATCCGCCCGTTTGCCAAGCGGCCTTTGGGTTGGCCAGCAAGTTGTTTCCAACCCGTGAGCAAGGATTTGTCCTCGTGCTGCGGCTGGTGCTGCTGATGGCCGAGGCGGGCACGGCCCTGCTGTTGCTCCGGCTGCTGCCGCGCTTCGGGTTGCCTGATAGCCGGGCACTGACCTACCTGCTCAACCCCTTGGTGATTGTGGAGTTGACTGGCAACCTGCACTTCGAAGCTTTGCTAATCTGCGGTGTGCTGGCGGCGCTGTGGCTGCTGGCCCAAAACCGCCGGGCAATGGCGGCGGCGGCTCTGGCCGCCGCCATTGCTACCAAGCTGCTGCCGGTGCTGGCCCTGCCCCTGTTGCTGCGCCGCCTGGGCTGGGCACAATTCTTGCGCTACGCCGGCCTTACGGTGGTGTTTCTGCTGGTGCTGTTTGCACCTTTCGTATCCGCCGATTTGCTGCGCAACCTGGGCCGCAGCCTCGACCTGTACTTCCACAAGTTCGAGTTTAATGCTAGCCTGTACTACCTGCTGCGGGCTGTGGGCTACTGGCACACGGGCTACAACCAGATTGCCCGCCTGGGTACTTTCCTGGCCCTTGCTACCGGTCTCGGGGCCCTGCTACTAGCCGCCACGGAAAAGCGCCCTACACTGGCCACGCTGCCAGGCACCTTGTTATTTACGCTCACGCTGTATTTTGCCCTGGCCACCACGGTTCATCCCTGGTACATTACCACGCTGGTAGCCCTGAGCAGTTTTACCCGTTACCGGTTTGCCCTGGTATGGTCGGCCCTGATTCCGCTGTCCTACGCGGCCTACCAAACCAGCGCCTACACCGAGAACCTGAGCCTGGTGGCTGCGGAATATGCCGTGGCAGGAGCCGTGCTGCTCTGGGAAATACTCCGGGCAAACCCGGAGCCGCGCCCAGAGTAGCCACCACCGGCTTATTCGTAAACCTTATTGCCCTTGCTAAGCCAGGGGCTCCACAGGGCCGAATATGGGTGCACGTTCTGGGTTAGGCCCTGCTGGTTGTACACCGGCCGGCCTTCGTTTACCCACTGGAAAATTCCGCCGTACAGGTTTTGCACCTGGGTAAAGCCCAACGCCCGCAGCCGCTCCCCAACCCGCTCACTGCGGTACCCGACGGAGCAGTACACCACCACTTTCCGGTCCCGGGGCAGGTCGGCAAAGGTGGCCTTGTCGTAGGTATCGAAGTCGACGAAACGGGCGCCGCGTAGGTGGCTGACCTGGTACTCGGCCGGGGTGCGCGTGTCGAGTACTATCACTGCGGCCGGGTTTTGCTGCAGCTCCTGGGCCAGGGCGGCAGGCCGAATGGCGGGTACGGTGTTCTTGTAGAGCGTGCGCAGCAGCCGGTCGTAAGCCGGATTGTCGCCCGACTGCGCATTGGAGCCGCAGGCCGACAGCAGCAGCCCCCAGGCCAGCAAAGCGGGTCGTTTCATATCACGCCAGTTACTAACTAATGTGCTGATGTGGTTGAAGGTGCTGATGAGCCAAGGCAAAGGCACCTTGGCACATTCAACCGCATCAGCACATTACCATTACATGCTCATTTCCTTGGCCTTATTCATCATCTGCACGCCGTGTACCAGGGCCGCGCCGCCTTTGATGGCTGCGGCTACGTGTACGGCTTCCATCATCTGGGCTTCGTCGGCACCTTTTTGCAGCGAATCAGAGGTGTAGGCGTCGATGCAGTACGGGCACTGCACGGCGTGGGCCACGGCCAAGGCAATGAGGGCTTTTTCGCGCTCGGTCAGGGCGCCTTCCTTGAAAACTTCACCGTAGTACTCGAAAAACTTGCGGCCCATTTCGGGCTGCCACTCCGAGATATTACCAAATTTGGCCAGGTCGGCAGGGTTGTAGTAAGTCGATTTTTCCATGGTGGGGTTGCGTGTAGCGGGCTGTAGCCCAGGTAAGAAAAGAAACTAAACGATACGATGCTCAATGAGCTCAACCGTACAGAAGCCAAGTTAGCTTAGCGCTGCCGAACCCGGATAATAACTTTTTCTTCGTCTTCCCGGGTCAGGGGCTCCACTTCAATTTCGTCGACCTCATCGAAGTACGTTGCCAGCCCCCGGATAATTCCCACGGCCAGCGCGCCCATCCGCCGCTCCGACTCATACTGCACCTCCAACTCCTTATCCGACAGGCGGGTGACGTGCAAAACCGGTGGGCGCGTGCCGGGCGCGTCCCGGCGCACGGCCCCGTGCATGGCTTCCTCCGTGTTTTCAATCATTTCCAGCGTGCCCCACCCTGGCTGCACATAGCGCTTGTACACCAGCATCAGGTCGGGCACCAGAAACTCGCCAAACTTTTCCTGTAGCTGCTCGGCCGGAATCCCGGTCATACTGGCCGCCTGACCCACCAGAGCATAAATTTGCGCATCCGGGTACACCTCGTTCATGTCGAAGTCGGCGCTGGACAGGCCCGAAAGCTCGACCAGCTTCAGCCAGGTGCTGTAGTCGTACTGGGTTTGAACGAAACGTTTGAGCAGGTTGAAAATAGATCCGTGCACGAAAAAGGAATAAAATGGTACTGGTACTAATACCCTCTGAAGCAGCTTATTGTTAAGCTCTCTTCTGAAAGTACCAGTACCAGTACAGTGCGGGTAAGCAACTAGGTGTGCGGAGCGGCTTAGAATTTCCCTAAAACCGTCATGGTCGATAAGGTCGGGTTTTCACTGCCGCCGGCGGGCTCTACGGTCATGGCGAAGGCCTCAGCGCTGGCCACGTCCTTCATCTGCTGCAGGCTGTCGCCGGCGGTGGTGGTGGCGGCGAGCATACCAGCATCCACGGGCTTGCCTTTATCCAGGGCCCAGAGCTGATATTGCTTGCCTTCGGGCAAAGCGGGCAGATTACGTACATCTACGTACACAGCCTTGGTAGCCGGGTTGTAGAGCACCCGGGCTTTGGCCTTAGGCGCGGCGGGCGTGCCGGCCAGCTCTACGGAGCGAAACTGCTCACTACGCAGTACAGCCAGTTCCTGAGTGCGGGTGTCTAGGCGCTTTTCCACGGCCTGCATGGTCGAGGCCACGCGCGACTGATCGGCCTGCAGGGCCACGAGCTGGGTTTCGCTGTCTTTCCAGCGGTTGTACAAAATCAGGTTGGCCGCGGCGCTTAGCACCAGCAAGGCTACGGAAGCCGCCATCATCCAATTAAAGCCGGAAGCCGGGGCTTCTTCGGCCACCGGGGCCGAGCTGATGGGCCGGACCACGGTTTCAGCCACGGGAGCCGGAGCTTCCGGAGCCGCCTGAGGAGCTTCCTGCTGCCGGATGGCGGCCTGCCACCCCGCCAGGACCCGCTCCCGCATTCCGGCGGGAGTTGTTTGCGTATGTGCCTGAGCATAAGAGTCTAAACCTTGCTGCACAAGGTCGAGCTCCTGCCGAACTTCTGGGTATTCGGCGGCGTAGCGCTCCACTTCGGCGCGCTGCGCCTCGTCGAGCACGCCTAGGGCGTATTCTTCCAGAATTCCAGATTCGATGTACTCCTGAATATTCACGGCTATCGAATCAGTTTTGCAAGTACTTTGATGGCCGCCCGGGCCCGGGTTTTCACCGTTCCCAGCGGCAGGTTGAGTTCTTCAGCCACTTCGCTTTGTGTAAATCCACCAAAATAAAGCAGGTCAATGATTTGCTTTTGCTCCGGAGCAAGCTTACCAGTCATTTCCTGCAAACCAATGTGCTCAGGCCGGAACGTGGGAGTTGCAGCCTGGCGCAGCGCGGCACTTTCTTCAATGGGCTGCGTGCGAGTACCTACGCGGTACTGTCGAGACCGGATTTTGTCAATTGCTAAATTCCGGGAAACATTCAGAACCCAGGTAAAAAGCCGCCCTTTGCTGGCGTCGTACGAGGGAAAAGAGTTCCAGATTTTGACCAGGCTTTCCTGCAGGACGTCCTCGGCAATTTCTTCCTTCTTGACAATGCGCAGAATGACGCCGTACAAAGCCGCTGAGTACTTATCGTAGAACAGCGTCATGGCCGACTCATCCCGGTCGCGCAGGCGCTGCACGAGCAGCTCTTCGGTAACGGATGTCGGTGATTCGGGAGTGGTGGGAGACACAGGCAACAGCGTTGAAAAGCCGACAGCACGTACGCTACGCGCCCAGCGGTAAGACGAAAGTACACTATAAACCGTATTCTGCAGTGCGCAGCCTCGGTTTGGCAGCGCAAAAGTACTGGGTTTGGGGCCTACGGTGGAGCTTACACCCCCACTGTATTCCTTAAAACCTATGTTCTGCCTAACAGTACGCAGCAAGAGTTGTTTGTACTCTTCCCAAGCACTTTTTCTTTTTTTGCATGGCTATCGAATCCTTTAACCCTTATACCGGTAAGGTGCTGCGGCGCTTCCGGACCTTCTCCTGGACCAAAACCGAGCGGATTCTGGCCCAAGCTGCCCGGGCCGCTACTGAGTGGCGTGAAAGCTCCTTTGCCGAGCGCCGCCGCCTTATGCACCGCGCCGCCGACCTGCTGCGTGAGCGGCAAAACGAGCTGGCCCGCCTTATGGCCCTGGAAATGGGCAAGCCCGTAACCGACGGCCGGGCTGAGGTGCAGAAGTGCGCCCTGACCTGCGACTACTACGCCGACCACGCCGAGGAATTTCTGGCCGATGAGCAAATCAAGACCGAGGCCCGGCGCAGCTTTATTGCCTACGAGCCCCTGGGCGTGGTGCTGGCCATTATGCCCTGGAACTTCCCCTTCTGGCAGGTTATCCGCTTTGCGGCCCCGGCCCTGATGGCCGGCAACGTGGGGTTGCTCAAACACGCCTCCAACGTGCCCCAGTGCGCCTTGGCCCTGGAACAGATTTTCCACGACGCTGGCTTCCCCCCTGCTACCTTCCGCACCCTGCTCATCGGCTCCGACCTGGTGGAAAAGCTGCTGCAGGACGACCGGGTAAAAGCTGCCACGCTCACGGGCAGTGAACTAGCCGGCTCGAAAGTAGCCGCCACGGCCGGGGCCCAGATCAAGAAGACGGTACTGGAGCTGGGCGGCTCCGACCCCTTCGTAGTGCTGGCCGACGCCGACCTGGAGCTGGCTGCCAAAACCGCCGCCCAGGCCCGTATGGTCAATGCCGGGCAAAGCTGCATTGCCGCCAAGCGCTTTATTGTCCATAAGTCCATCCTAAAACCCTTCATCAGCCAGCTTAAAACCCACCTGCTGGCTATGCGCACCGGCGACCCGCTCGACGAGGCCACCCAATACGGCCCCCTGGCCCGCCCCGACCTGGCCGACGAGCTCACCAAGCAGGTAGACGACACGGTGAAAGCCGGAGCCAAAGTCGAGCTGTTCGGCGGGCAGAAAGAGCCCGGCACCGCCCTGTTCCGCCCCATGATTCTGTCGAATATCAAGCCCGGGCAGCCGGCGTACTACGAGGAACTCTTTGGCCCGGTAGCCCTCATCCTAGAAGCCCGCGACGAAGCTGACGCTGTGCGCCTGGCCAATGACTCGCCCTTCGGCCTGGGCGCCTCCGTCTGGACCCGCGACCAGCAACGCGGCGAGGCCGTGGCCCGCCGCATCGAGTCGGGCGCTGTGTTCGTGAATGCCATGGTCAAGTCGTCGCCGGAAATGCCCTTCGGCGGGGTCAAAAAGTCGGGCTACGGCCGGGAGCTATCCTACCTCGGCATCCGGGAGTTCGTCAACCAGAAAAGCATCTGGGTAGCCGGCGAAGCGCCCGTGGCGAAGAAGAAAGTAGAGTAGGTTTTTTTTAAGTAATAAATGTGGTTGAATGTGCTCAGGTGCTAACGCCCTTGCTGTCCTTACGAGCAGAGCAGAGCCATCCGGCCCCGGCGTAGTACGACCCGTTCTTCTAGTAGAAAGCCCTTTCCCGCACAAACAGGAAAGGGCTTTTCACTTTAAAAGGCTCCACCCATTTTAGAGGACGGATGGCTTTGTCATTCTTCCTGGCAAGGACAGGAGTATTCAATTTTCACTTTCCTCCACATTAAATATACCCCAGCACTTTATAGGTCACGTATCCGAGCAGCTCGTGGAGCAGGTGGCTCCAGCGGCCCAGGGCAGTGGCATCGGGGAGCCAGTAAGTGAGGGAAGCCGGGCCACCGTCTTCGGTGCGAAAGTCAACGGGAAAGGGCGTGGGGTGCAGGCCGACTTTGACAAAGCAGCCCAAGGCCCGGCGCTGGTGAAAGGCCGAGGTAACCAGTACCAGGCTCTTGATGTCCGGGTGTTGGGCCAGTAATTCCTTGGTAAACTGGGCGTTTTCGCGGGTATTGCGGCTGCGCTCCTCCAGCAGAATATCCCGGCTCGGCACGCCGGCCAGCCGTAGCAGCGTGGCAATGTCCTGGGCTTCGGTGTGGGCCACTTCCCGCAACGATCCCGAGCCCCCGCTGATAATAATCCGGCGAATCCGCCCAGCCCGGTACAGCCACAAGGTGTGCGTGACCCGGTCGGCCCCTTCAGAAAGGTAGACCCGGTCGTGGGGCGACTTCTGGGGCTTGGTGACGCCGGTGAGCAGCACGCCCGCGTCGTGGGGCCCGATGGTGCGCAGCGGCACGGGCGGCAGTTCCCAGGCCAGCCAGGCCTCGTTGACCAACCCGCCATTGGTACCGATGAGTATGAGTACTAGAGCAGCCACCACGAACCCACGCTGCCGGCCGGGCCGCTTGCGACTCAGCAGAGCCCCTACCAGCAGGGCCAGCAGCCAGATGGCGGGCTCCAGCAGGTAGGGCAAAATTTTGGAAACGACGAAAAACACGGCCGCGAAGCTAGGAGGAAATTAGCGGGAAGCCGCCCTAGATCAGTAGAAACAGCAGCAGAAACGTCAGCAGCACCCCCGCATCCTTGTGTAGCCCAAGCCGCATGCGCCGACTATTTAGTTGTTTTGGGGCAGCCACTCGCGCAGGCGCTCCAGCATGGCCTGTACTTCGGCTTCGGCCGTGAGCGTGTCGCACTCCAAAATACGGCCCTGGCAGTAGCTGACAAAGAAGGGAGCCACTTTCTGCTGCATCAGCTTTTTAGCCACCGGACTTTCCTCCGAGGCCAGGCGCAGAAACAGGATGGTTTCGTAGGGCTCGTCGTTGGCAAATTTCTCGAAGGGCGGGGCCAGGCTTTCGCAAATCTCGCAGTTATCGGAGGTAAACTTGACAAACACCTTCATGTGCTCGTGGGTGTAGCGGCGCAGGCCCTCATCGTCGGTTTGGTAGACGCGCTGACGGTCTTTCTCTTGCATAAAACGGGTAAAAAGCGGAACTAGGGGTATACGGGCAGCTGGTAAAACCGGGTACGCCGATCAGGCATAAAGACGTCATGTCTCCCGTTGGTCGACATGACGTTCTATACGTTGCTATAGTCAATAGCCCAGGGCTCCCCTACGCTGGCTTTTTCAGCATCATGTTGCGGATGTAGCGCACCGGGGCGCTGCCGTAGCTGAGAAACTGCTCATTAAACGCCTTCAGATCGAAGCTGCTGCCCTGCTCCTTTTTGAGCTCCTGGCGCAAATCGTAGATTTCGGTGTAGCCGGTAAAGTAGCTGGCCAGCTGCACCTGGCTCAGGGTGGCCCGCCTCCACTTGTTGGTAGCTTCCGACTGCTCCTGGAACCCGTCGCGGGTGAGCAGGGCCACAATGCTGGCCTCGGAGGCGTTGTTGACCTGAATTTCGTGGTCGATGATGGCGTTCAGGGTGACGCGCATGTTCCACTTGTCCCACATCAGCCACATTTCGTCGGAGTTGCCACCGTAGCCGCTTTCCAGCATCATGCGCTCGGCGTACACGGCCCAGCCCTCAATCATGGCTCCGTTGCCGAAGATGGATTTGATGAGCGAAGGTGAGCGGTTGGCGTACACGAGCTGGGTGTAGTGCCCCGGAATGGCTTCGTGAATGTTGAGAATCTGCAGGGTATACTCATTGTACTCGCGCAGGTAGCTGTTGGCCTGCTCGGCCGGCTGCCCGTCGAGGGGCTCCACGTTATAATAGGTGTCGGCGGCCTTGTCGTAGGGGCCCGGGGCCGAAACGGAGGCCCCGGCCCCGCTGCCGCGCATGTAGGCCGGGGTTTCGCGCACCACCAGCGGCTTGGTTGGGTCCTGGGTGAGCAGCTTTTTGTCGTTGACAAACTTGACCAGGGTCGGAATCTGGGCTTTCACCGCCGCCACGAAGCCGGCCTGGGTGGCGTGGTTCTGGGAAAGGCGGCTAATCACCTGCTTGACGGCGGCCAGGGAGTCGGTGGGCAGGGGCTGGCCGGCAAAGTACTTAGGCCAGAGCCGGGCGGCGCGCTTGTTCATGTCGCGCAACAGTTCCTGCCTGTGCTGCTGGGCCTTCTGGTAGACTTGGTCGGCGGAGTAGCTGCTCTGGATGTCGTAGTTGAATTTGCGGTCGTAGAGGGCCTTGCCCAGGCGGAAGCTGCGGAACTTGCCGGCGGGCAGCACCTCGTTTTGCAAAAAGCCGATGTAGTTTTCCAGCATCAGCCGGGTAGTGGCTACCCGGTCGCGGAAGTCCTTTTTCTCCCGCTCCGACAAGCCCGAGCGGCCCAACGAATCCAACAGGGCCGGCCCAAATACCTCCAGGGCACCCTTGGTTTGGCGGATAGCCAGCTCGGTATGCTCCCGGGTAGGGTTCTGGATGTTTTCCTCGGCGGCAGCATAGTAGTCGGTAGCCCGGGAAAGCTTCCACGAAATGCTGCGCAGGCGGCGGTCCAGGGGCTGGTAGCGGCCATTCAGGATTTCGGCTACCGACCCGCCCAGGTTGTAGTTAGCCGGGTTCCACTGCCACTCCTTTAACGTGTCGGCGTACCAACGGGCACTGTTCAGGTAGTTTTCAATCAGGCGGAAGTCGGTCTGGTTATTTACCGACAGCTCCCCCACCGGAATCGTAGCCAGCTGCTTGCGCACCCGGGCCTGCTCCTTGGCTTCCACCTGCCGGCGAGCGGCGTTGGGCACCACCAGCAAAGAGTCGTAGCGGTGGTAACCCTGGCTGCTGGCCCACTCGGGGTTGTAGTACCAGAGCGAATCAATAAACTGGGTTTTAAACCGTTCGAAGTTGGCATCGGCGGTAGGCGTTTCGGCCGAGCCGGCGTGCTGCTCCTGCCCGCAGGAGCCCAGCCACAGGGCCGACGCGCAACTGGCGGCCAGGAAAAGCAATTTAGGAGTAGAGGTTGGGGTCATGTATACTTGTGCTGAGAAATAGAGAAGCAAGGTAGGCTACAATGACTCTATTTCCCGCGCCACGTTGCCACGCAAGCAGTATCAAGGAGACAGATCAGGATCTGTCACTTAAAATCAGGCCTCGGCGAAAAGTGTGACAACCATTGTCACAATCACAGGAGTCACATTTATAGTTGTGACATACCTGTCTGTGACAGTGCTTGTCACAAAATATTATAGTTTATCGTATTCTGTGACGAATCAGTAACTACTACTGTTTTTTACCATTTTTAGGCTGGTTATCAAGCGTATGCCCAATCAATCGAGCGAAGGGAACCTCCGACAGCTGCTGGGCCTGACTCAGCTGGAGCTGGCAGTGCACCTGCGCATTTCGCGCGACCTGCTGGCCCAGGTCGAAATTAACCGCCGCCAGCTGCCCACTCCAGCCCTGATTCGGCTGGCTCCCCTGCTTACGCTGCATTCGGCCAACGGTGGCACTGATAAGGAGCCGCCCTTGGCCGACGTCGAAGCCAATTCGCAGCACCCGGATGCGGCGCCGGGTTTAAAGGAAGTGCGCCAGCGAATCGGGCAGTGCCAGAACGAAGTCGATACTATCCGCTACCAGCTGGAAAAGCTGCGGCGACAGGCGTTGCCCTTGCGTCGGCGCATCGTGGTTTTGACGCCCGTGCTGGCGGCCCTGCCCCCGGCGCCTACCGACGGTAGTCCGGACCCTGATGCCCGGGACCGGAGCTGGTACACCGACCTGCTGGCCGATGCCCGTTGGCAGCTTACCCGGTTTGGCGCCGTTCCCCAAGCCCAACTCGATGCCCGAATTCAAGCCCTGGACCTTGAAATTGCGGCTTTGCAGCGGCTCTTACCGCCGGCCAAGGGCTAGTAGGTAGCTGCCCCAGATCTGCTACCTTCGCGCTATGTCCCGTCTGCTGTTTCTTTTGCCCGCTGCCCTACTGGCCTGCTCCCAGTCGCAACCCGAAACTTCCCGTCCGCCCCTGCCCGACGGCCCCCCGGCTATTCCGGTCGAATCGGCGGGTAGCAGCGGCCCAGCGGCCCAGGTGCCCACCGGCAGTGGTCTGACCGAAACTTTCGAGGCGGGCAGCAAAGGCGCGTATTCGACGGCCGACGAGACCCTGACTACCGGAGCCTGGCACTTCGAAGACGCCTTGATTGGCTCGGCCGATGAAGACCACAAAAACGGGCAGCACGCGGCCCGGCTGCGCAATCAGGGCAAACTCCGGATGAACTTTGACGCCCCGGCCGGGGTGCGCAGCATCCGCATCAGCGCGGCGGCCTACGGCAACGACCCGGCCAGCACCTGGGAGCTGTGGGGCAGCGTGGATGGGGGCCGTAGCTTCCGCCGCATCGGGCAGCCGGTGCGCACCCAGGGCCCGCGCCTGGCGGTGAATACCTTTGCCGGGGGCACTACCAACCGGCTCCGCCTGGAAATTCGCAAAACCGGAGGCAGCGGCCGGCTCAACATCGACGATGTGCAACTCGAAACGACGGGCAGCCTAGCTACCGACAGCGGCTCTAGTGGCACTTCCGGCACTACACCCACGGGCAGCGGCGGTGCTTCGCCGGGCACTTCCCTGCCCCCGGCCACCACCCGCAAGGCTTCGGCCGTGGTGACCAGCCGGGACGACAACATGGCCCTGGGCAACCCCAGCGGAGCCACCAGCAGCCCCGACAATCTGACCAACTACCTGCTCGTTAAGCCCCAGTTCAGCATCGGCTACAACGCCAACCGGGGCATCCCGACCTGGGTGAGCTGGCACCTAAACCGCACCTGGATGGGCTCGGCACCCCGGCAGGACGACTTCCGCCCCGACCCGGCTCTGCCCCGCGGGTTCTACGCCGTGACGCCGCGCAGCTACTCGGGCTCGGGCTTCGACAAGGGCCACAACTGCCCCTCGGCCGACCGTACCACCGACCTGGACGACAACTCGGCCACGTTTCTGATGACCAACATGATTCCGCAGGCGCCCAACAACAACCAGCGCACCTGGAGCAGCCTCGAAGAGTGGGGCCGCACCCAGGTAAACCGGGGCCAGGAAATCTACGTCATTATGGGCAGCTACGGCAAGGGCGGTACGGGCTCGAAGGGCTTCACTACTACCCTGGATGGCGGCAAGGTGACCGTGCCGGCCCGGGTCTGGAAGGTACTGGTAATTCTGCCCGAAGGCTCCGACGATTTGGCCCGCATTCCTAGCCAGGCCCGCATCCTGGCCATCGACACGCCCAACGACAACAGTGTCAGCGCCGACTGGAGCCAGTACCGCGTCTCGGTCGACGCCATCGAAAACGCCACCGGCCTGGATTTGCTCAGCAAGCTGCCCGTGGACGTGCAGGCCCGGCTGGAGGCGCAGGTGGACAAGGGCCCGACGAGGTAAGGCAGGATAAGAAGAAAGGTATTTCGCTAATTATCTTGGGCATCTCGCGCTTTTAGATACCTATTCACCGAACTGCCATAGTAGGTAACCAACCTTTGTGTTGTCACCTAAAATTGCTAGTTCCCGCTCAAGGTTATTTAGAAAAGCGGTAGGAAGGGCTTGCTGCTGAGTCTGCCCGCCACCATTGCCTGCTCCCTTATCAACTCCGGTTCGGGCGGCAGTGGAGCTTCTCTACCTCGGGCAACTCGATGGAAATCGAGGGCCTGCGCAGTGAAATCCGGGAGCAGGAACCCCTTGAAATCAAGCGCCACCAGCTCAAAGCAGCCGCGCGGGAGCAGAAAGCCAACCAACTGCGCACAGGTAATTAATAAGCGCAGCAGCTTTCCGGAACACACTTAGAGCGGCTCGCCAAAGTCTGGGGAGCCGTCGGCGTGCCAGGTGAAGGGCTTGTAGCGAATCTGCCGGGCCCAGCCGGCCTGGCTGCGGCGGGCGGCGTGGTAGATAATGTAGTCCTGCCCTTCGACCTCAACAAACGAGGCATGGCCGGGGCCGAAGATGGTGCCGGTTTTGGCAAATACCGGCCGAGGCTCCTTGCGCCAGGATGCCGGATTGAGCGGGTCGCCGCCGAGGTAGGTGAGCTGGCCCAGGCAGTAGTCGTCGGTCCAGCTGCCGGAGGCGGAATAGATAACAAAGGTGCGGCCCTGGCGCTGCAGTACCTGCGGGCCTTCATTGACGTGGGGGTACCCCTGCCTTTCCCAGTCGTGCTCGGGCCTTGAGATGCAGACCCTATCGGAGCTGATGGTCCAGGGGTTACTCAGGCGGGCGATGTAAATATTCTGGCTCACGTTGGCGAAACCCTCCCATCCCGACCACAGAAAATACAGCTGGCCGTCACCGAGGCGGAGCACGGTGCCGTCGATGGCCCACCGGTCGGTGGGTACTTCCAGCCGGCCCATAAACTCGTACTCCCCCTGCGGGTCGGCGGAAATTCCCCGCAGGGCGTAGAGCCGCTCCTCCCCGAGCCGGGCATTGTAGAGGGCAAAGTACACGTACCACTGCCCGTCGATGAGCTGTAGTTCGGGCGCCCAGATTTCCACGAACTCCGGCGTGGCGCCTTGCAAACCAGGCCACACTTCGACCAGCTCGGCTGCGGCCATATCCTCTAGGCGGGAAAACTTAGCCACCAGAATTTTGCGCTTCAGCCGGTCCACGGTGCAGTAGTACAGCTGGCCTTCGTGGCTAATCACCCAGGGGTCTTCGCCGTCGGGCACCAACACGTGCGTTTGGTCGGCGCTGGGCGGCTGGGCCCGAGCTGCGCGGGTCAGCTCGTTTATTTCGGCCACGGTCATGGGCGCCAGCTGTGCTTCCTGGTAGATATGGTCGTCGGGCGTGGGCATGGGCGGTCGGGGTGGGATGGTTTGGGGTAGTTCTTCAGGCCTTAGTTTCATCTCTCATCCTTCATCTGACGCAGGCCCAGCGAAGGATGACAGCATAAACAACCTCGGCCCGCGGGATTTCTCGCCAGGCTCGGAATAACGTTTTGATGACTGCTCTACCAATTAAGCACTCGTTTTCTAGGCCTCGCCCATCATCAGGCCTTCAATGGTATGGCCCTGCATGATGGGCTCCAGCTCGTCGACGAGGCGGCAGGTCAGGTGCTGCCGCAGGCTCTCGGGCAGCGTGGCGTAGAATCGGTGGGTGAGCTGCAGGTCGTGGCGTTCGGCGTTGTTGGCCGTGGGCGCGTCCACGCCCAGCACCAGGGCTGGCCGCGACTTATCCGAGTTATTGGCCGTGCCGCGGTGAATGGTCAGGGCCGAGCGGGCGGAAATGTCGCCCATCTGGGGCATTTTGCGCTGGGCCCGGGCCTCGTAGCGGGGGCTGTTCGTTTTGGGCGGAAACATGTCGTGCTCAAAGCCGATGGGCAAATCCCACTGGGTACCGGGCGCAATTTCAAACGGGCCCATGTCCTCGTACACGTCCACAGTAGTCAGGTTGAAGGCCAGGGAGTTGAGCCGCCGACCCCGGATAGTATCCTCGTTGGCGGGAAAGTCGCGGTGCCAGGGCTGGTTCATGGCTCCGGGATTGGGCACGTCGAAGCCGATTTCCACGATTTTGTAGTCGGGTCCCAGCACGGCTTCGCACACGGCCGTCAGCCACGGGTGGGTAGCCAGTTCCAGGAAGCCGCGGATACTTTCGGGGTGAATTTCGACGTAGTGCCGCTTGGGGCCCCGGCCCAAGGCACCGCCGGGCCGCTGCAGAGCTTCCTGGTAGAGCACGGCAATATCCTCGCCCAACTGCTGAGCCCATTCGCGGCTAAAGGCCCCTTTCAGACCAATGATACCGTCGCCGTAGAGGCCGCCCATAATCTGGGCAATGTCGTAGGTGGCCGTCACGGGCTTATTTTCTTCCACTGCTTTCATATAGATCTGCGTTAGGATTTCAGCTACACTACCAGCCGGGGCAAGCTCAAGCGTGGCTTCGGGGAACGGGCTGGCACCTGGTTTCTAACGCATGTACGCCGGGTTTGGTGGCACAAAGCGTACTACCGTTCAGCTCAGCAGAGCCTGAATCAGCCTCTGCTCCAGGCTCTTGCAGCAGCGACGCAACGCACGGTCTGGTTTACCTTTTCTCCGAACTCCGACGCTTTCCGGCCAGAACTCTTAACTTGGAGTACTTCCTATTTCCACGCTATGCCTCAGCTAAAGCCTTCCGCCGCCGGCCCGAAAACGCTGGTCATACTTGCTGTCCTTGCCAGTACCACATTGCCGGCTCGGGCCAAATGCATAAACAGTGGCCTGCGGGTGTGGCCCCAGGCCCGGACGGTGCACGCAACTCCGGTATTCGTTGTGGATGGCTATTCGGCCAGCCAGGAAATAATCAGGGGATTGGGCAGCACCTACAAAATCTATTTGCAGGCAGCTGACCAGCAGATTCCGCTGGAGGTGCAGCAGCTGTTGCTGGGCGAGTTTGCCGTTACCCAGGCCGTGCTCAAACCAAGCCGCCGCCTGGAAGTCGGCCGGCAGTACGAGCTGGTGATTACCGAAGCCCGGAAGAAAGGCACGGCCAAGCAAAACCTCGTCTTCCAGCTCCACCGCAGCCGGGTGCTCTACACCGTGGTACCGGGCCAGGACCAGACGCCTCCCGCCTGGCTGGCCCGGCCCACCGAAAAAGGCCAGCAGTACACCGAGTACGGGTGTGGCCCGGATGTTTCCGTTGACTTCACGTGCCCGGTCCGGGACGAATCGGAGTACATAGTAAAGGCCACCGTGAGGAGCCTGAGCAGCGGCCAGCAAACGACCTATTACGTCATGCCGGACAAGCAAGGCATTCTTTTCATTGGGCGGGGCATGTGCGGCGGCCCGTTTATGCTGGACAAGGGCCCAGACTACTCGGTAACGTTTGCCCTTCTGGATGCCTCGGGTAACACCACCCCCTGGGCCTATCCACCCCTGCAGTTTACCCAGCCCCAGCCCAACAATCAGGCCCTGCGCCAGCCCGAACCCCGCCTGCCGGGCGAATACTAGTTGTCCGGCCCTTTGCCGCTGATTTTGCGCCAAGCGCCCAAAAGATGTCTGGGCACGACCATGTTTTTTATCTGTTGGACGAGAAAGCCAGGAGCCGGCTAATTATGGTGCTGGGTGGTGGAATGGCTGCCGTTGCGTGTGTCGTAAGTGTATTGCGTTTACTTTTTAGGCCAATCTGCTGGTTTTTATACCATTCAAATGCTTGCTTTCTCCAA
This sequence comes from Hymenobacter cellulosivorans, assembly GCF_022919135.1. Classification (NCBI taxonomy): domain Bacteria; kingdom Pseudomonadati; phylum Bacteroidota; class Cytophagia; order Cytophagales; family Hymenobacteraceae; genus Hymenobacter; species Hymenobacter cellulosivorans. The sequence continues at coordinate 3,851,248 of NZ_CP095049.1, read as the reverse complement.
ATCAGGAACAATAAATTAGGGCGGATTACCCTTATCAGCCCGGCTGTTTCTGGCTGGAAACAAGCCTAAGAGTACACCAAAACAATTCTTCGGGCCTTACACAACCGATTATCTTACCTACCCCGTGGCGGCTCTACGCCTGAGTTCGGCCTAAGCCGGCCTTCACTCCTTACCCTTCCCCACCCATCCTGACTATGACAACGTCCCGCCGCGCTTTCGTAAAATCTGCCGCCCTGCTCTCAGCCGGAGTATTGGTTTCCCCTGCTTTGCTAGCGGCTCCCAAGCAGTACATTGGCCTGCAGCTCTACACCGTGCGCGAGGACATGCAAAAAGACCCGGCCGGCACGCTGGCCCGCATTGCCAAGCTGGGCTACACCTCGGTGGAAGGCGCTACGTATACCGGCAGCCAGAAATTTTACGGCATGGAGCCCGCCGCCTTTGCCAAGCTGCTCAAGCAAAACGGCCTGATTATGCCCAGCAGCCACTACCGTCTGGGCGAGGAGCAGGAAAAAGGCCAGCCCGTGCAGGGCACCATGCTCCACGGCTGGGACAAGGCCGTGGACGACGCGGCTCAAGCCGGCGTGAAGTACATGGTGTGCGCCTACCTCTCGGACGCCGAGCGCGGTGGCCTGGACCACTATAAGTATGTGGCCGAGCAGCTCAACAAAGCCGGGGAGCGAAGCAAAAAGGCCGGCATCCAGCTCTGCTACCACAACCACGACTTCGAATTCGCGGCCCAGAACGGCCAGCTGCCCTACGATTTGCTGCTCAGCAGCACCGACAAAAATCTGGTGCAGATGGAGCTGGACCTCTACTGGGCCACCAAGGCCGGCCACGACCCGGTGGCCCTGTTCACGAAGCACCCCGGCCGCTTCCCGCTCTGGCACGTGAAGGACATGGACAACACACCCAAGCAGAACTTCACCGAAGTCGGCAGCGGCACCATCGACTTCAAGCGCATCTTCGCTCAGGCTAATAAAGCGGGCCTGAAGTATTTCTTCGTTGAGCAGGATCAAACGCCCGGCTCCCCCTTCGACAGCATCCAGAAGAGCATCACCCACATCAAGCGCACGCTGGTGTAGTTGCTCGTTCTTCGTTGTCAGTTGTCAGTGAAAAGAAGGTTCGAGCAACCTAACAACTGACAACGAACAACTAGAAATCCGCCCTACCATTCCCCACCCTTTTTATGGAAAAGAATACCTACGACGCTATTGTCATTGGTTCCGGTATTTCGGGCGGCCTGGCTGCCAAGGAATTGACGGAAAAAGGCCTGAAAACTATCTTGCTGGAGCGGGGCCGCAACGTGGAGCACATCAAGGACTATGTGAATGCCAACAAGGCGCCCTGGGAGTTGCCCCACCGCGGGGGTAAAACCCAGCAGATGATGGCCGACCATCCCGTGCTCAAGCGCGACTATACCCTCAACGAAAGCAACCTGGAGTTCTGGGTCGATGAGCGGGAAAGCCCCTACGTGGAGGTCAAGCCCTTCGACTGGTTCCGGGGCTACCAGGTGGGCGGCCGCAGCCTGATGTGGGGCCGGCAGAGCTACCGCTGGAGCGACTACGACTTCGAGGCCAACGCCAAGGACGGGGTGGCCGTCGACTGGCCTATCCGCTACAAGGACCTGGCCCCCTGGTACAGCTACGTGGAGAAATTCGCGGGCATCAGCGGCAACCGGGACGGCCTGCCCCAGCTACCCGACGGCGACTTTATGCCGCCCATGGAAATGAACTGCGTGGAAAAGGACGTGGCGGCCCGCATCAAAAAGAACTACAAGGACCGCCACATGGTGATTGGGCGCACGGCCAACATCACCGTGGCCCATAACAACCGCACCAACTGCCAGTACCGCAACAAGTGCTGGCTGGGCTGCCCATTCGGGGCTTACTACAGCACCCAGGCCGCCTCCTTACCCGCCGCCGTAGCCACCGGCAACCTCACGCTGCGGCCGTTTTCCATCGTGACCAAAATCCTTTACGACAAGGACACCAAGCGGGCCAAGGGCGTAGAAGTGCTGGACGCAGAAACCAACCAGACCTACGAGTACTTCGCCAAAATCGTGTTTCTCAACGCCTCCACCCTGAACTCAGCCTGGGTGCTGATGAACTCGGCCACCGACGTGTGGCCCGAGGGGCTGGGCAGCAGCAGCGGGCAGCTGGGCCACAACCTGATGGACCACCACTTCCGGGTGGGGGCCCACGGCGAGATGCCCGGCTACGAAGACAAGTACGTGTTTGGCCGCCGGGCCAACGGTATTTATGTGCCCCGCTTCCGCAACCTCTTTGGCGACAAGCGCGACTACATCCGCGGCTTCGGCTACCAGGGCGGCGCCGGGCGGGAAGGCTGGAGCCGGGAAATTGCCGAAATGAGCATCGGCGGCGACCTGAAAGACGCTCTGTCGGAACCCGGCAACTGGACGATGGGCCTGGGCGCCTTCGGCGAAACCCTGCCCTACCACGACAACCGCGCCTTCCTCGACAAAGACAAGAAGGACAAGTGGGGCCTACCCGTGCTGGCTCTCGACGCCAGCATCCGGGACAACGAGCAGAAAATGCGCATCGACATGATGCAGGATGCCCAGGAAATGCTGGAAAAGGCCGGGCTCAAAAACGTGAAGACCTACAACAACGGCTACGCCATGGGCGGCGGCATCCACGAAATGGGTACCGCCCGCATGGGCCGCGACCCGAAAACGTCGGTGCTCAACGCTCACAACCAGGTCTGGGACGCGCCCAACGTGTACGTCACCGACGGGGCCTGCATGACTTCCTCGGCCTGCCAGAACCCTTCCCTGACCTACATGGCCCTCACGGCCCGCGCCGTCGACCACGCGGTAAGTGAGCTGAAAAAGCAAAACGTCTAATCCGTACCACTATGAACAGAAGAGACGCCCTCACCCGGGTAGCCCTCATCATGGGCGGCACCCTTATCGGCGGTGACTATTTTTTGAGCAGCTGCTCCTCGCCCACCGAGGAAAAGAATGCCAAGGCCACCACGGCCGCTAAAAAGGAAAAGCCTTTTCTCAATCAGGATCAAGTTGCCTACCTCAATGAGGTAGGGGAAACCATCCTGCCCACCACCAAAACGCCCGGGGCCAAAGCCGCCGACGTGGGCTCGTTCATGGCCGTCATGGTCAAGGACTGCTACGAGCCCAAAGACCAGCAGATTTTCCTGGAGGGCCTGACTAAGCTGGAGCAGGCCAGTAAGCAGAAAAACGGTAAGGGCTTTCTGGAAAGCACCCCGGAGCAGCGTACTGTCCTGCTCACGGCCCTGGACGCTGAACAGAAAAATTACAGCAAAACCAAAACCCTGGAAGCGCCCAACCACTACTTCCGCATGCTCAAAGAGCTGACTTTGCTGGGTTACTTCACCTCCGAAGTGGGCAGCACCAAGGCCCTGCGCTACCTGCCCGTGCCGGGCAAATACGACGGCTGCGTGCCCTACAAAAAAGGCGACCGGGCCTGGGCTACTACTTAAGTTGTTCGTTGCTCGTTGTTAGTTGTCAGGTAAACTGCAGCAAAGACTAACAACGGAAAACGAACAACCAACAACTAAAACCGAATGAAACTACGACTGGGCATGATAGGCGGCGGGCAGGGAGCCTTTATTGGGGCTGTACACCGCCACGCTGCCGCCTTGGATGGGCTATATGAGTTAGTTGCCGGAGCCTTCAGCAGCAACCCCGACACCTCCCGGGCCAGCGGGCAGTTGCTAGGCCTCCAGCCCGAGCGGGTTTACGGCTCTTACGAGGAGCTGATCCAGCGCGAAAAAGAGCTGCCCGCCGAGCTGCGGGTGCAGGTGTTGTCCATCGTGACGCCCAACCACCTGCACTTCGCCCCGGCCAAGCTGGCCCTAGAAAACGGCTTCCACGTCATTCTCGACAAGCCCATGACCTTTTCTTTGGCCGAAGCCAAGGAGCTGCAAGCTGTGGTCGAGGCCAGCCCGACCCGCTTCTGCCTGACCCATACCTACACCGGCTACCCCATGGTGAAAGAAGCCCGGCAGCTGGTTGCAGGTGGGGAGTTGGGCACCATCCGCAAGGTGTACGTAGAGTATCCGCAGGGCTGGCTGAGCACCTTCGAGGAAGGCTCGGCCAACAAGCAGGCCGCTTGGCGCACCGACCCCGCCCGCAGCGGCGTCGCCGGGGCCATGGGCGACATTGGCACTCATGCCTTCAACCTGCTCGAGTACGTCACGGGCCTAAGCGTGACCCAGCTCTGCGCCGACATCAACACCGTAGTACCCGGCCGGCAGCTCGACGACGACGGGGCCGTGCTCTTGCGCCTTTCGGGTGGGGCCAGCGGCGTGCTGGTGGCTACACAGGTGGCGGCCGGCGAGGAAAACAACCTGCGCCTGCGGGTGTACGGGGAAAAAGGTGGCCTGGAATGGCAGCAGGCCGATGCCAACACCCTGCTGGTAAAGTGGCTTGACCGGCCTACCGAAATTCGCCGGGCGGGTACGGGCTACGTCAGTTCCTACGCCCGCCACAACGCCCGCACCCCCGCCGGCCACCCCGAGGGCTACCTCGAAGCCTTTGCCAACCTCTACCGCAACTTCGCCCTGAGCCTGCAAGCCGACCTGGCCGGCACCCCCGCCCCACCCGAAGCTCTGGACTACCCCAGCATTGAAGAAGGGGTGCGGGGCATGGCCTTCATCGAAAACGTCATTGCCTCGGGCCGCTCCGAACAGAAGTGGACCGAGTTTACCATTTAGCCACGCATGAAAACTATCAAAGGGCCCGCTATTTTTCTGGCCCAGTTTATTTCCGAACAACCGCCGTTTAACAGTCTGGACAGCATCTGCCAGTGGGCCAGCAGCCTGGGCTTTAAAGGCGTGCAGCTTCCGAGCTTGGACAAACGCTTCATCGACCTGCAGCTGGCGGCCGAGAGTCAGACCTATGCCGACGAAGTAAAAGGCAAGGTGCAGACCGCCGGCCTGGAAATCACCGAGTTGTCGACCCACCTGCAGGGGCAGCTGGTAGCCGTAAATCCTGTGTACGATTCGCTCTTCGACGGCTTTGCCCCCAAGGCCTTGCACGGTAACCCCAAGGCCCGGCAAGAGTGGGCGGTGCAGCAGCTCAAGTACGCAGCTAAGGCGTCCCAGAACCTGGGCCTTACTGCCCACGCCACCTTCAGCGGGGCGTTGCTTTGGCCAATGGTCTACCCCTGGCCCCAGCGCCCGGCGGGCCTCGTGGAAATGGGCTTTACGGAGCTGGCTAAGCGTTGGCTGCCGATTCTGCAAACCTTCGACGAGTGCGGCGTGGACGTGTGCTACGAAGTGCACGCAGGTGAAGACCTGCACGACGGCATCAGCTACGAAATGTTTCTCGACAAGGTGCAGCACCACCCCCGCGCCTGCCTGCTCTACGACCCCTCTCACTTCGTGCTGCAGTGCCTCGACTACCTGGAGTACATCGACCTCTACCACGAGCGAATCCGGGCCTTTCACGTCAAGGATGCCGAGTTTAACCCCAGCGGCCGGCAGGGCGTGTACGGGGGCTACCAGGCCTGGGCCGACCGCGCCGGCCGCTTCCGTTCCCCCGGCGACGGGCAGGTCAACTTCAAGGCCATTTTCAGCAAACTGGCCCAGTACGACTACCCCGGCTGGGCCGTGCTGGAATGGGAATGCGCCCTGAAACACCCCGAAGACGGTGCCTGCGAAGGCGCCACGTTCATCAAAGACCACATCATCCGCGTCACCGACAAGGCCTTCGACGACTTTGCCGCGTCCGGGGTTGATGAAGCCAAAAACAAAGCCCTGCTGGGCCTTTAAGTAGTAGCTCGCAATCATGAAAAAAGCCTTCCTATTTCTGAGCTTCGGCGCGATGCTGGCGGCCTGCTCTTCCGGATCGGAGAAAAAAGCCAGGGAAGAATACACTCTGGCTAATACCGAGGAAACCTTGGCCACCGACAGCACTACTGGTGCCAACGTCACGGCCGTCGCTCATCAGCCCCAGATTGACACCAGCGCCACCAAAATCGGAACCGGGCCCACGGGCGGGGCGGTAGCCAAGGGCGCTAAGCTCATCGAGGGTAGCGACTGTATGGGCTGCCACCGCGAAAACGAGAAGCTGCTGGGCCCTGCCTACAAAGCCGTAGCCGAAAAATACCCCAGCAACGACGCCAACGTGAGCATGCTGGCCGGCAAGATTATCAAAGGCGGCAAGGGCAACTGGGGTGACATCGCCATGACACCCCATCCCGGCCTCTCAGAAGCCGATGCCCAGGAAATGGCCCGCTACATCTTGAGCCTGCGGTAGTAGTTTCAGTAAATAACATCCTCTGCCTGTCATCCTTAATCTGACGGTCATGCAGCGCAGCGGAGTGAAGGACCTTCCTCGCTTACCCCACTGCAGCTAAATACCGACGTGAAAAGCCCTTTGCTCTAACAAGGATATAGTGCTTTGGTACTTTGAATGAAGCTTGTCACTGAGGCGAGAAAGGTCCTTCGCAAGCTCAGGATGACAGGCCTGACAACTAACAACGAGCAACTACATTTCACCCCCACCGCCCATGAATACCACCATCCGCATCAAGCTGTCCATCATGATGTTTCTGGAGTTTTTTATCTGGGGCGCGTGGTTTGTGACGCTGGGTACCTACCTGCTGCGCAACCTCAATGCCACCGGCACCCAGGTGGGCGTGGCCTTTCTGACTCAGTCCATCGGGGCCATTGTGGCGCCTTTCATCATTGGGCTTATTGCCGACCGGTTCTTCTCGGCCCAAAAGATTCTGGGGGTGCTGCACCTGGCTGGGGCGGCCCTGCTGTGGCACGCCTCCACCGCGCCCGACTTCAGCTCCTTCTATCCCAACATTCTGACCTACATGATTCTGTACATGCCCACGCTGGCCCTGGTTAACTCCATTGCCTTCCGGCAGATGCAGAATCCGCAGAAGGAGTTTGCCACCATCCGGGTACTGGGTACCCTGGGCTGGATTGTGGCTGGCCTAACCATCGGCTGGCTCAACTGGGAGCAAAGCGGCAGCCTGCAAAGCACCTTCCTGATGGCGGCCGGGGCCTCAGCCTTGCTGGGCTTGTTTAGCTTCACGCTGCCGGCCACGCCGCCCGTCAAAACCGGGCAGGCCAGCTCCCTGGGCGACATGCTGGGCCTCGATGCCATTGGGTTGCTCAAGAACCGCTCCTACCTGATTTTCTTTCTGGCTTCCATTGCCATCTGTATTCCACTGGCCTTTTACTATGGCTTTACCAACCCGTTCTTGAACGAAGTGGGCATGAAAGCGGCAGCCGGGGTGCAGAGCCTGGGCCAGGTATCCGAGCTGCTGTTTATGCTCCTGATTCCGGTGTTCTTCAGCCGCCTGGGCGTCAAGAAGATGCTGGCCATCGGCATGGGGGCCTGGGTTTTGCGCTATCTGTGTTTCGCCTACGGCAACGGCACGGGCAGCTACTGGATGCTGATTGCGGGCATCGTGCTGCACGGCATCTGCTACGACTTCTTCTTCGTTACGGGCCAGATTTACACCGACAACCTGGCCGGGGAACGGTTCAAGAGCTCGGCCCAGGGCTTTATCACCCTGGCTACCTACGGCGTGGGCATGCTCATCGGCACTCTGCTCTCGGGCCGCATCTTTGACGCCTACCAGACTACGCCCACGACCCACGACTGGCGCATGATCTGGCTGATTCCGGCCGGCATAGCCGTAGTGGTGCTCTTCTTGTTCCTGCTGCTGTTCAAGGACCGCGCCCAGGCCCAGGCCGCCGAAGCCCCGGCCTTTGATGCGGCTGCTCCTACTTTGGCGCAAGCCAACTAACCGCCGTGGCTACCTGGAATCGGCGGGCGGCGGTGAAAGGGCTGCTGGCCGGCACGGCAGCCGTGAGTACGCTGGGTCTGGGCGGGGCCTGCGCCGCCGAGGATAAAAAAACTGCCCTAGCTATGCCGCTTAAGGGCAACATCCGGCAGTCGGTGTGCCGCTGGTGCTTTCAGGACCTGCCCCTGGAACAGCTCTGCGCTGCGGCCAAGGAAATGGGTATCCGGGGCATTGACTTAGTGGGGCCCAAGGACTGGCCGACACTGCAGAAGTACGGTCTTGACTCGCCCATGTGCAACGGGGCCGAAATCAACCTGACCGACGGCTTTAACGACCCGCAGTTTCACGCCCGCCTGCAGAAGCAGTACGCCGAGATGATTCCGCGGGTAGCCAAGGCCGGCTACCAGAACTTAATTTGCTTTAGTGGCAGCCGTCGGGGCATGTCGGATGCGGCAGGCTGGGACAACTGCGTACGGGGTCTCCAGCCCCTGCTCAAGCTGGCTGCCCAGCACAAGGTAGTGCTGGTCATGGAACTGCTCAACAGCAAAATTGACCATAAGGACTACCACTGCGACCATACTGCCTGGGGAGTGGAGCTGGCCAAAAAGCTGGGCTCGGAGCACTTCAAGCTGCTCTACGACATCTACCACATGCAGATCAATGAGGGCGACGTCATCCGCACCCTGACCCAGCACCACGAGTACATTGCCCACTACCACACCGCCGGCGTGCCCGGCCGCCACGAGCTCGACGACCAGCAGGAGCTCAACTACCCAGCCATCATGCGGGCCATCCAGGCCACCGGCTTCCAAGGCTACGTAGCCCAGGAATTCATGCCCCGTAATGCTGATAAGCTGGCCTCCCTACGCCAGGCCGTGCAGCTCTGCGACGTGTAGCCGGCTGTTCTTATCTTGCCCCTCCACTCCTGCTCTGACCTCGCCCCGTATGAAGCTGCCCCTGCTGTTTTCCGCCGTTCTTTTCGGCTTTTCCACCATGACCCAGGCCCAGCAAACCGGCAAGCCCGAAGCCACCGAAGTGTGGGAGCCAGTGCCCAAAACCGTGACGGCTAACCCTCTTTTTACCCCGCCACCCTCCGACGCGGTAGTGCTCTTCAACGGCAAAGACCTCAGCCAGTGGGTATCGGCTGACGACCGCGCGGCCCCGGCCCGGTGGAAAGTAGCCGGCGGCTTGCTCACCATTGACAAGGCCACGGGCAACATCGAAACCAAGCAGGCCTTTACCAACTACCAATTGCACTTGGAATGGCGGGTGCCGGCCGGTATCAGCGGCACAGGCCAGGCCCGCGGCAACAGCGGCATCTTCCTGGCTTCGTTGGGTAAGGGTGACCTGGGCTACGAGCTGCAAATCCTGGATTCTTACCAGAACAAGACCTACGCCAACGGCATGGCGGGCAGCATTTACAAGCAGCATATTCCCCTGGCCAACCCCGCCCGCAAGCCCAGCGAATGGCAAAGCTACGACGTGCTCTGGACCGCCCCGACCTTCAAGCCCGACGGCGCAATGCTGACCCCGGCCCGCGTAACGGTGCTCTTCAACGGGGTAGTCGTGCAGCAAAACGTGACCCTGGCCGGCCCCACGGTGTATATCGGGGCGCCCAGCTACCAGCAGGCCCACGGCCCGGCCCCCATCAAGCTCCAGGCCCACGGCGACAAAAGTGAGCCCATCAGCTTCCGCAATATCTGGGTGCGGGAGCTGTAGGGTCGGCAGTAGCTTTTTAAAGTTGGGGTAAGAGGTTAAAACCCCGGTCATAGCCTACTTGAAATACTGGGCGTACTGCTTGGGCATGGCATCCAGGGGCTTGATCATGATACCCTTGTAATACACTTCGGCCGCTTCGCTTTGCAGCTGAATCTTACCACTGGTCAGGGGCTGGCGCTGGCCGTTGACCACGAAGGAGGAGTTGTCGACGGCCAGCACGACATGGCCGTTGACCAAATGTATGCTCTTGCCATTCACGTTGATCAACTCCAGCTCGTTCCACTGCCCGTTGGGTAGTTCATAGTTGGCCGCGGCCTGGCAGAAGCCCTTGCCGCCCTTGCCCATCGTGACCGGCGCGGCGGCAGGATTGTACTTAAGCGTGTCTTTGGTGGCGTCGAAGGAGGCGCGGATGTCGGCTGCCGAGTTGGCGATGCACCAAAAGTCGCCCATGGCGTTGCCCTTCTGATGCTCCGAGACCTGGAATTCCTGGCTCAGCATCCAGCTTTTCCAGTAGTCGACGCCGCACTCGCCCTGGCTGTTGTAGAGGATGCCACTGTCGCGGGGCTCGTCGAGGCGGGGCACCCACTTCTTGCCGCCCCACTTCACCTTGAGCTTGAGGTCGTAGTTGCTGTAATCCTGCTTGGTAAACACGCACCCGTAGATTTCCCCGCTGATGCGCAGCACCGGCTCCCCTTCCTGCATTTCCACGGAGAAGACATCAGCCTCGTTCTTATCGTAGCCCAGAGGCGGAATCACCTGTCCGTTGGCATCGGTGGGTGCCTGGCCCCGGTAACCCACTTGGTGCCGATAGCTTTGGAACGTCCGCCACTTGCTCAGCTTTTGGTCCAGCAACGGCTCCCAGCCCTTAGCCGGGGTAAAGGAAACGGAGGTTAACAGCAGCGTAGCACCCAGCACCAGGACCGTAGATTTTTTCATTAGAATGAAGCAGGATAGATAGAATTTTTCGAGAGTTCCAATCTACTGGATTTATGCTAGAGCTGAGTACCCGGTGACCGGAAGATTTGTCAAAAATCAGAGCGTCAGATCAAGTATTCTGTGCATGAAGCAGAGACGAAACATCTTGTGTGCCGGCGTTATTACTATTGTTATCCTAAGGCGCAGCCGAATGCCCTTCCTGGCCTACCCCCCTGCCCATTATACCAACGCACAAAAGTCTTTTTCTCAGACTGATAGAAAAGGGCTTTTGTGCGTTAAAAAATGCGCGTCAGGACATAGAGGCATATCCTTCACTTTGCTTCGCGCCGCTCAGGATGAGAGCCGAAATAAAACGGCAGACGGATTGCCCCCAACTTATCCCGTTGTAAAATCTGCCACTAAATGCAGGCACACCGGGGCGGGCATCTCCGTAGAAAAGCCCGTGGGGGTGAGCTGGCCGGTTTTCGGGTCGACATGGTAGCTGAAGATGTTGTTGGTGTGCTGATTGGCGACCAGCAGCAGGCGGCCGTCAGGCGAAATCGTGAAGTTGCGTGGGAATTTGCCCTGGGTGCTGGCGTGCTGCACCAGGCTTAGCCGGCCGCTGTCCTCGTCTACGGCCATTACCACGATGCTGTCGTGCCCGCGGTTGGAGCCGTACACAAAGCGGCCGTCGGGCGAAACGTGGATGTCGGCGCAGTAGCTAGTGCCGGCGTAGCCCGCGGGCAGGGCCGACAGGGTATGCAGTTCCGTAAACGTGCCCTGGGCGGCATCGTAGCTCAGAGCCGTGACGGTGGAGTTCAGCTCGTTAATCAGGTAGGCCCAGCGGCCGCCTGGGTGAAAGGCCAGGTGGCGGGGGCCAGCTCCGGGCTGCCCTTTAAAAGCCGTTTTGCCCGGTAGCTGGGGTAGCCCGGTAGCCGGGTTCAGCGCGTAGCTCAGCACTTGGTCATTGCCCAGGTCTACGGCCAGGGCGTAGCGGCCCTGGGGATCGGGCCGGATAAAATGGGCGTGGGGCTTGTCCTGATTTTTGTGGGGCCCGGAGCCCTGGTGCTGGTCGACGACGGCGGCTGGGGCCAGCTGCCCGCCCGGCTGCACCGGCAAGGCGCTGATAGTGCCGCCGCCGTAGTTGGCGGCCAACACGGCTTTGTTGCCCGGGGCGAGGCTAACGTAGCACGGGCCCGCCCCGGCCGAGGGCTGTTCGTTGAGCACCGACAGCCCGCCGCTGCCCTGGTCGATGCCAAAGGCCCGGATGGCCCCGCTGCCGCTGCCCTCAATCTCCAGGGTGGCGTAGAGGAAGCGGTGGTCGGTAGAGAGCGTCAGAAAACCCGGCTTCACTCCGCCCCGAAAGCCCGCTACCCGGGTAAAAGCGCCGGTGCGCGGGTGCAGGCGGTAGAGAAAGATATTATCCTGCTCAGCCGCGCCGTAAGTACCGATGTAAAGCAAGTATTCCTTGGTGGCTTCCGCAGCCCCCTTGCCCGTGACGCAGGCGGCCAGCAGCGGGCCGGCGGCGACCAAGGCGGTACGTTGAAGAAAGGTGCGGCGGGTAATAAAAGGGTTTAGCTTCATAGCAAGGCGGGTTGCGGGAGCTGCCAATATACGCAGGCAACCGGGCGTATCAGTCCTTGCCTGATCGATATTGCCTATTGCCACCCAGTCAGGGCGTGATGACATTGGCCGCAAGCCCTGACGTGGCCTCAACCCCACCTGCTCTGGCCGAAAAGTCGTTACTTAAGCCATTCTCTACGCATCACCACTCCCTACCATGGCTCAGCAGCAGGCCGCCCTTCAGAACGAAGCCGTGCGGCAATATTCCTTCCTGGCGGAAATGTCCGCCGACTCCTACTTCCCCAACCACTTGGTCGATAAGGGCAAGGCCATCCTGGTAGAGCTTTGCTTCCACATCGAGCAACAATATCCCCAGGACCTGGAGGCCCTTTATAAGCTTACCCACACTGCCACCGACCAGTTCAACGACTTGCAGGAGGAGTTCTGGGAAGCCGACAGCGAAATTGAAACTGCCGCCCGCGACTGTATTGCCCGGGACTTCAAATTTGTTGCCACGGCATACGGGTTTGAGGCCGATCTGGAAGAACTGATTGCCACGCGGGATTGGTGAGGAATTGGCACCAATTGCGGTAAGCAGGCCAAATTCCTACCGTCTACACGCATGCCAGCGCGGGCATGGCCGAGCCATTTTCTTCCGGCACCTGTACAGCTAATACTTGATTTCTTATGTGCAGAAACAAATTAATGTTTTCCGGCTCCTTACCGATAAAAATATCCGCCCTGGCAAAGCCTGCCGACATAGCCAAATTAATCAACTGCTCCTCCGTTCGATGATTAAGGCGCCAGTCACCGAAGAATTCCATATAAAATCGATTAGGATTATTATCCTCATTAAAGTTGCCGATTATCATTTCCCCACCTGGCACCAACCACATTGAAAATCTTTTCAGCAGTAACACAAAAGCTTTATCATCAAAATAATCAAACAAGCCCGCCGACCATATTATATCAAACTTGTTTTCGGCTTCGTATCTGAATATGTTCTTATTTACAAATTCAATCTTATCTAAGTAAGCTTCATTCAAAAACTTAGCGTGGCCAATTGCCTGCTTGTCCATTTCCACGCAGGTAGTCAGCAGCTGGCAGCCCTGGTTTTCAGTATACAGCTCATACAAGTCTCTGGCCGGACCGCTGGCTATATTAAGAAGCTTTCCTTCCCCTTGCAACTTACCTGAAACATGGTCCTTAAAATACTTCTTCCGGTTTCGGACGGCCTGAGCAGCAGAACTGGCCAGTGAATAATCATCCCACTTACGATGGTCGTTCGACGTATCACAGGTGTAAATTCTATCGATTATCGAAAAATCCCCGGCATACCCGAAAGGCTTGTGCAAGATATGGCCCATGATAGACCGAGTCGTATCGAGAAAACCACAGTTTTCTTTTAATCTAGCCAGGTCTTCGGGATGAATAGTATTATCCTTAACTTTTTTCTCAAATACCTGAATTAAAGAATCAAGAAATTGATACTCTTCCTTATCAGGCCCGTTCTTTACAAGAAAGGAATTGAGGCTGTGCAGTAGCTCGTCGTTTTTCATATATGTGTTGTGAGAGTGTTACAACACAAAGGTCTTTTGGCAGGCCGGGCGAGGCTTTTGTCAAAAGGATTCGAGTCTTTTGCAAACGGATTTTTTGAATTGCCCAGCTACTGGCAATCTTCACGACAGGCACGCGGAATGAGTATCAGGTCTTTGCTAGCTATGCCATTCACTACTTATTCCCACAGCCTCACCATGAACCCGAAGTTAACAACTACCCTATTGCCTTTAATGAGCAATAGTAAATGGGTGAAGCTCATTGCCAGGCTGGTAGAAAACTGCCACCTGATTAAAGAGTGCCGGGTCAAGCTCCTTGGCGAAGAGTATACCGGCTTGCGCCTCCTGCGCATCGACGAGGACGTTACGTTTAATTTCGACTACTACCCGGCCGCGATGGAAGCCATGATTTCGGGCAAACCCTATGGTTGGAAATTCTACTGCCAAATCGAGTGGCTGGACTTTCCGAGTACCGTTACGGACGCCCAAGGCCGCCCCGTCGCGCAGGATACCGCAGCTATCCAGGACCAGATTGCCGAAGTGGGCCGATTTCAACTGGCCTTGACGGGGGATAACCTGCGGCTGTATGCTTATCAGCAGGTCAATTCTTCTACCTGACGGGCTCATCATACTAATAGAGGCTAACAGAATCCATTACTTCACTCTGCAGACACTTCCGTTAGCCCCCATTGAGGAGAAGATATTTCGTTTAGAGCTGGAAGATTGGGAGATATGGTTGCGTTACGAAGCTGCCTTTAAGGCCGGAAAAGCAACACCCGATATGCATCCAGCCCTTCCTGATGACCAAGCCCGGCACCAGGAAATTCGTCAAATACTATCCGAGAAGTCCCAGGACAGAAACTGTCACGTCCTACAAGTGACTGGTGAATTTGTATACGGCGTGACTACCACTGTTACTTGGCTATTGGCTGCTGACTGAACCTCCTAAAACGGTTTAGCCACCTCAGAACACAACCATTCCACCTTCTTTCCTACCTTGCTGGCTTCAACCCCGAAGCTGATGAAACTGCCGTTCCTTTCCGTTCTTCTTTTTGCCTCCCTTTCCACCCTGGCTCAGCAAAAGGCCAAGCCCGCCGAAAACCTGGTGCAGTACGCCCGGCCCATCATCGGGACCCAGAAGATGGGGCACACTTACCCCGGGGCCACGGTGCCCTTCGGTATGGTGCAGCTCTCCCCCGACACCGACACGCTACAATATGCCAAGGACGGCAAGTACAACCCCGATATCTACCGCTACTGCGCCGGCTACCAGTACGATGACCCCACCATCGTGGGCTTCAGCCACACCCACTTCAGCGGCACCGGCCACTCCGACCTCGGCGACTTCCTGGTGATGCCCACCACGGGCCCTTTGCAACTCAACCCCGGCACGGCCCAAAAGCCTGAATCCGGCTTTCGCTCCCGCTTTTCCCACCAGAACGAAACCGCCGAGCCCGCCTATTATAAGGTCAAGCTCGACGACCACAACATCCAGGCCGAGCTGACAGCTACGACCCGGGTGGGCATGCACCAGTACACGTTCCCGAAGTCCGACCAGGCTCACATCATCCTGGACTTGATGGCCGGCATCTACAACTACGAGGACAAAAACGCCTGGACCTACGTGCGGGTGGTAAATGACTCGCTCATCACGGGCTACCGCCAAACCAACGGCTGGGCTCGCACCCGCACGCTGTACTTTGCTATGGCGTTTTCCAAGCCCTTCAAGCAGTACGGCTACCGCAACTTCTCCAAAAAGCAGGTCTACCGCGGGTTCTGGGGCAAGTTTGACCAAAGCAAGAACTTCCCCGAAATGGCTGGCGAGCAGCTACGCGCCTACTTCGACTTCAACACCCGGGAAGGCGAGAAAATCAAGGTGAAGATGGCCCTCTCGCCCGTCAGCCAGGAAGGCGCGGTGGCCAACATGCAGGCCGAGCTGCCGGGCTGGAACTTCGAGCAAACCAAGGCCCAGAGCCAGGCTTTGTGGCAGCAGGAGCTGAGCAAAGTCACGATTCAGAGCCCGAAGAAGGACGATAAAATCAACTTCTACACGGCCCTTTACCACACCTTTTTGGGCCCCACCGTCTACCAGGACGCCGACGGGCAGTACCGGGGCCTCGACCAGAACAACCACCGCGCCGAGGGCTTTACCAACTACACCACCTTCTCGCTCTGGGACACCTACCGCGCCCTGCATCCGCTTTTCAACCTGGTGCAGCCCAAGCGCAACGCCGACATGGTGCAGAGCATGCTGGCCCACTACCAGCAGAGTCCCGAGCACATGCTGCCCGTGTGGAGCCACCACGCCAACGAAAACTGGTGCATGATCGGCTACCACTCGGTTTCGGTTATTGCCGACGCCGTGCTCAAGGGCAACGCCACTTTCGACGCCAACAAGGCCCTGGACGCCTGCGTAGCCACGGCCCGCCACGATTCCTACGACGGCATCGGCTTCTACCGGCAGTTGGGCTTCGTGCCCGAAGACAAGAACTCGTCGTCGGTGAGCAAGACCCTGGAGTACGCCTACGACGACTGGTGCATTGCCCAGATGGCCCAGAAGCTCGGCCGCCAGGACATCTACCAGGAGTTCAGTAAGCGGGCCTTGAGCTACCAAAACGTGTACGACGCCCGCCTGGGCTTCATGCGCCCCAAGCTGGCCGACGGCAGCTTCCGCAAGGAATTCGACGTGCTCAGCACCCACAACCAGGGCTACATCGAGGGCAACGCTTGGAACTACAGCCTCTACGTGCCCCAGGACCCCAAGGCTTTGATTACGCTCATGGGTGGCTCCAAGCGCTTCACCGAGCACCTCGACTCGCTCTTTACCATGCACTTGCCCGATAAGTTCTTCGCCGAAACCGAGGACATCACCCGCGAGGGTATCATCGGCAACTATGTGCACGGCAACGAGCCCGCCCACCACGCCGCCTACCTCTACAACTGGACCGACCAGCCCTGGAAAACCCAGCAGCGGGTGCGCATGATTCTGCCCAAAATGTACCGCCCCACCCCCGACGGCCTCGGCGGCAACGACGACTGCGGGCAAATGTCGGCCTGGTACGTCTTCTCGGCCCTGGGCTTCTACCCCGTAGCCCCCGGCTCCCCGGAATACGCCCTGGGCAGCCCCGCCATCCACGGCGCCACGATGACGCTGGAAAACGGCAAAACCTTCCGTGTCACGGTTAAAAACCAGAGCGACAAAAACGTCTACGTCAAGGAAGCCCGCCTAAACGGGCAGAAGCTGACCCGGCCGTTCCTCAATCACCAGGATATTGTGAATGGCGGGGAGTTGGTGTTTACCATGGCGGCGCGACCATGAAGTCTGGTACAATAGCTCGTAAATTAACTATTCTCTGTGGGGCTAGCGTAGGCGTAATTCTGCTCGGCTTGTCCGTCTGGTTTATTGCTTTCGAAATAAAGAAACAGCAGAAGATTAAGGCGAGTACCCAGCTAATAGCCAACCTAAAAACGTACCGGCAAAACCAAAGCAGATTGCCTGATATGGATGACTGGAAAACCTTGGAAAAATTAGGCTTCGTACTTAAAGATTTGGGCACTGATCCTTCCTACGAAAAGCTATCAGACAATTCATACAAGCTCATTTTCTTCACAGGATTTGACGGGCCTTACATACCGTTCCACTAAAGAGCGGTGGGAGATAGAGCAATATACATTCCGTCACTAACGCTCTTCACCTAGTCAAATATCCCTTATGCGCAAATCCTACCTGCTTCTATTCCCTATTTCCTTCCTAGCCGGCTGCTCGGCTCAGGATACGCTACGGAAGCAGCCCGTGGCTATTCGGGAAGAATTCTGGCCCCTAGACACCACGGTTGCTCGTACCGACACGGTTTTTCGCACCCCCAACCTATACCGTATCACTATTGCGACGCGCAGCCTGAACGACAGCGCCGCCACCTACAAAGCCACTGACGACACCGGGAACCTGCTTATCCACGCTCATCAGGTTGTTTCGCAGGTTACCATTTACAAGGACGGGCAACCCCTGACCCAGGCCTCGTTCACCAAAGCCCTTTTCCGCGGGCGGGACTCAGAGCTGGTCCTGGCCAGCACCTCGTTTGTAGCCCAGCAAGACGAAGAATTTCTGTTCAACATCGAGGCCTGTGTGCCCGACTCCGACATCTGTGAGAAAGCCCAAGTAGCCGTTAATTCCACCGGCCGAATTAAAGTCCGGCTTTAGGAGCCTTGCCAGCGCCTACCCCCGACCTACACTAACCGCCGCAACGCGGCCCACTTCCGAAAATGGAATTCTACTCCGCGCAAATCGAACGAATCAAAAGTAAGCTGAAACAAGCCCGGGAAGCGGATAAATCGTTAGCTGTTTTCGGGGCCGACCAGCACCGCTACATTGTCGGGCCGCCCGTCAGTGAGCAGCAGGTCTGGGCGTTTGAGGCAGCGTACGGGTTGGAGCTACCCCTGGCCTACAAACTGTTCGTCACCCAGGTAGGCAATGGGGGCAAGTCGTACCGGGAGTCGGCGGCGGGCCCTTATTATGGTATCTACAAGTTTGGGGAAGAAGTCGATGACATTATTGATGACCCGCAGCACTACCTGGCTCGGCCGGCCACGCTATTCCCCGGCTTGACGGCCGAGCATTGGACAGCACTTACCGCCGCCATAGAGGCCGACGACTGCAGCGACGAAGTATTCGCCGAGCAGATAAACATCCTCTATCAGGGCTTGCTGCCCATTGGCTCTCAGGGCTGCACCTACGTTACGGCGCTAGTGGTGAGCGGGGAGCACAAAGGCCGGGTTGTCTACCTGGACCAGGACCGCTACCTACCGCGCTTTGCCTTCGAGGCCAACTTCCTAGATTGGTACGAGCGGTGGCTAGACGAAGTAATTCGGGGCTATCTGCAACAGGATGGCCCTTCGTGGTTTGGCTACTCGCGCGCAGGCACCGAAGACGAACTCATGGCGCAGTACCAGGCCACCACCGACGAAGAGTTGCGGCTGGAATACCTGAACGGCTTCTTCAAGCTGCCCACGATACATACCGGAGCCCAGGATTTTTTAGCGGCCGAAAGCGAGAATCCGAATGAGCCAATCCGCACGATGGCGCTGCAGCTCCTTACTAAATACGCCTACGCCAGTGCCAAAAGCCGGCTAAAAGAAGAGTTTCAGCGTATGCCCCTACCCGTGCTCAAATACGTGCACTGGTACGCCAAGTCTTATGCGCTCGACTGGCAGCCGGAACTACAGGCGCTTTTTGCCAGCGGCATCCAGGATCCGGACCTGTTCTACTTCGCGACGTACGTGCTAAGAAATGGTCCCAGCAATGTCGAGCAGCTATTACTGCCCTACACGACCCACCCCAACGAGACTATTCGCAAGTCGGCCGTATACACGCTCAACCAACACGGCTACAAGTGGCCCCTATAGCAAGAATGCTGAGCCAAAAGCCGTAATAATTCCTATTTCTAACCTTCCAGAACAACCCATAGGTTGGCAACAATTTGGCAACTGCCTGGCAAGAATGCCTGCTCCCAGGCTGGGTACTCCGTCACGGGCTAGGTACGGTCACCCAACAAAACAGATCCGTGCGCGGCTCGGGGAAGTCAGGCAGCAACCGGTGACCACCTATGAGGCAGAAGCTATAAACCAGAGTAAAAAACTTCAAAAGTTTTTTGCAAGCAACTCCATCAGCACTTGCTTCCTTTCCCGTGCTATTGGCAAGGTAACGGCTGACAAGTGAGCCGTGAAGCCGTCTATGGAAGTAATGCACTTTGCTTGTACCACATACGACCGGTGGATCTGGATAAATTTTTCTATCGGCAGTAGCCCCTGCAGCGCTTTCAGTGTTTTGTGAATGGTAATCGTCCGATTGCCACTCAAGTGAAGCTGCACGTAATTTTGCAGGCTTTTCACATACAGAATATCATCAACGAATATCCGATGTTCTGCTCCATGCTCTTTGAAGAAGATAGATTTCTGCTCCGCGCTTTCCGGATGCATCAACTCGTATAAGCTCTTGGCTTTCAATACTGCTTTTTCGAAATCTTCAAAAAAAATGGGCTTTAGCAGATAATCTATAGCATTTACTTTGTACCCTCTTAGCGCATACTGCGGATAAGCCGTAGTAAATATAATCATAACAGCATTATCGTCAATCATTTCAGCGAACTTCAAACCATTAATTCTGGGCATTTCTATATCCAGAAAAATCAAGTCGACCTCTTTGTTTTTGAGCAGCTCAATCCCTTCGCTGGCGTTAGCATATTCTCCTATACATCGGAGAAAGTCAAATTCCCTTACAAACTCCCGGAGCCCCTCGCGGGCAATCGGCTCATCATCGATTATCAGGCACCGAATCATAGGTATAAACGCAGTTCTAGTTTGACGCAGAATATGTCGCCGATTTCTTGTACGGCTAAGGCATAACGATTGGGATACGCTAAGCTCAACCTTTCACGCACATGCTTCAAGCCCACGCCCTGGGGTTTTCCGGCCCGTACGTGTTTGTCAAACGTATTTGTTATTTCAAAAATGAGGTTTCCTTGCTCGGTCAAGGTGCAAGTCTGCCGGATAAAGTATTCGCCCATCTGAGCCGGCAATACGTGCTTGAAGGCATTTTCCACGAAAGCAGATAAAATAAATGGGGTTATCTGAAAGCTATTTTCAATAACATTCCATTCAGACACTATTTGCAGCTTATCTACATATCTATTGATTTCTAGATCAAAGTACTGTTTCAAGAACGAAACCTCATCATCAACAGTAATAAATTCTTTCTGCGACTCATATATATAGTAGCGCAGTATCCGGCTATACGTTGACAGCAGACGCAAAGCCTTTTGCTGATCTTTGCGAATAAGAAACTGCAGGTTATTCAGCACATTAAACGTAAAGTGTGGACTCAACTGATTCCGTAGCAGGCTTAGCTCCATTTCCAACGCCTTGCGTTTTAACACCTCCAATTCCTTGTCCTTTATCAGGGAGTCTTTGTATCTCTCGAGCAAGTAACTAAGTCCCGACACAAAGCCACTCACGATAAAAAACCCAAAAAACACGGGCGTGGAATTCTTTAAGATATCGGCAGCGGCTGTCTCCTGCATAGTCAACTTTATAACTGCATAGTTTTCCAGGGACAGAATCAATGCTACTACAAAGCAAGAAGCAATAATTAGAGCAGCTAGCTGTACGGAGTTGAGACGGGCCGTAAAACCCTGAACCAGCTTTGCAGATATGGATTGAATATAAATTCGGAGCGTAAGCACTATGCACCCGGTACACAGAAGAGCGGAAGACAGCGGCAACTCTTTACTGAAAGACAACTGAAGTAAAACACCCAGGGTAAAAAACGTCCAAATGAAACTATTGAGTTTATTCTTCAGTGGCATAGAAAGTATCTTTGCAGCAAATCACGGCATATTCCTTCATACTCTCTCATCAATTCGTCACTAAAAATCAACCGTTCGTCAAAATAGCCTCCGGGCCCTAACATTTCGCCCATGAAATAATACCGTTGGTCAAAAGCAGGTTTTATCTCCTATAGAGCCCCCATAGCTTTGTCCTATCATCCACCAACGACACAAGAAAATGAAAACCACTTATCTGACCGGACTCGCGCTCTTTGCTGTTCTACCTGGCGCTTTTGCCCAGGGTACTCCCTCCCGGCTCGCGTTGACAGTAGGGTTGATAAATAATTATGACGTAACCGCAAGAAATAGCGCAGTAAAAAATTATTACAGCTTGGGAAGCAAAGTAAACATTATTTTTAATGATGCCTGGTTTGTAGGCTTTGCGCAGCTAAATAGCATTACCCCTAAAAATACGCTGAGGATAAATTCGTCAGAGCAAATAAAAACAGGAGTATCAGAGTATGCGCTAGTGGGAGGCCGTAAATGGAATCTTACTCCCAAAACCTATGCATTGGGTAGTGTAAGGTTCGGAGTAAGCCAGTTGGTATTGCGTAATGACCAGGACTTGTTGTTAAAAGATATTTTCAGTGACAATCACGAGGGCTGGAAACAGGAGGTTGCAGAAGCCTTTGGTGCGGATCGCCGCCAATCTTCCTTTATGGCCGGCGCTGAAGTAGGGGTTGGCTTTACAATAAATAAGTTCTTGGCGCTTGAAACCAGCACTAATTATCGCCATCATTTCCGGGATGAAAAGCTTCCTATTGCCACCCACGATTTAAATAAAGTAGGGTTTGCTCTTTCCCTGGTGGGAACAATTAATTTGAAGTAGCGTTGTTGGCTGCCCAACGCCGCCGGGAGCCATCTGGGCGGCGTTGGGCATTGCAAGTAATACAGCATGCCTCAAAACTGAACTTGGCCCCGCCGCGTACGCTTGAGCTAGTTAAACCATGCTCGTTTGCGTCGAATGGCGCGCGTGACCGAGCCATTATCTGGCATGCACAACCTCGTTTATAGCACCTGGGGGCTGGTACATTTGCTGGCAGCGGTGCTGTCGTTGCTTCTGGGCACCGGGGTGCTGGCGCTGCCGAAGTGGGGGCGGCTGCACAAGCGCCTGGGCTATGGCTACGTGGGCAGTTTGGCCGTAATGCTCGCCACCTCCTTTACCATTTACCGCCAATTTCACGGCTTCGGCATTTTCCACGTGGCGGCCCTACTCAGTGGCTTTACGCTGCTGGCGGGCATGGGGCCAGTGTGGCGCAAGTGGCCGGCCCGGGGCTGGCTGCCGTTGCACTACGGCTTTATGTATCTGTCGGTGCTGGAGCTCTACGTGGCCCTGGTAGCCGAGGTGCTAGTGCGCCAGCCGGGTTACTCGTTCTGGCAGGTAGCGGGCATTTCCTCAGCCGTAGTGCTGCTGCCCGGCGCCGGATTGTTTCGGCGGCTACGCCGGCAATGGCTGGGGGCCGCTCCTGGGCCCGCCAAACGCCGGTCGGCCGCTGGCTACCGGGTCTATAAAGCCGCCTAATGCCCAGCCGCCGCTTCGAAGGAGGCAAGCTTAATTACCGGCCCCACCCCCTGGTGGCTTACCTTTGCCGCCGACACTTTCCCGTACCCGAGCCGCCGAACTCTACCCGCGCCATGAACCGTATTGACCGCCTGTTTGGCATTACCACGCTCTTGCAAGCCAAGAAATACGTTTCAGCCGAGCACTTGGCCGAGCAATTTGGTATCAGTGTGCGCACGGTGTACCGCGACATCAAAGCCCTGGGCGAGCAGGGTATTCCGGTGAGCTTTGAGCCGCACAAGGGCTATTTTCTCGTGCAGGGCTACTTCCTGCCGCCGGTGTCCTTTACCCCCGAGGAGGCCAACTCCCTGGTCCTGCTCGAAACCATTGCCGCCACCCTGGCCGACGCCTCCATTCAGGCCCAATATACCGCGGCCCTGACCAAAGTAAAGGCCGCCATGCGCGAGCGGGAACGGGAGCGGCTCGAACAGTTTACCAGCCGCATCAAGATGCACCTGCCGGAGTACTTCCGGGGCCCGGCCGACTACCTGGCTACGCTGCAGTCGGCGCTGGCTGACCGCCGGGTAATCGAGTTGGAGTACTGCGACAAAAGCGGGCAGAGCAGCCAGCGCCCGGTGGAACCCATTGGGTTGGCATTTTACAATTTGTCCTGGCACCTGATTGGCTGGTGCCAGCTGCGGCAGGATTACCGCGACTTTAAAGTGGCCCGCATCCGGCAACTCACGACCACCACCCGGCCCTTCACCAAGCCCGACCACCTGCTGCTCACCGAGTACATTGCGGGCCTGAACCTGCCTTACGTGCCGTAGTTATTTTTTCGGGGGCCTAATTCAGACTGCCATAGGGTTGTCAGTGGGCGGGCGGAGCTTTGGGGCATCATTCATTTTTTACCTGATTCCCCATGAAGTTTGCCTCCATCCGCGTAATTACCAACGACGTGCCCCGCCTGGTGCAGTTCTACGAGCAGATCAGCGGGCTGCCCGTGCGGCAGTACACCGAAGACTTTGCCGAGCTCCAAACCCCGACGGCCACACTGGGCATCGGCAGTACCCGCACCCTGCAATTTGGCGGGCAGCACGTGGCCCGCGCCGCTCACAACTCCTCGGCCATCCTCGAATTCCGCGTCGCCGACGTGGACGCCGACTACCAGCGCCTGGCTCCCGTGCTTGGCGAGGCCGTAGTGCAGCCCCCTACCACCATGCCCTGGGGTAACCGCTCCCTGCTCTTCCTCGACCCGGACGGCAACCTCGTCAACTTCTTTGCCCCCGTCACGCCGGAAGCCCGACAGCGGCTCGACGGGTAAGCGCTGGTGAGCCGGGCCGCTGATAAACGCTTCGCACAGCAGCCAGGAAAAGGCCAAACGAGTGGCTATAGCTTACCCGGAGCCTCCGCAAAACACCGGGGCCCTCTGGTAAGCTGTAGTTGCTCGTCAAAGAATTCTCGCTCCGTTCAGAAAGCCTTTCGCGGCACCCGGCAAAACTTCCGGGTGCCCGTGAAAGGCTTTTTAGATCGGCGGAGAAAGCGCGGGGTGGCCGCGAAAGGTTTTCTGAGCCGTTACAAATAGCGCCGGGCACGGGGAAGCTTTTCGTGGCCGCTGGGCAAATGCGCGGGGCATCTGCAAAACGTTTTAGCATAAAGCAATTTGGGGATCCGCAGCATTGTCTGCTATTGCCAAGACTGGTACTTTAGCCAGCCCGGGAAAGATCCGTGCAGCTGTATTCCATTCGCTACTTATTCTTATTTCTCATTCATGGAGTCTACTCAAGTACTCACTGCCGCGCATCCGACGCCGCTTAGCACCAAGCCGCACTACGCCATTCTGGACGGGTTGCGGGGCGTGGCAGCCCTGATGGTCGTGGCCTTTCACCTTTGTGAATCGCACGCCACCAGTCACCTCGACCAGGTCATCAACCACGGCTACCTGGCCGTCGACTTCTTCTTCCTGCTCTCGGGCTTCGTTATTGGCTACGCCTACGATGACCGGTGGAGCCGGCTCACGCTCAAGGAGTTTTTCCGCATCCGCCTGATACGCTTGCAGCCGCTGGTGGTGCTGGGCATGGTAATCGGCGCTATCTGCTTCTATTTTCAGGCCTCGCCCGTGTGGCCGGGCATCGCTGCGGTACCGGCCTGGAAAGTGCTGCTGGTGATGCTTGTTGGCTTCACCCTGCTGCCGCTGCCGGTATCAATGGACATCCGGGGCTGGCACGAGATGCACCCGCTGAACGGGCCGGGCTGGTCGCTCTTCTACGAGTACGTTGCCAACCTGCTTTATGCGCTGGGAGTACGCAAGTTTTCTAATACGGCGCTGGGCATCCTGGTAGCTCTGGCCGGCGCGGCCCTGATTCACCTGGCTGTGACCAGTCCGGCTGGCGACGTAATCGGGGGCTGGTCGTTGGAGCCCGAGCAGCTGCGCGTTGGGGTTAGCCGGGTTATGTTTCCATTTTTTGCCGGGTTGCTGCTCTCGCGCGTAGCGCCGCTGGCCCGGTTCAAATCCGCTTTTCTGGCATGTAGCGTGCTGCTGGTACTGGTGTTGGCCATGCCGCGCATTGGGGGGCGGAACGGCTGTGGCTCAACGGCCTCTACGACTCGCTGAGCATCGTGGTGCTGTTCCCGCTCATCGTGTGGCTGGGAGCCAGCGGGCAGATTGCCGGCGAAAAACCGGCCCGCCTCTGCAAGTTTCTGGGCGACATCTCCTACCCTATTTACATGACCCACTTCCCGCTAGTGTACATCTATACCGGCTGGGTGGGCACGCATAAGCCGACGCTGGCGCAGGCCCTGCCGGTAGCGGTACTCACGTTTGGGGCGGCGGTTCTGCTGGCCTATGTTAGCTTGAAATTCTACGATGAGCCGGTGCGACGCTGGCTTAAAAACCGGCTGGCACCACGCTAGACCCGCTCGTATTGTCTGCCATCCCCGCCCGGCCACAGGCCAAGCACAAAGCCCCACCCCGGCCGAAAAGGCCAGCCGGTGGGGCTTTGTGCTGATGAGGCGTTAGGTAAAACTAGTTACCAGAAAGGAAGCCCGGCGGATTTACGCCCTTGGCTTTGTTGCGGTTATATAGGTAGGCCGCTCCAGCTGCCAGCAGAGCACCGGTAGCCAACTTGCGGCCCATGCCTGCGGGGCGGGCAGCGGGATTGGACGTGCCGGTGGCTGGACTGCCACCGCCAATGGTACGAAACAGACCCGACAGCAGGCCTCCCATGGAACCGCTTGGGCGGTCAGAACCAAATATGCTCATGATTGACAAGGGAATATGGTGGAGCTGGTATAACGCAAGCCCGAGCGGCATGGTTATGCTCTGGCTGCAACTCACTGGGCCCGGCGCTTCTCGTCCTCGGCCCCGGAGCGGCGGTTCGTGGAAGTTAGCTTATCGTTGCCCAGGCGCCAGCTCAAGGACAAAGTAGCCACCCGGGAGTCGCGGCGCAGGTAGAGGTCCTCCTGGTAGTTGTTGTAGGTGGAGCGGGCCCGTAGCGGGGTGGTCAGCAGGATGTCGGTGGCGGCCAGGCGCAGGGTCGCTTTCCGGTCCCAGAGCGCCTTTTGCACGCCCAGGTTTACCTGTCCGTAATCCTGGAAGACGAAAAAGCCCACCCGCTGCCGGGAGTAGTAGTTGCCGCTCAGCTCGGCGCCCCAGCCCTTGCCGAAGGTGAACGTGCTGTTGCTACTGAGCGTGAAGGCACCCTGCCCGCGGCTGAGAGAAGTATTGGCCAGGGTACCCTGGTAGTGGATGTAGAAAAACACTGCGTTGTTGTATACCTGCCACCATTTCGTGGGCGTGAGCGGGGCCGTCAGGGTCAGGGCCGCGTAGTGCTGCTGGTTCAGGTTCACGTACATCGACACGGTAGAGGTGCGTGACTCGGGCTGGGCCACGTCGGTAATGGGGTTCTGGGTGAGACTGTAGCTCAGGCTGGTGGTGAATTTCTGCTTGAAGGTGTGGGCCAGTTCGAGATTGTAGCTGGTTTCGGGCCGCAGCTCGGGGTTGCCCTTGCCGGTGGTGGTGGGGTCAATGACGAAGCGGAACGGGTTGAGCTGCCGGTACGAGGGCCGGTTGATGCGCCGGCTCAGGGCCGCCATCCACTCATGCACCGCGCTGGGCGTGTATTTCACCGAGGCCGTGGGAAACAGCTGGTAATAGTCGCGGCGGAAGTTGTCGGACTCCACTACCTGCTCGCCTGTGGCGTGGGTTTGCTCCCCGCGCAGGCCCGCCTGCAGATTCAGCTTGCCTACTTTGTGACTTACATTCACATAGGCGGCCGAAATCAACTCGTCGTAGCGGAACCGGTTGGTCCGGCCCTGGTCTACGCTCGTGATGCCCTCTACTGTGGTCAGGAACAGAATGTCGTTGTCGGAAAACACCCGGCTGGCTTTGGCCCCGGCTTCCATGGTCGTGTTTTCGCTCAGGGTTCGGCTATAATCAGCCTTGGCCGCCTGAATGACCAGCTCGCCCGTTTGGTCGCCGTTGAGCAGGACTTGGGGCCGCCCCGACAGCTCGTAAAACGTGGTCAGGCTCTGCAAACGGTGGGTGTAGTAGCGGGCATAGTCGAGGTCGGCCGTCAGCTCGGGTTTGACCGTTTTGGCCTTGGCAAATACGTGCCGAAAGTTAAGGTTGGCCGTAACGTTGGGGTTATAGCCCACCCCCGTGCCCTGGGCCGTGTAGTAATCGGTCAGCTGGCCGGCTCCGTCGTAGAAGTAGCTCACGTTGGTGCTGCTCCCGCCGGGCCGCGGATTGGGCACGGCAAAGCCCGTCACCACCCCGCCCAGGGTCGTATTGGCCGACAGGTTTACGTCGGTGCCCAGCCGCCAGATCAGAAAATGGTCACTGCCGATCTGGTTATTGCGCTGGTCGGCCTGGCTCACCAGCTCGGGGCCCGTGTCGGCCGTTTCGTAGTACGAGCGGTAGGTGTTGCGCAAGCCAAAGTTGCGGCGGCGGGTGTAGGTAGTCGAGGCAAACAGGTTGAGGCCTTTCTGGCGGTGGTTGCCCGAGGCGCTGGTCGAAAACCGGCCGAACTGCCCGCGGCCGTAGCTGAGGTTGCCACTGCCATTAGTACCCTGGCGCTGGTCCTTTTTGAGCTTAATGTCGATAATGCCCGCGCTGCCCTGAGCATCGTACTTGGCCGGCGGACTGGTAATGAGCTCTATGCTCTTGAGCTGGTCGGCGGGCAGGGCGCGGAGGTAGTCGGCCAGCTCGGCACCGGTCATGGGCTGGCGCTTGCCATCAATCATGACCAGCAAGCCCTGCCGCCCGCGCAACGCCAGGTTGTCGTTGGCATCCACGGTTACGCCCGGGGCCCGGCTCAGTACTTCCAGCGTGGAATTGCCGGTGGCCAGCGTCGAGCCTTCCACATTCACGATGGTACGGTCGGCCTGGCGCTCAAACAGCGGCTTTTGCCCCACTACCTGCACTTCCTTGAGTTGGGTAGCCGAGTTTACGCGCAGCGTGATAACCGGAACCGCGCTGCTGCCGGGCAGCGTAAACGTAGCGCTCCAGGCCCGGTTGTAGCCCACCTGCGCCGCCGACACCCGGTAGTTGCCGGCGGGCGGCAGCTCAAACCGGTACTCGCCTTTCGCGTCGCTAAACTCTGTCTTGACCAGCGTGGAATCCGCAGCGCGGTGCAGCGTGACGGTGGCATAGTCAATGGGGGCACCGGCCTCGGTCTGCACCCGGCCCGTGACGGCGGCCGCAGTTTGGGCCGCAGCGGCGGACGGCAGTAACAGCCCCGCGGCAACGGCGAAGGCCAAGCCAGCCGTAGTTGAGTAGAAGTTGTTTTTCACGGTGCGGAAGTGGTTTGGTAAGCTGGCAGCAGTAGTTCGGAAAAGGCAATGGAGTTCTGCAGCGCCAAAAAATGACGCCGGCAACGGGGTAAAAGCCGGTTTTGGTAAGCATCACACTGGGGCCCCCAACACGACTACCCGAACCAACGGGCACCGTGCTGCGGCAGCGGCGAAGTGTACTTCAGCGGTGGACACTGCGCCGACGGGGGAAGGTTACAGCTCCGGGCAACTTTTTTTCGGGCCCGTCATCTTTGGGGCCCCCACTGCCGATTCATGCTCTGCCAAAACCCTGGGCAGGCAGGTGAAGCAGTTGGGAAATAGCCGTTAATTTGAGCTCCTTCTCTAACAGCCACAAATTCCTATGAAATTTACCCTGCTGCTACCCCTACTCACGTTTGCCACCACAACTTTCGCCCAAAATGGCCCTGTCAAGGTCGAAGTAAAGCAGGGCAACGGCCGCTACGAGCTGCTGCGTGGCGGCAAGCCATACTTCATTAATGGGGCCGGCGGCGGGCAGTTTCCGGAGCGGGTAAAAGCCTACGGCGGCAATTCCATCCGCACCTGGAGCACCGAAAATGCCGATAAGGTGCTGGCCGAAGCTGGCAAGAACGGCCTCACGGTAATGGTGGGCCTCGACGTGGCCCGGGAGCGGCACGGCTTCGATTATAACAACCCCGAAGCCGTGGCCCAGCAGCTGCAGAAAGTAAAGGCCGAAGTGCTCAAGTACAAGGACAACCCGGCCGTGCTATTCTGGGGCATTGGCAACGAGCTGAACCTGGAATACACCAACCCCAAGGTATGGGACGCCGTGCAGCAGATTGCCCAGATGATTCACGAAGTCGACCCTAACCACCCCACCAGCACCGTGCTGGCCGGCCTCAACCAGAAGGAAGCCGACTACATCAAGGCCAAGTGCCCGGCCGTGGATATTCTGAGCATCAACACCTATGCCGGCCTAGCCGAAATTCCGCAGCAGGTGCGCAAAACCGGCTGGACCGGCCCTTACGTGGTGGCCGAGTGGGGCCCCACTGGCCACTGGGAAAGCCCCGTCACGCCCTGGAAGGCCTCGGTGGAAGAAACCAGCAGCCAGAAAGCCGCCGTGTACCAGAGCCGCTACGAGGCCTCGGTGGCTAAAGATAAAACCCAGTGCCTGGGCACCTACGTGTTCTTATGGGGGCAGAAGCAGGAACGCACGCCCACCTGGTACGGCATCTTCACCGAAGACGGTAAAGAGTCGGAAGTGGTGGACGTAATGCAGTACCTGTGGAGCGGCCAGTGGCCGAAGAACCGCGCCCCGCACCTGGCTTCGTTTACCCTGAATGGTAAAAAAGCCACCGACAACGTGTACGTGCAGCCCGGCCAGAGCGTGCCCGTGGTAGCCACCGTGACAGACCCCGACAAGGACGCGCTGACTTACCGCTACGAGCTGCTGCCGGAAAGCACGGACCTGAAAACCGGCGGCGACCGGGAAAGCCGCCCCACAGCCATTCCGGGCCTGGTACCGGCCGGCGCCAAGGGCCAGACTACATTGAAAGCACCGGCCACAGAAGGCGCGTACCGGCTCTTCGTGTATGCGTATGACGGCAAGGACAATGTGGCTACGGCCAACATTCCGTTTTACGTGCAGGGCAAGTAAGGCATGAAAGCAAGCCGGCTGCCTGACTTTGAAATAGTAGCGAATCTTATCCGAAACTTCGTAATCAAACCTAAGCGGGACCGATATCTGGCTATGATTGAGAAGCCCGGCAAGCATGGCGGCTACGGGTTCGGGGAGCTGGCGCACTTTACAAGGAACCTGGACTTACAGTTCTGCTACAAGATTCCCAGCCTGTCCTATCAAGCAGAAATAGACTACATCCTGCAAGAAATACGAAGGCACACTAAAAGTGAGGACTGTTACATCCTGCACGAATCAAAGAAGTTAGACGGCCAGTGGATGCAATTGGAAGAAGCCGTTCAAGCTATAGCCGGGCAAAACGAGGGTGCCTTCATAATCCTCGACAATGGCCAAGTGATGTATCACGAAAGCGAAACAGTGAAGGAACGATACATTGGAGCACGCAAACCAGCTATTAGTTAAACAAGCTGATCTTCTTCATGTCCTGGCTCTCCGCTCGGAATACCAATAAGAATGTAACCAACACGAAAAAGGCCTCTACCAGCGCGTGCTAGAGGCCTTTTCGTGTTGGCAGCAACTATGCAGTGAATTGGTGAGCAAGGCCCTTACTAACTTAGGGTGACGGTCGAAAGCTTAACTTTTTCCCGCCAGCTGGGTCAGGCTTTTGGCGGCCTGGGTAAACTCCGAAGGCACCATCACGATGGTCGTGGTATTATTGTCGATACCGATTTCGGAGAGCATCTGCAAGCGGCGCAGCTCCAGGGCAATAGGGCTTTCCTCCATCTGCCGGGCCCCCTGGGTGAGCTTGATGCTGGCTTCGAGCTCGGCCTCGGCCTTGATGATACGGGCCCGCTTTTCGCGGATGGCTTCGGCCTCCCGGGCCATGGCCCGCTGCATGGATTCGGGAATTTCCACGTCCTTGATTTCCACCATTTCAATCTTGACGCCCCAGGGCTCTGTGGCAGCATCCACCAAGCCCTGCAACGTGGCATTAATCTGCTGGCGTTCTTTGAGCACCTCATCCAGCTGGTGCTGCCCGATGATGTTGCGCAGGGCCGTGACGGAAAGCTGGTACACAGCCTGGTTGAAGTTGGCCACTTTGATAATGGCCGCGGCCGGATCCACCACCCGAAACCAGAGCACGGCATTCACCTTGATAGTCACGCTGTCCTTAGTAATGGTTTCCTGCTGCTCCAGGTCCACGGTTTTGGTGCGCATGTCGATGGTTTGCTGCCGCTCGATAAACGGGATAATTCAGTAGAGCCCGGGGCCGCGGGTACCCACAAACCGACCCAGGCGGAAGACAATGGCCCGCTCGTATTCCTGGGCAATGCGCAAGCCCAGCAGCAGGAAGATGACGAGAACGAGAAGAACGGAATAGAGTGACATGGCAATGAGAAATAAGGGTACAGAGTTACGTTGTTGCTCCTGCTACCACACCGCTCATGCCAGCTTTACTGCTATCCTTCCCAACTGTCTTTCTTCGTCTGGAAAAGCCGTTTTTTCTGGCTCTCTCTTGTCTTTGCGCCCCGTTACGATTGCCTTACCCTACCATTATGGGGTGGCCTGTTTGTTTTTTTGGAGTGCTTCCTGCCTCAAATACAAAGCCCCAACTCCGTGTTTGGAACTAGGGCTTTGTATTTGAGGCAGGAGCCGCTTACGCTTAGGTTTCGGTCAGTACCGTTTTGAAGCCGGCCAGCTTGCCGTCGGAGGTGCGGCCCAGGGCGTATGCTTGCACCTGCGGGCCGGTGCCCACGCGGTACACCTTGGTTTCGTCCAGCTCCTGCTTCATAAACATCTGCAGGGCTTTATAGCGGTTCGAAAGAGCTGGGTCGCCCAGCACTCCATCGTCGGCCGTGTGGTTGCGCAGAAAGTGCATCAGGTCCACGGTTTCGACCTTGGTACCGGCCGGCTGACCGGTAAGCTCAAGCAATTCAGCATCCGTCACAGCGCCTGCCGGAGCTGCGAGGCTGACGACCTCCAGCGGCGCATCCGACTCACTGACAAACTGCAGTCCCTGCGTTAGATTCCGCAGCTGCTGAGCCGTGGGGTCAGTTGCAGTATTGACCGCACTGGTGCTTGTCGTTTCGTTGGTTTCTGTGGTTTCCCGCTCGGCTTTGCTGGCCAGGGGCTTTACCTCGGTACCAGCCTTGGCACCACCGCCCGCAGGCACCTGAGCACTGATGGCGGCGGCCAGCTCGTTCATGCGCCGCTCCTCCACCTTGATTTTAGGATTGGCAAAGTTCATATCTGCCACCTTGGTCATCGGAATCAAGTGGATGTGGGCGTGGGGGACTTCCAGGCCGATAACGGCTACGCCTATCCGCCGGCAGGGCACGGCTTGCTTCACGCCCTTGGCCACGCGCTGGGCAAACTGGTGCAAAGCGGCCAGCTCCTCGGGCGCCATGTCGAAAATATAGTCCACCTCCCGCTTGGGAATCACCAGCGTGTGGCCTTCCACCAGCGGCGTGATGTCGAGAAAAGCCAGGTGGTGCTCGTCCTCGGCAACTTTATAAGCGGGCAGCTCGCCCGAAACAATGCGGGAGAATATCGAAGGCATGTGGTGAGGTGGTGAAATGGTTAGGTGGAGAGTTTGAGGTTCTGCTTGCGCCAAAGTACGGGGCAAAACGCAAAAAGGGCGAAGCTGACAGCTTCGCCCTTAGCCGAAATGGAAAAACTCACCATTTCACAGTCTCACAAGTTCACCACTTAGCGGCTTACTTCCAGAATCTGGAACTGCAGCTTTCCGGCGGGTACGGTGATTTCAGCCGTGTCGCCGGCGGATTTGCCGAGCAGGCCTTTGCCGATGGGCGACTTCACCGAAATCTTGCCCGCGGCCAGGTTAGCTTCTTCCTCGGCCACGAGCAGGTAATCGAGAATCATGTTATTCTTCAGATTCTTGAGCTTTACTTTACTCAGGATCAACACCTTGGTCACGTCCATGTTGGTGTCGTCGATAACGCGGGCGTTACCAACGATTTCTTCCAGCTTGGAGATTTTCAGTTCTAGCAGGCCCTGTGCTTCTTTGGCGGCATCGTACTCGGCATTTTCGCTCAGGTCGCCTTTGTCGCGGGCTTCGCGTAGGTCCTCAGCTGCTTTGGCCCGGCCGCGGATTTTGAGGTCCTGCAACTCGTCTTTGAGCTTTTGCAGGCCTTCGGGGGTATAGTAATTTACGGTAGCCATGTCGGGGGATGGGTTTGCTAAAAAACAAGGAGAACGGTCAGCGGGGCCGACCGTTCTCCGGAACAGGTTTAGGACAAATATACGAACCCGCAGCAATTTCTGCTAGCGGGTCGCTCGGGCGCCGCGCAGAAATTCTCCGATTTTACGGGCCAGCACCTCATTTATACGCCGGTACGACTGAAAGCTCCAGCCTCCGATGTGGGGCGAAAAAAATACGTTGGGCGACGCTTGCAGAAAGTCCAGGTTGGCCTGCTGCGCTGCGGTCAGGGTCGAAAGCTTCTCGTTTTCGAGCACATCGAGGGCCGCGCCCCGCACCTGCCCGCTGTGCAGGCCCCGGACCAGGGCCGCGTGGTCGAGCACCTCGCCCCGGGCCGTGTTCAGCAGCCAGATCGGGTTGCGGAAACCCGTGAGCAGCTCGTCATTCACGAAGTGCTTGTTACTGGCCTCGTAAGGAATGTGGATACTCAGCACATCGGCCCGCTCCTGCAGCTCCTGTAGGCTCACCAGAATGGCGTTATGGTCGCCCAGGTGGTCGGGGTTCCGGTCGTGGGCCAGCACGGTGCAGCCAAAGTTGCTCAGGCGCCGGGCGAAGGCCGCGCCCATGTGGCCGTAGCCCAGAATCCCAATGACTTTACCGGCAATTTCTTCGCCCCGGTTGGCTTCGCGCTGCCAGATACCCTGACGCACTTCCCGGTCGGCCCGCACGATGTTGCGAAACAGGGCCAGCAAGAGGCCCAGCGTATACTCTCCCACCGCGTCGCGGTTGCCTTCGGGTGCGTTGAGCAAGGTTACGCCCGCCGCAGCCAAAGCAGCTTCGTCGATATTATCGACGCCGGCCCCGGCCCGGGCCACGTAGCGCAGGTGCGGGCCCTGGGCCAGAAGCTCGGCCGTGATGCGCAATTTGCTGCGCACAATCAGCCCGTCGTAGGGCTCAGCGGCCAGGGCTGCCGGAATTTCGGCAGCTTTCAGATCGGGCCGGAAGTGCAGCGTCACGCCCAGGGGCGCAAGCAATTCGGGCAACGACGGGTGCATTTCATCCACGCAGAGGCAAAGCGACTGCGCAGCTACTGCAGGGTGGCGGGGTTGACTGGGTTCGGGAGGCAGGGCAGGTTCACTCATCCGGGGGCGGGGTTAGCGAAGCTTATTCTTCTTCGGTTTCGTCGGCAACGTTCTTTTCGCGCCGGGACTTGGCGTTGTTGACACTCGGCGGAGCAATAACGCGGTGCTGTTCGATGTGTTTGGTCAGCTCCACGAAATCGGCCACGCCCAGCTGTTCGGCCCGCTTTTCAAACACGGGGTTGGTGGTCGCCTCGGGCACCATGCCAAAGGGCTTCAGGGCATTGCGCAGGGTTTTGCGCCGGGTCTGAAAAGCCTGCTTGACCACCTGAAAAAACAACTTTTCGTCGCAGCCCAGGTGCTCAGTGTCGTTGCGCGTGAGCCGCACTACCGCCGACTGTACCTTGGGCGGAGGAATAAAGACGTGGGGCGGCACGGTAAAGAGCATTTCCACGGTGTAGAAGGCTTGCAAAAGCACGCTCAGAATGCCGTAGGTTTTCGAGCCCGGCGGCTCGGCCAGCCGGTCGGCCACTTCCTTCTGAATCATGCCCACCACCTCGCGCACCTGCTGCCGGTGGGCCAGCACCTGGAAGAAGATCTGGCTGCTGATGTTGTAGGGAAAGTTGCCGATAATGCTCAAGGGCTGCCCAGGGAACAGTTTGTTCAAATCCTGCTTCAGAAAGTCGGCAGACAGAATGCGGCCTTCCAGGGCGGGGAAGTTGCGGCCCAGGTAGTCCACCGATTCCCGGTCAATTTCGACCACCGTGGTGCGGTATTCGGAGTGCTTGAGCAAGTCGCCGGTCAGCACGCCCATGCCCGGCCCGATTTCCAGCACTTCGGTCACGCCGTCGGGCAGGCGCAACGAATCCACGATGCGCCGCGCGATGTTGGGGTCGGCCAGAAAGTGCTGGCCTAAATGTTTTTTGGGGCTAACGTGGTCCATGTTGCAGAAATATGCGCCGCTGAAGCGTAAAAGGAAAAAAGCCGGCGCCGCAGCTGCCGTTGGGAAGAGCACAGGCCCGAACCACTCGGTTCTGGGTCCTTATACTATAGTTCTACCAAAGGCTGCCTACCTTGCGCGCCCTAACTCGCCCCAAAGATACGCCCGTCTATGTCGATTCAACTAGCCACCGCCACCGAGCTGCCCCAGCACGCTACGGCCGTCTTCCTGCTGCCCGCCGGCACCAAGGAGCTTCCCCAGTCGCTGCAGGATCTGCACGAAGCTGCCCGTCAGTACGTTGCCGATCAGCTCGCCGCTGACAGCAAGCTCATTACGGTCAACCACTTTTCCCACCAGCATTACTTTGTTGTCGCCGCCGAAAAATCGACGATTCACCTCGTTGCCGAAGCCGTGCGCAAGAGCGGCCATCAGCTCCACGCCCAGCTGAAGGCGGCCAAAGTAGCTGAGCTCTACGTGCAGGACTTGTCGGACCACCCCGATTCGACCCTGGCCCTGGCCCTAGTAGAAGGAATTGCTTTGACGGCCTACCAGTTTGAAGGCTACAAAACCGACGAGAAATCCAAGGAACCCGCCAAGCTGGCCCATATCCACGTCGTAGGCACTGCCACCGACAAGGAGCTGCGGGAGCTGGATGGTGTGCTACAGGGCGTATTCCTGGCCCGGGACCTGATCAACATGCCGCTCAACAAGCTCAATGCCGAGCAGTTTGCCGAGCGGATGGCCGCCGCGGGCGAAGAGGCCGGTTTCCATACCGAAATCCTGGATTTGGTCCGCATCGAGGCCCTGCGCATGGGCGGCCTGTTGGCCGTCAACCAAGGCAGCCCCGAGCCGCCCACGTTTACCATCATGGAGTACAAACCCGAAGGTGCCACCAACGCCAAGCCCTACGTGCTGGTCGGCAAGGGCGTAGTATTCGATACCGGCGGCCTGAGCCTGAAGCCCACCCCGGCCTCCATGGACATGATGAAGTGCGACATGTCGGGTGGGGCGGCCGTAACGGGCGTGCTCTATGCCCTGGCCAAAAACCAGGTTCCGCTCCACGTTATCGGCCTGGTGCCCGCCACCGACAACCGCCCCGGCGGCCTGGCCTTTGCCCCCGGCGACGTGCTGACCATGTACAGCGGCCTGACCGTGGAAGTGCTGAACACCGACGCTGAAGGCCGCCTTATCCTGGCCGACGCCCTGGCGTTTGCCAAGAAATACGAGCCCGAATTTGTGGTTGATATTGCTACGCTCACCGGCTCGGCCGCCCGCGCCATCGGTAAGGAAGGCATTGTGGCTATGGGCACCGCCTCGGAAGACCAGATGGCCGAGCTGAAAAAGTCCGGCAACCGGGTGCACGAGCGGGTGGTAGAATTCCCAATGTGGGAGGAATACGCCGAGCACATCAAGTCCGACATTGCCGACATCAACAACCTGGGTAAGGCTGAAGCTGGCGCCATTTCGGCCGGTAAGTTCCTGGAGCGTTTCACCGGCGGCTACCCCTGGGTCCACCTCGACATTGCCGGCCCGGCCTACCTGATGGCCCCCGACTCTTACCGCGGCAAAGGCGGCACCGGCACTACCGTACGCTTGCTCTACGACTTCCTCAAAAACCGCGCGTAGCCTTCTGCCTCTTCCCTGTCATCCTGAGCTTGCGAAGGACCTTATCCTGTTAGTACGACTTCGTAACAACGACTTGTTCTAGCAGGATAAGGTCCTTCGCAAGCTCAGGAGGATGACAATCGTTTTTTTAATTGCAGCTTCCCCAAGCACACCACGCATATGAACCCTCTTCCCCGCCTCGGTATTTCAGTTGGCGACCTAGCCGGTATCGGGCCGGAAATCATTTATAAAACCCTGCTGGACACCCGCCTGCTCAAGTACTGCACGCCGGTGGTCTACGGCACGGCCACGGCGCTCTTCGACGACTTTCCCACCGAAGAGCACGCCGCACCCCTCACCTTTCGCCAGGTGCGCTCCGCCGCCGACATTGACCCCGGCAAGCCCAATGCCGTGACCTGCTGGGACGAAGACTACACGCTCACGCCCGGTCAGCCTTCGGCCGCCTCCGGCCGCGCCGCCCGGGAGTCGCTGCTAGCGGCCTCGCGTGACCTGAAAGCCGGCTTGCTCGACGGCCTCGTCACGGCACCCATCAGCAAGGAAAACACCCAGTCCGACGAGTTTCGCTACCCCGGCCATACCGAATTTCTGACCAGCTTCTTCGACGCTCCCGAAAGCCTGATGCTGCTGGCCAGTGAAGACCTGCGCGTGGCCACGGCCACCGGCCACATAGCCCTGAAAGACGTGCCTGGCCGCCTGACCAAGGAGCTGCTGACCACCAAGCTGCGGATTTTGCTCAAATCATTGAAAGGAGATTTTGGCATCGATAAGCCCCGGGTAGCGGTGCTCGGCCTCAACCCCCACGCCGGCGAAAAGGGTCTGCTGGGCTCGGAAGAAGCCGACGTAGTAACGCCCGTTATTGAGCAGTTGCTCAGCGAAGGCCACCTCGTCTATGGCCCCTTCCCCGCCGACGGCTACTTCGGCACCAGCCAGTACCGCTCCTTCGACGCGACCCTGGCGTTGTACCACGACCAGGGCCTGATTCCGTTCAAAACTATTGCCTTCGAGCGGGGCGTCAACTTCACGGCCGGCCTGTCGGTCATTCGCACTTCTCCCGACCATGGCACGGCCTACGGCCTGGCCGGGCAGTTCAAGGCCGATGAAACCTCGTTTCGCGAGGCCGTCTATATGGCCTGCGACCTGATCCGGCAGCGCCAGAAGTATGCAGGCCTCAAGCCGTTGGTGCCGGGTCCGGCGCCACGGGGTGGCCGGATGGAGTAGAGTATTTCGCTTTGGGATAGATTCTTTCCAAAAGCGAAATTTTATTTGTCAGATCAAAACTCTGTTGTAGCTTTGCAGCTCCTAAGCGGGTAGTTGTTGCCCGCGCCACTCTGTCTCAACGTCTCCGCATGACTCTTCACACCCCCGCTGACTACCGCACGGCCCTACGCCGACTTGATGCGCTGGCGGCTGCGGGAGTGGAAGGCAACCCGGCGCTGGAAGCCGAGTTTCGGGAGTTGATTGTAGCCCTGGACGCTTATGAAGGCCAATTAGGGCTGCTACCCATCCCGACGCTGCCAACTTCCCTGGCCGAGATGATTGAGCTGAAGCGGCAGCAGATGCGCCTCAAGCAAAAGGAGCTGGCCGAGCTTCTGGAAGTGCCGGCCGGCCGCCTTTCCCAGATTCTGAGCGGCAAGCGCCGCGTCACGCTGGATTTGGCCAAGCGCCTGTATGAGCGGTTGAATATTCCGTCCGACTTCATTCTTAAGAACGCCTGAACCAACCGCCCAAGCGTTGCTCGTCTTCCTAAAACGGGGAAATCTTTCTACTTTTGCCCCCTTCTACAAATAATCCTGTGAAAAAGGACTCTAAATACGACTTGAACATTGCCAAGCTGGCCAGCAAAACGCACCATTTCGCGTTTGAGCTGGACCACGCTTTCTTTGAGCAGTTCGAGCAGAACCTGATCCAGGAAGGCCAGCTCCACGCCGACGTGAATCTGACCAAAACGGATCTGCTTATCACCCTGGACTTTCACATCGTGGGTACCGTGCGCCTGATCTGCGACCGGAGCCTGGATGAGTTCGACCAGCCCATCGACGTGCGCCACTCCCTGCGGGTGCGCTTCGGCGACCAGGCCCTGGAACTCGACGACGACGTGCTGCAAATCACGCCCGAAACCCAGACCTTGCCCATTGCCCAGCACTTATTCGACTACATCGGCTTGGCTATTCCCATGAAGAAGCTGCACCCGCGCTTCCAGAATGAGCCCGATGAAAATCCCGATGCCGAAACTAAGCTCATCTTCACCACCCGCCAGCCCGGCGACATTGAGGATGACGACGAAGGCACCGACCCCCGTTGGGATGCCCTGCGCAACCTCAACTAAGTGCTACCTGGCATTTCTCATTTCAATAATTCAACTTTTAATACTTCCCTGTACCCATGGCACATCCTAAGCGCCGTCAATCCTCGACCCGCCGCGACAAGCGTCGCACCCACGACAAGCTGACTCCCAAAGCAGTTACCATCTGCCAGAACACGGGTGAGCTGCACCTGCGTCACAAGGCGTACGTGGTAGACGGCGACCTGTACCTGCACGGTAAAGTAGCTATCAAAGACTACGCTCCCGTAGCTGCCGCGGCTCCTGCTTCCGACGAAGAATAAGCCCGCTTCGCCGGCTGCGGCCGGCCCGCCTTCCCGACTCCCTACCCCTTGACACCTCGTACATGAAGATAGCCCTGGACGCAATGGGAGGCGATTTCGCCCCCCAGGCTGCCGTGGACGGCGCCGTGCTGGCAGCCCAAAAGCTTGCCGGCGCGGCTCAGATTGTGCTCATTGGCCAGGAAGATGCCGTGCGCCCCTTGCTCCAGCAGCACGGGGCCGCGGCCGACGGCCTGATTCTCGTAGCTGCCTCGCAGATTATCGAGATGGGTGAGCACCCTGCCAAAGCCTACCAGCAAAAGCAGGATTCCAGTATAGCCGTGGGCTACCGGATGTTGCACAACGGTGAAGTGGAAGCTTTCTGCTCCGCCGGCAACACGGGTGCCATGCTCGTTGGCGCGATGTTCAGCGTGAAGCCCGTTTCGGGCGTGATGCGCCCGGCCATTGCCAACTTTGTTCCCAAGCTCAAAGGTGGCTTCGGCATCCTGCTCGACGTGGGCGCCAATGCCGAGTGTAAGCCCGAGATGCTGGAGCAGTTCGGCGAGCTAGGCTCTCTCTACGCCCAGTACGTGCTCGGCATCGACAAGCCCAAAGTGGGCTTGATGAACCTGGGTGAGGAAGAAGGCAAAGGCACCGTGATTACCCAGGCCGCGCACCAGTTGTTGAAAGTGAACCCCCATATTCATTTTATCGGCAACATCGAAGGCCGCGACCTGTTCAATGACAAAGCCGACGTGATTGTCTGCGACGGCTACACGGGCAACGTGGTGCTGAAAATGGCCGAATCGGTGTACGACATCTTGGCTGAAAAGCAGATGCACGACCCCTTCTTCGACAAGTTCAATTACGAAGCCATTGGCGGCAGCCCGATCTTGGGCATCAATGACAACGCCATTATCGGGCACGGCGTGAGCACGCCGGAAGCTATTTGCAACATGCTCCTACAGGGCTATCAAATGGCTAAATCCGGCATTGCCGACCAGATAAAAGACACTTTCAAGTCCTAGCGACTAAGTCCGGCTGAGGCCGGACTTTTTTTGCCTATTTTTTCCCGTTTCCCGAATGAAAATCACTGCTGCCAT
Source organism: Hymenobacter cellulosivorans (assembly GCF_022919135.1). Classification (NCBI taxonomy): domain Bacteria; kingdom Pseudomonadati; phylum Bacteroidota; class Cytophagia; order Cytophagales; family Hymenobacteraceae; genus Hymenobacter; species Hymenobacter cellulosivorans. Next base: position 3,810,947 of record NZ_CP095049.1, on the reverse strand, counting down.
AACCGGAGTTGGCTCTTACGTGCCCGACTACGTGTTGACCAATCAAGAACTCGAGAAGATGGTAGACACCACCGACGAGTGGATTACGACGCGCACTGGCATCAAGGAACGACGAATTCTGAAGGGCGAGAACCAGGGCACTTCGGTGATGGGCATCAAGGCAGTGCAGCAGTTGCTGGACAAGACGGGTACCCGCGCCGAGGACATCGACCTCCTCATTTGCGCCACCACCACCGGCGACATGGTGTTTCCAGCCACGGGCAACATTATTTCGCACGGCGTGGGGGCCATCAATGCCTTCAGCTACGACGTGCAGGCCGCCTGCTCGGGCTTTCTGTTTTCACTGGCTACCGGCGCGCAGTTCATCCAAAGCGGCATGTACAAAAAGGTCATCGTGGTAGGGGCCGACAAGATGTCGAGCATCGTGGACTACACTGACCGGTCGAACTGCATCATCTTCGGCGACGGGGCCGGGGCCGTGCTGCTCGAACCCAGCACTGACGGCTACGGTATTCTGGATCAGGTGCTGCGCACCGACGGGAAGGGAGAGCACTACCTCTACCAGAAAGCCGGAGGCTCGCGCCGCCCACCGTCGGCCGAAACCGTGGCCAATCGGGAGCATTTCATTTACCAGGAAGGCGCTACGGTGTTCAAGTTTGCCGTAACCAATATGGCCGACGTAGCCGCCCAGGTGATGGAGCGCAACAACCTCAGCAAAGAGGATGTCGCCTGGCTGGTGCCTCACCAGGCCAATAAGCGCATCATCGACGCGACGGCCAACCGCATGGGCGTGGGGCCCGAAAAGGTGATGCTCAACATTCACCGCTACGGCAACACAACCAACGCCACGATTCCGCTGTGTTTGGCCGACTACGAGCAGCAGCTCCACAAGGGCGACAACCTGGTGCTGGCCGCCTTTGGAGGCGGGTTTACCTGGGGCTCTATCTACCTGAAATGGGCCTACGACCCCAAACCTGACCCGCAACAAGCGTAAATAAGCGGGCTGGACGCGGAAAACTCCTATACTTGCACTCCCAACGTGCCGCCCCGCCACTCTCCGGGACGGCACGTTGCGTTTCCGCCCAGCATCTGAAACCCTGAAACTTAAGCAGGTAGAGCAGTTGGACCGTTTCCGTAGCCAACTTCTTCCTGTCAGCATATTCCTTTCAAAATTCCCAAGCATGGCCACTACCGCAGATTTTCGCAACGGTCTGGTACTCGAGTACAACAATGACCTCTACGTCATTACCGAATTCCAGCACGTGAAACCGGGCAAAGGTCCCGCCTTTGTGCGCACCAAGCTCCGTAACATCAAAACCGGCAAAGTGCTGGACAACACCTTCAACGCCGGCGTGAAAGTAACCACCGCCCGCGTCGAGCAGCGTCCGCACCAGTTCTTGTATAAGGACGACTACGGCTATACGTTCATGGACAACTCGACCTTCGAGCAGGTATCCCTGCCCGAAGCCATGGTGCCCTTCGCCGACCTGATGAAGGAAGGTCAGGAAGCAACCATCCTGTTTCATGCCGAAACCGAGCAGCCCCTGACGGCCGAACTGCCCACCACCGTGGAGCTGATGGTGACCTACACCGAGCCCGGCCTGCGCGGCGACACCGCTACCAACACGCTGAAGCCCGCCACCGTGGAAACCGGGGCCCGCATTCAGGTGCCGCTGTTCATTGAGCAAGACACCAAAATCCGCGTCGACACCCGCGACTACTCCTATGTCGAAAGAGTCAAATAAGCAGCCGAAACACCCCACCGAAGCCGCCATGAAAGCCAAAGAACTCCAGGACCTGATTGATTTTATCGCCAAATCAGGGTTGAACAAAGTCAACATCGAAACCGAGGAATTTAAAATCTCGGTGCAGCGCGAGCCCAACACGAAAGTAGTGAGCAGCCACGTAGCCGCCGCTCCGGCTGCCGCTCCACAGGCAACCCCCGCCCCCGTAGCTGCTCCTGCCGCAGCTGCGCCAGCCGCTGCTCCCGCAGCTGCCCCGGCCGCGGCCAGCAGCAACCATCAGCCGCTGAAAGCCCCGATGATTGGCACGTTCTACCGCAGCAGCAGCCCCGAGTCGCCGGCTTTCGTGAACGTAGGCGACGTGGTGGAGAAAGGCCAGGTTATTTGCATCATCGAAGCCATGAAGCTCTTCAACGAGATTGAAGCCGAAGCTTCGGGCCGCATCGTGAAGGCGCTGGTGGAAAACGCCACGCCGGTCGAGTACGACCAGCCCCTGTTCCTGATCGAGCCGATGTAATTTGAGAACTAAGAACCAAGAGCTTAGAGCTGAGACCAAACCACGGAAACACCGTCTAAAGTCTAAGTTCTAAGCTCTTGGTTCTTCCATCCACCCTAGAGCTGTGTTTAAGAAAATACTGATTGCCAACCGGGGCGAAATTGCGTTGCGCATTATTCGCACCTGCAAGGAAATGGGCATCAAGACGGTGGCCGTTTACTCTACTGCCGACAAGGAAAGCCTGCACGTACGTTTCGCCGACGAGGCCGTGTGCATCGGCCCGCCCAGCAGCGCCCAGTCGTACCTGAACATCCCGACGCTGATTGCCGCCGCCGAAATCACCAACGCCGACGCCATTCATCCCGGCTACGGCTTCTTGTCGGAAAACGCGGAATTCTCGCGCATCTGCCAGGAAAACAACATCAAATTCATCGGGGCCTCGCCCGAGATGATCAATCAGATGGGCGACAAGGCCTCGGCCAAAGCCACTATGATTAAAGCCGGCGTGCCCTGCATTCCCGGCTCGGTGGGCCTGCTTGACTCTCTGCAGGACGCGCTAAAGATTGCCCACAAGATCAAGTACCCGGTTATCCTCAAGGCGACGGCCGGCGGCGGGGGCCGCGGGATGCGCGTGGCCCACAACGACGAGGAGCTGGAAAAAGGCTGGAATGACGCCCGTACTGAGGCCAAAGCCGCCTTCGGTAACGACGGTATCTACCTGGAGAAATTCGTGGTGGAGCCCCGCCACATCGAAATTCAGATCTGCGGCGACCAGTACGGCCACGTGTGCCACTTGTCGGAGCGTGACTGCTCGATTCAGCGCCGCCACCAGAAGCTAGTTGAGGAAGCTCCTTCGCCCTTCATGACCGACGAGCTGCGCGAGAAGATGGGCAAAGCCGCCATTGCTGGCGCGGCGGCCATCAACTACGAAGGCGTGGGCACCATCGAATTCTTGGTCGATGCCAACCGTGACTTCTACTTCATGGAGATGAACACCCGGATTCAGGTGGAGCACCCTGTGACCGAGGAAATCATCAACTACGACCTGATCAAAGAGCAGATCAAGGTGGCGGCCGGCGTCCCGATTTCGGGCAACAGCTACTACCCCAAGATGCACGCTATGGAGTGCCGCATCAACGCCGAGGACCCCAAAAACGGCTTCCGCCCCTCCCCCGGCAAAATCACCGTGCTGCACATTCCCGGCGGCCACGGTGTGCGCGTCGATACCCACGTGTACGCGGGCTACACCATCCCGTCGAACTACGACTCGATGATTGCCAAGCTCATTACCGTAGCCCAGACCCGCGAGGAGTGCATCGTGAAAATGAAGCGGGCGTTGTCGGAGTTCGTGGTAGAAGGCGTGAAAACGACGATTCCCTTCCACCTCGCGCTGATGGACAACGCCGATTTCAAAGCCGGCAACTTTAACACCGGCTTCCTGGAATCGTCCTTTGACTTCTCGACGCTGTAAGACGCCGACCCTTTGCCCTCTTATCCTTTATGCCCGTTTGACTTTGCTCAAACGGGCATTTTGCTTATGGACTTCATTGATTATTACGGCTTTGTTCACAACACATTAGGCTTAACTGTTGGCGCAGCAGTTATTGTGTCTTTCGTCATATTTCAGGCCGGCATGGCCAAACCGGAGAACCGGTATGTCCTCAAGAATCCGATATTCAAGTTTTTGTGGGTTAGCGGTACTACCGGGTTTATTATACTATTCGTGGTCGGAGGATCTATCGATTGGTATTTGCAGTCCCGTTTCAGAAAGCATGCGAAAGCTACTGCAGCCACTACCCGCCAGGTAGTGATAAATGATAAGTTAACTACAATGCCCGGCGCCTTTTTCGCCGATTTACAGCGTACGGTGGACAGGGTTGACGGCCGCAGCACCTTTCTCCCTGAATGTTTGACTACCGTTATTTTTCAGGATGGCGGCAGGCCTGATACCTTTCTATTTGGTCAGGATAGCCGCGACAGTTCCCGCTACTGGATTCTGTATCCTCGCTATAAGGTGTCACAGCGAGAAGCAATTGACCGGATTCAGACCTCTCATTTAGGGCCCGTCCTGACTTCATTCCGGTAAGTGGCAGCAACAGCGTCCCTTTTTTTCCTGCCTACTTCATCCAGAGTAAGCGGGGTTTCTTGGGCGCCCGGAATCTAATCCAAACTTTTTAAGTCCTTTTTGGCTATTCTCAGAGTTATACTAAACCCATTTAGCAACTGTCATTTCTTGCGTAATTTATTACGATTAATATCTCGCAAACAGACACTTAACTACCTATTCAGCTATAGATTACAAAAATACCAACGAAAATGACTTTTCATTAACAATACCGAAATTATGTAGCATCATTTATAGAATATTACTTTATACTTGCCCTATACTTCTGCCCTAACCAAAACTCCCACAGTATGAACAAACTTTCCGCAGCGGCCCTTTCGGGTCTGCTTGCCGCAGGCTTGCTCTTGCCGTCCTGTTCCAAGGATGGCGTGCAGCCCGGCACCACTTCGTCGCCCGTCGCGGCGGCTACTACCAACGACGCCGTAGCCGTCAACGGCGTGATGATGCAGGCGTTTTACTGGGACGTACCCCAGAGCAACCCGGCCGGCACGTGGTGGCAAAACCTGGGCAGCAAGGCCGCGGAGCTAAAGGCGGCCGGCATCACGGCCCTTTGGCTGCCCCCAGCCTACAAGGGCGGCAGCGCCACCGACGTAGGCTACGGCGTATATGACCGTTACGACCTGGGCGAGTTCAACCAGAAAGGCACCGTAGCTACCCGCTACGGCACGATTAGCCAGCTGCAGGGCGCTATTACGTCGCTGCACAACCAGGGCATTCAGGTATACGAGGACATGGTGATGAACCACCTTACCTTCGCCGACAACCAGGAGCTGGCCAACAACCAGTACAACGTCTACACCAGCTTTACTTACCCCGGCCGCAACAACACCTACAGCTCCTACAAGTGGCACTGGTACAACTTCTCGGCCACCCAGCAAGCTCCCAACAACGGCTGGTACCAGTGGGCCTCGTATGACTTCCAGCCCTACGCCAACGGTGACGCCTACGACAACCTGCTGGGCTCAGAAATCCGTTATGCCGATACCAATAACGCCAACGAAACCATTACCTGGGGCAACTGGATTACCACCAAGCTCAGCCTCGACGGGTACCGCCTCGACGCCACCAAGCACATCCAGACGGCCTACGTGAACCGCTGGCTCGACGCAGTGAAGGGCAGCCGCTTTGCCGTTAGTGAGGCCTGGTTCCGTAACCTCACGGACCTGAACAACTACGCCGCCGCCACCGGGGGCCGTACCAGCCTCTTCGACGTGCCCCTGCACTACACCTTCCAGGACATGAGCAACGGCAACGGCAGCTGGGATATGCGCGGGCTGCAATTCGCGGGCTTCACCGAAGCCAACGGGGCCCTGTCCGTGTCCTTCGTCGACAACCACGACACCGACCACCCCGGCGCACTGTATTCGCCCGTCACCAACCTCAAGATGCTGGCCTACGCCTACATCCTGACCCGGGAGAAGGGCTACCCTTGCGTGTTCTACAAAGACTACTACAACTACGGCCTGGGTGGCCAGATCAAGAAGCTCATCGAAATCCGCCGGGCCAACGCCTACGGGGCGGCCAATGAGTACACCTCCATCAACGACGCCGACGTGTACGCCTACTCCCGGGCCGGTGACGCCTCCCACCCCGGCCTGCTGGTCATGCTCAACGACGGCAGCTCGGGCCGCTCCAAAACCATTACCACGCCCTTCAAGAGCGTAACCCTTACCGACAAGACCGGCAACAGCACGGCCACCGTCACCACCAACTCGGCCGGCACCGGTACCTTCCCCGTCAATGCCCGCAGCTACTCAGTGTGGGTGCCCAGCACCGGCACCACCACGCCCCCGCCCACCACGGGCACCACGGCTGTGTCGTTCAACGTGACCTACAGCGGCACCACCACCGGCCAGGATGTGTACGTGCTGGGCAGCACCGCCCAGCTTGGCGCCTGGAACACGGCCAACGCCATCAAGCTCAGCGGCGCTACCTACCCCGTCTGGAAAGGCACCATCAACCTGACTAGCGGCACGAGCGTGCAGTACAAGTACATCCGCAAGGACGCGGCCGGCAACGTGCTCTATGAAGGCGGCACCAACCGCAGCTTCACCCCCAGCGGCACCACCCAGACCCGCACCGAAACCTGGCAGTAACCAGTTGAACAAGTGAGGTGAATGCCAAAGGGCCGACTACTGCTAGTCGGCCCTTTTGGGTAGTTGCCCCTCTTGCCAAACGGCTGGCTACATTTGAATTCACCTCACCGCTTGCCATGTTCCTGTTCCTGGTCCCCCTCACTGTGCTTTGTTCATTTGCCTGGCACTACCGCCGGAGCCCGGCCGTCAAGTGGATTTTCTACTGGCCGCTAGTCTTCCTTCTGGTATATCTGACCGCTACCGACAGAGTCCCAACCCGGAAAGGGACATTAACTATTGCAGACTTTGAGCACCATGATGGGAGGAGTATGATGGCCGGCATAAATGACGTTCTACCGTATTGCACTCCCATTTACCAAGAAGAATACCAGGTGGATAGGCTAGCCTTTTGGGGTCCTTTAGCAGGGCTCTTAATCCTGTTTATTCTGCCGAAAGGAGAATTTCGCACTATGCAGAGAAACCTGTTCCTGGCATTCATCCCCACCTTATATATTCCCTTTATTTTCTATTTCGCTTATATGGCAGCACCTGACTTAAGACGCCCTAGATATGATCCTGACAACTTGCCTCCCATTGGTACGGAGGTAGAGCAGGAATAACGTCAGTAGCTCACCTAAAAGGCCCGACTGGTAGTCGGGCCTTTTCCTTTCTAGTTTTCCCTGTTTCTGCACAGTAGCAGCCCAGGCCCTCGCGCCGCGTTCTTCCCGCCTTATAAGTTCTCCACGCGCTGGCCGAGTGCATCAAACGCAACGACGGGCAACACATACGGTCCCAAAATGCGCACGGGCTTCGCGTCGGGCTCCCCAAACTCGGTTTCGCTGTCGTCGGCCAGGTAGCTTCCGCCCTGCCGGAATACGATGTTATAAAATGGGTTGTGGGGCTGCTGCGGGTGGGTAAAGGGCACCAGCACATCTACCCCGAAGCCGGCCGAAAGCTGCCGGCCCAGCCACAGTGCCCGGGCTTCCTCGTCCTCGCCCGCGGGCGTACGGTAAATGGCCAGGTGCCAGGCAAACTCCGGCACCTCCGACGGCAGCGTTTCGAAGAAAATATGAGCCGGATTGCTCGAATCAAACTCCATTGGCTCCTCCTCCCCCAGCAGCAACGCCCAGGGAAACACCGTCAGCCCCGGCAGCACCGATTGCAAAAACGCCTGAATCTGGGTCGCCGGCAGCTCCCGGCTCACATACATTTCTTCCATTATCGGGTGGGGTCAGGCCCCCAAGTTACCACCAGTCCCGCCTAGCGGGGCTCCCAGAGCTCAATCTTGTTGCCATCCGCGTCTAGGACGTGCACGAATTTGCCGTAGTCGGAGCTGGCAACGTCGTCGAGGATGGTCACCCCATTCTCTCGCAGCCTGTTCACTAGCCCCTCGATGTTCTGTACCCGGTAGTTAATCATGAACTCCTTGTGGGAAGGCGCGAAATAGTTGGTGCCGGTCTGAAAAGGGCTCCATTGCAGCGCGTGCACTTCCTCGGGCCGGTCCACGTTGCGGAACTCGAAGGTCGAGCCCCACTCGTTGACTTCCAGGCCTAGGTTGAGGGCATACCAGTCCCGGGTTTGCTGGGGGTTGTCGGAGAAAAAGAAGATCCCGCCGATACCGGTCACTTTCGGGGTAGAGTCGGCAGTAGAGGTTGGGGCGGCTTTGCGTTGCTGGTCTTCCATGGGGTCTGTTTTTAAGGCGAGGAAGCCGCAACTTATCATTCCAGATCCGGCCCCGCAACTCCGCCGAGTCCTTGATTTACAGCGCCTAACGATTTTGTCGCAAACCACCCTTGCGGGCGCCAAAAACACCGGCTCGGCAGGTAGCTTTTTTAGCTGGCATGTATATGAATATATAATTAATAAACTAAACTGGCCCAAGGCCCGTAAACTCGACCACACCTTTCACTCCTTTCTCACAATATGCACTACTTTATCAACGCCCTCAAAAACCATTACGCCGACTTCAATGGCCGTGCCCGCCGCGCCGAGTACTGGTACTTTATGCTTTTCAACATCATCGTCTCCTTCGTGCTGGGCTTCGTGGCGGGCATGCTGAAGATGCCCTGGCTGGCCAGCCTCTTCTCCCTAGCCGTGCTCATACCCGGCATTGCAGTAGCAGTGCGCCGTATGCACGATGTGGGCAAAAGCGGCTGGTATCTTCTGATCCCCATCTACAATATCATCCTGGCCTGCACCGAAGGCGAGAAGGGACCAAACGCTTACGGCGCCGACCCCAAAGGTGCCACTGCTACCGTAGCCTCGAACCCTATAGCATAGGCAATAGTCCGCTGGTATGCCTATAAGCCGGCAACTAGACCACAAAAAAGGCCGACTCTGGAGTCGGCCTTTTTTGTGGCTTACGCGTTGATCGGCGGGCTGTTGGTTTCAATCTCAGTAACCAACTCCTCGTACCATTCCTCCCCATACTTGCGCACCAGGGGCTCTTTGAGGAACTGGTAGATGCGCACTCCGAGGCTGGCACCGAAGCTGCAGGCCGGGTTGCAGATGTTCCACCGGTCGTAGTTCAGGGCCTCAAAGTCCTCGTACTTGGTAATGCGGATCGGGTAGAGGTGGCAGCTGATAGGCTTTTTGAAGGTCGTCACGCCCGCCAGATAGGCCTGCTCGATGCCGCACTTGAGGATGCCCCGCTCGTCGTACAGGGCGTAGGCGCACTCCCGGTCGTTGATGGTCGTGGTGCTGTAGTCACCCTCCCAGTCTTTGATATACAGGCCCTGTTGTTCGATGGCCTGCTGCCCGGCCTCGGTGAGGAAGGGTTTAATCTTGTGGTACTCGTCCTGCAGAATCTGCAGCTCATGGGCCTCCAACGGGGCACCAAGGTCACCTTCTACGCAGCAGGCGCCCTTGCAGGCTTCCAGGTTGCAGACAAAGAAATTGTCGCGCACGTCGTCGGAAATGACCGTATTCTGAATGATAATCATGGAATTGCAAAGAAGCGAACTGCAAAGATACACCCGGCGTTGAGAAGCAGTTCAAACCCGAACTGAAACTATAGTTCGAAGGCTGCAACTCCGCAGGCAAAGCCCTACCTTTGCCCCTTAGCCGAGGCGCTGATTTACTTGACGAATGGCATTAGATTACAACAAACTCCTGAACCCCTCGCAGGCCGCCGCGGTGCTGCAAATCGACGGCCCCTGCATGATTATCGCCGGTGCCGGCTCGGGCAAAACCCGGGTGCTGACCTACCGCATTGCCAACCTGCTTGAGCAGGGCGTCGACCCGTTCAACATCCTGGCCCTGACCTTTACCAACAAGGCCGCCAAGGAAATGCGCGCCCGTATCGAAAAGGTAGTGGGCCCCGAGGCCAAGAACGTCTGGATGGGCACCTTCCACTCGGTGTTTGCCAAAATTCTGCGCTCCGAGGCCGACAAAATCGGCTTCCCCCGCCACTTTACCATCTACGACACCCAGGACTCCAAGACGCTGATTACGCAGATCGTCAAGGAAATGGACCTGGACGACAAGCTCTACAAGCCGAGCATGGTGCTGGGCCGGATTTCGGCGGCCAAGAACAAGCTGATTTCGGTACAGCAGTACCTGCAGGACCCCGTCATCCGCCAGGACGACGACGCGGCCCTGCGCCCCAAAATTGGCGCTATCTACCAGCAGTACCACGCCCGCTGCTTCAAGGCCGGCGCCATGGACTTTGATGATCTGCTCTTCAACACGAACGTGCTCTTCAAGGACCACCCCGACGTGCTGAACAAGTACCAGAACATCTTCAAGTACGTGATGGTCGACGAGTATCAGGACACGAACTACTCCCAGTACCTAATAACGCGCAAGCTCTCGGCCAAGGAGCGGAATATCTGCGTCGTCGGCGACGACGCCCAGAGTATCTACGCCTTCCGCGGGGCCGACATTACCAACATTCTCAACTTCGAAAAGGATTACCCCGAGTTGCAGGTGTTTAAGCTGGAGCAGAACTACCGCTCCACGAAGAACATTGTGAAGGCCGCCAACTCGGTCATCAAGAACAACAAGGCCCAGCTGCGCAAGGACGTTTTCTCGGAAAACGAGGAAGGTACCCTGATTGAGGTTATCAAAGCTGCCTCGGACAACGAGGAAGGCAAGCTGGTGGCCAACAGCATCTACGAGGACAAGATGAACCAGCATCTGTCGTATGATGACTTCGCCATCCTCTACCGCACCAACGCCCAGAGCCGGGCCATGGAAGAAGCCCTGCGCAAGCTCAACATCAAGTACAAGATTGTGGGCGGTCTGAGCTTCTACCAGCGCAAGGAAATCAAGGACCTGGTGGCCTACCTGCGCCTGACGGTGAACCACAACGACGAGCAGGCCCTGCGCCGGGTTATCAACTACCCCAAGCGCGGCATCGGCGACACGACCATCAGCAAGCTGATTAACACGGCCGAGGCCAGCAACCACTCCCTGTGGGAAGTGGTCAGCAACGCCAACTCCTTCCTCACGGCCCGCATTGCCAACCCGATTGAAACCTTCGCCGAGCAGATCAAAAGCTACGCGGTGCTGGCCGGCAAGGAAGACGCCTTCGAGGCGGCCAAGTTCATTGCCAAGAACTCGGGCATGATTGAGGAGCTCTATGCCGACAAGAGCATCGAGGGCCTGAGCCGCTACGAGAACATCCAGGAACTCCTGAACGGCGTGAAAGCCTACACCGAGGACCCGGAGCGCGAAGACAAATCGTTGGCTTCCTTCCTGCAGGACATTGCCCTCGTCACCGACGCCGACACCAAGGACGCTAAGGACGAAGGCGAGGCCGTCACGATGATGACCATTCACTCGGCCAAGGGTCTGGAGTTCCGCAACGTCTACATCGTGGGCATGGAGGAAAACCTGTTCCCCTCGCAGATGATGATTACCTCCCGGGCCGATTTGGAGGAAGAGCGCCGCCTGTTCTACGTGGCCATTACCCGGGCTGAGAAGAAGCTGACCCTGAGCTACGCCACGTCCCGCTACCAGTGGGGCAACCTGCGCAGCTGCGAGAAAAGCCGCTTCCTCGACGAAATTGACCCCCAGTTCGTCGACTTCAAGTTCTCCTCGGCCGGCCCGGGCGAGTCGCCATTCGGCCACGTGGTGGAGCGCCGCTCGAACCTTATTCCCCCTGCCCCGCGTAAGACGGTGGCCAAGGGCTACACCCCGCCGGCCGATTTCCAGCCTAGTGATACGAGCAACCTGCAAACCGGGCAGCGCGTGGAGCATCCCAAGTTTGGTTTCGGCAAGGTCACCAAGCTCGAAGCCCAGCAAGGCTCCACCAAGGCCATTATCGAGTTCGAAGAAGTCGGCGAGAAGACGTTATTGCTGAGTTTTGCGAAATTGCGGGTGCTGAGCTAGGGTGAAGGTCGTAACTTGACCCGCTAGCCACCGTTTGCTGATTAGCTACTCGTTGTACATCAGCCTCTTGAGTGTAGCCCACTCTCCTACTTCTTGACTTAACCAGCTGCTTTTCAGAGTGGCTACGCCTTTTTCCAATGGCATTACCTTCGCCTTTTAAACATGAGCTGCTCCTGCGCGAATACGGGCAGAGCACCTACGAGCTGATTCAGCAGCTGCGCACGATTGAAGATCGGGAAGAGCGCACCAAGCGGGCTCAGCAGATTGTGCAGCTCATCTTCCGTCTCAACCCCACCCTGCGCGAGCAGCCCGACGCCCAGGCCAAAGTCTGGAACCACGTCTTCGAAATGACCGACGGTGAGCTGGATGTGGACAGTCCCTTCCCGCTGCACGCCCTGGATATTCTGGCCAAGCAGCCCGCCCGCGTGGCATATCCTATCAAGTCGCCCAAGCTCAAGGCCTACGGCCGCAGCGTGGAAGTGATGATTGAGCAGGCTCTGGCCCTGGAAGATGCCGCCGAACGGGAGCAGGCCACCATCACCATCGGCCGCACCATGAAGTTCTTGTACCGCTCCTACAGCAAGGAAAACGCCAAGGATGTAACCATCCTCAAGCACCTCAAAGAGCTGTCGGGCGGCAAGCTGGAGCTGGACCCGGCCCAGGTGGATGCCAATAATCTGTTCGACTTCGCCGCTGCTCCTGTTGGCGGCCGGCCAGCGCCCTTCATCGTACCCCAACCCCGCGCCGAGCGGGCGGAACGCGGGGAGCGTGGCGACCGGGAAGGCCGCCGGGGCGGCAACAACAACCGCCGGGACAAGCAGCGGCGCGGCGGCAAAAAAGGCCGCCAGGAACCTCAGCAGCCACCCCAGTAAGTTTTTAGTTGTTCGTTGTGCGTTGTCCGTTATCAGGCGATATCATCCCTGATAACGGACAATCTGCACTTGTCAACGAGCAACTGAGCCTATGCCCACAGACCTACCAACGGACAACGAATAACCAATTAGTACATGGCTTCATTTGAAGTAATCGGCGGCCATCCGCTGAAGGGTGAAATTGTGCCTCAGGGCGCTAAAAACGAAGCCCTTCAAATCCTGTGTGCGGTTTTGCTCACCTCCGAGCCCGTCACCATCAGCAACATTCCCGACATCCGCGACGTGAACAAGCTCATCGAGCTGCTCCGCGACATGGGCGTCAAGGTTGGGAAGCTTGCCTCCGACACCTACCGCTTCCAGGCCGACGCTGTGAACCTGGACTACCTTGACTCCGAGCAGTTCGTGGCCCAGGGCCGGGCTTTGCGCGGCTCCGTGATGATTCTGGGCCCCATGCTGGCCCGCTTCGGCAAGTGCCAGCTACCCAAGCCCGGTGGCGACAAGATTGGCCGGCGGCCCATGGACACCCACTTTTTGGGTTTGGAAAAATTGGGCGGCAAGCTCACCCTTGAAGGCACCGATTTCTACCGTATCAAGGCCGAGAACGGTCTGCGCGGCACCTACATGCTGCTCGATGAAGCTTCGGTAACGGGTACGGCTAACATCGTCATGGCTGCCGTTCTGGCTCAGGGTACTACTACCATTTACAACGCTGCCTGTGAGCCGTACTTGCAGCAGCTGTGCAAAATGCTGGTGCGCATGGGCGCCAAAATTAATGGCATCGGCTCCAACCTGCTGACTATCGAAGGGGTGGAAAGCCTGGGCGGTACTGAGCACCGCATGCTGCCCGACATGATTGAAATCGGCTCATTTATCGGCCTAGCCGCCATGACGGGCTCCGAAATCACCATCAAGGACTGCCAGGTACCCGAGCTGGGCATCATCCCCGACACCTTCCGCAAACTGGGCATTCAGCTCGAAGTGCGGGGCGACGATATCTACGTACCGGCCCAGGACCATTACGAAATTGCCACCTACCTCGACGGCAGCATCCTGACTGTATCGGACCACACCTGGCCCGGCCTCACTCCCGACCTGCTCAGCATTGTGCTGGTAGTAGCCATCCAGGCCAAAGGCACCGTACTGATTCACCAGAAGATGTTCGAGTCGCGCCTGTTCTTCGTGGACAAGCTCATCGACATGGGCGCCCAGATTACGCTCTGTGACCCGCACCGCGCCATCGTCATTGGCCTCGACAAGCGCAACGCCCTGCGCGGCATCAGCATGACCTCGCCCGACATCCGGGCCGGCGTGGCCTTACTCATTGCGGCCCTCTCGGCTGATGGCCGCAGCGTCATTGACAACGTAGAGCAGATTGACCGGGGCTACCAATTCATCGACAAGCGCCTGAATGCCTTGGGCGCACAGATTCGGCGGCTCTAATTCGCCCGCTAGGTTTTTATAGAAGCCTTAAAATTTAAAAGCCCGGTCTGACTTCCAGATCGGGCTTTTTTGGCTTATACCACACCGCGTGGGTTACCCGTTACACCTGAGTTGATTAAGGAAAAACGTGGTTGGCTTTAGTCACTTTACTCCTTTCTTCTATGAAATTACGCGTGTGGAGTTTACCTATCCTTCTGCTGGCTATGGCCTGCAGCCAACAAAGCCCCGAAACGGCTAAGCAGACACCACCAGCCCTGAACGCCATGGAATTACCGCCCCCAGCTCCCGAAGCTCCCGGTGCTCCCGATGCTGGGGAAACAGCTTCACCCTCTGTCGCGCCGGCAGCTACGCGCAAGATTATCTACCATGCCGACGTGCGGGTGAAAGTGGCAAGCCTGCCCCAGGCCAACGCGCGCATGGACAGCCTCATCCGCGCCTTTGGCGCCTACGTTTCGGATGCCTCCGAGAAGCGGGAAGACGGCCAATGGGAGCATCAGATGACCATTCGGGTGTTGCCCGCCCGCTTTCAGGACTTGCTCAACCATCTGAATGGGCTGGGGGCTCTGGAGTCGAAGACCCTGGGCAGTGACGATGTAACAGCTGAGCACGCCGATATTGCGGCTCGGCTACGTACCAAGCGCGCCGTAGAGCAGCGCTATGTAGCCTTGCTGAGCCAGGCCAAAAAGGTAGCTGACATTCTCGAAATAGAGGAGAAACTTGGCGAGGTTCGCGGAGACATTGAGGCTACGGAAAGCCGGCTCAAAACCCTCGACGACCAGGTTGGCTATTCCACTATCACCCTTACCTACTTCCAGCCAATTGCCCTGTCGACACCCGATGCGCCGGTTCTATCCTTTGGCAGCCGTTTGGTAGAGTCGTTTTATTCTGGCTGGACGCTCTGCACCGACCTTGTGCTGGGTTTGGTGACCATCTGGCCATTGGTAGTGGTAGGAGCTGCGGCCTACTGGGGTATCCGCACGTGGCGCCGCCGCCGCACGCGAGTACTGCCCGAAAAAGCTTAAGTCTACCACAACCACAACAAAAAAGCCCGGTTCTGTGACCGGGCTTTTTTGTTGTAAGTCAGAATGCCTAGTCAATAACCATGTCTACCACGGAAGTCACCAGGGACAGGGCAACGCTGAAGATCAGGGCTGAGATAAAGCCGTCCAGCTTAAAGCCAGCCAGCAGCCAATCGGCCAGTAGTACGATTACGGCATTAATCACCAGCAGGAACAGGCCCAGAGTAAGCACGGTAATCGGGAAGCCGAGAATCTTCAGAATCGGCTTGAGCACTGCGTTCAGAATAGCCAGCACGATTACCAGCAAAATGGCGTCGGTAAAGCCCCCCAGGTGCGCCCCGGGCAGAAAGCGGGCCAGAACGTAGGTGATAATGGCAGTCAGCAGCAATTTGAGGAGAAAACCCATGTGGCGTGTGGTTGGGATGAGGAATGGAAGGGAAAGAAGCTCCGCTAGGAACCCACAACCTTACGAAAAAAAGGGCACTCCGTTGGCTCCGGCCTACTTCTCCGAAATCCGGGCCTTGATGCGTCCTTGAGAAACGCCCATCCAGTGCGCCATCTGAAATAGCAGGCGGGCACCCACAATAGCATTCCACTCGGTGTCCCCGGGCGCTACCTCGTTCAGGTCGCAGCCGATAATTTCCCGCCCCGACTCCACGACGGCGCGAATCAGGTACAGGGCTTCCTCAAACTCCAGGCCGCCAGGCACGGGCGTACCGGTACCGGGGCAGAGCTTGGGGTCCAGGCCGTCAATATCGAAGCTCAGATACACCTTGGGCGGCAGTTGGGCAATGATTTTACCGCACACCTTCTTCCACGATTTCTTGGCAAACTTCTCATTCGACAAAAACCGGTTATGGAACATCACCACGCGCCCCCCGAATGCTCGACCAGCTCGGCTTCCTGCTGGCACAGGTCGCGAATGCCAACCTGCACCAGTTTCTTGACCTGGGGCAGTTGCAGGGCGTTGTACATGATGGAGGCGTGCGAGTACTGGAAACCCTCGTAGGCGGGACGCAGGTCGCAGTGGGCGTCAATCTGCAGAATGCCAAACTCCTGGTGCCGCTCGGCCAGGGCGTGCATATAGCCCAGCGGCGTGCTATGGTCACCACCGAGTAGTACCACCCCTTTGCCCGCGTCGAGGTAGGCCCCGGTTTTCTGCTTAAGGTAATCCAGCAGTACTTTGCCCCGCTCGGTCACCTGGGCTGGCACCGTAGCAAAGTTCTGGGCCTTGTCGGCTGGCTGACCGGCTTCGAGCCAGCCAATGTAGTCGGCGGCCAAGGTGCGCAGGTTGCGGCTTTCCTCGGCCACTTTTTCATCTTCGTCCTCCATAGCCAGGCCCATGCGCCAAGCTTCGGGAATATCGGGTTCGTACAGGTCGACCTGCAACGAGGCTTCCCGGATAGCCTCGGGGCCCTGGGCAGTACCGCCCCGGTACGAAACGGTTACTTCCCACGGCACGGGTACTACTACCACCTGCGCTTCGTCGACGGTGAAGGGCAGACCATAGAGGCCGCCGGCACTGTCTCCCAGGGCATTGGGGTCGAAGGAGGCTAGTTTTTTTTCCAGGCTGGAAGCAGCTGACTGAGACATAAGCAAAAATAAAAAGCGTGAAGTATGGGTGGTAAGTGCAGCAGGCACGAAACGCGGCTGTCCTATCTGATGCTGGCCGGCCGGCCGGAAAGGCAGACTCGGCGCGCGTCGGATAGGACAGCCACAAGCGGAGCGGTTGAAATTACCCTATCGGGTTGCTTTCCTGGCCACCTAAAAAGTCATACGTCCGGATAATGTCCAGAATCTTTTCGAAGGTGTTCCGGTCGAAAAACAGCATCAGGGGCAGTTCCACCGAGTTTTCTTTGTCGGAGAACTGGGTAATGACCGAGAAAATCAGCGGCTGTACTTTGGGCTGACTCGCAATCAGGCTGGTTAATGAGCTGGCAATGTTGCCTTTGGGTGCTTTGGGCGGCGCACCGTAAATCTTGGCCTTGAGAATGTTGGCCAATTGCGTGACCAAAGCACCGGTGATGATGTTGCTGATTTCCAGCAGCAGCGACTCCTGCATCTCATCAATCTGAATCGAGTCGGGCACCGACATGCGCAAGCATACCCGCGAGAGGCGCTGCACGTGCTGGCCGGAGAAAAACATCAGCGTGGTGCCATTGAACTCGCCCCGAATATCGGATTGAATGATGGCGTGAGTGCCCTCAAACTCGTGCACTTTATCCAGGATGTTGCTCCCGGGCATAATGTCCAGATTCGGAACTTCCAGCAGCACCTTTTCCTGCGCGATTACTGCAAAGGAATCAGCCGCCCGGGCCAACCCGATGTTCAGAATCTCGCGGATAATATCACGCTCTAGTTCCGTCATGTGCAAATCCATAGGAGTGGGTCAAATGAAGGGGCTGCCGTTGCCGGAAAACCCGAATTTCGCATTACGTTGATTACGGTCGCTTGGCTAGAAAAAGTCGAGTCAGCGCCGGCACATCAATTACTAGACAAACCTGACCGCTCCCCAGAAGCGTAACGCCCCCGAATAAATCAATCATGTCCAGTGGTTTACTCATTGGCTTGATGACAATATCCTGCTGACGTAGGAAACGGTCCACGATTAAGCCAAGCTTACGGTTATTGTAGTTAACAATGATAATATCCTGTCGGCCAGCCAGTTCCGATTTCACAGCTGGCTGCAACGGACCATCATTGTTATGGAGGAGCTTGCGCAAATCTACAACGGGAATATTTTCCCCGAGCAAACGTGCCATCAGGATGCCGCCTACCACGTGTAACTGCGTGGGTTGCAGCGACACGACGGAGTCAGTGTGCATCAGCGGAATGGCATAACTGCGCTCTTCCAGCTCAAATAGCAGGGCGCCTTTCACGGCAATCGAGGTGGGTAGGACCAGGGTAAAGGTGGTCCCCTGCCCCAGCACCGAGTCGACGCGCAGCTGCCCGCCGAGCGAGTCGATGGCCAGCTTTACTACGTCGAGGCCTACGCCGCGGCCAGAAATGTCGGTTACTTCCTTGGCCATCGAAAAGCCGGGCTCAAACAGGAAGGCCCGCACGGCATGAGCATCCAGGGACCGGGAAACCTCGGCCGAAACCAGTCCGCGCTCCACGGCCTTGCGGCGTACCTGCTCCACGTCAATGCCCTTGCCGTCATCGATTACCTGAATCAGCACGTCGTCCCGCTCTGTCTGCGCCGACAGCGTCAGGCTGCCCTGCTCGGCTTTACCGGCCCGGCGCCGCTCCTCGGGCGTTTCCAGCCCGTGGCCAATGGCATTGCGCACCAAGTGCAGCAGCGCATCGGTGATGATCTGCAGAATGTTACGGTCAATCTGGATGTCTTGCCCATTGATGGTGAGCTCCACTTCCTTCTTTTCGGCCACGGCCACGTCGCGCACCACCCGGGGGAATTTATTGAACAACGAGCCCACGTTTACCAGGCGCGCGTCCATCACACTGTATTGCAGGTCGTCGGCAATGCGGAACAGGTGCGAAGCCGCCGCCTGCAGCGCCGAGTTGCCAATTTCCTGACTTAGGGTCAGAATCCGGTCCCGGTCAATAATCAGCTCGCCTACTAAGTTGAGTAAGTGGTCCAGCTTCTTGATCTGGATGTACACCAGATCCGACAGTTCCAGCTTCCGCGAGGCATCCTCGTCGGCATTCTTGTCGGCATCTTCCTCCAGCACCGGCTCCTGACCTTCTACCAGCAAATCCAGGTTGCGCAGCAACTGTTCCGGGTTGGCTACCGGCGCGTCCTGATCTACGCCGCGAATCATGCTGCCGATGGTATCTACGCCGGTAAACAGCACAGGTACCAAAGATCCCGAAAATGTGCGCTCCTTGCTGCGAATCAGCCCAAAGATGGTTTCCATCCGGTGAGCCACCTCCCCAATGTCGTTGAATCCCATGGCCCGGGCATTGGCCTTGAGATTGTGCATCAACCGGAATAGCTCGTTCAGCGCTTTTTCGTCGGCTGGGTCTTTCTCCAGCTCGCTGATGTGGCGGCTCATCGCATCGTAATACTCGAGCGCCTCAGCCATGAAAATTTCCCGGTATTCCTCTTCCCTTGATTTCATCGAGTAGCGAGCTGCGTGGATGAGGAGAAAGAAGAAGCCCGGTTGATGCGCAACTGGGTAGCCAGGCGGCTAACATAGCCGGCAATGTCGTGCAAAGGCGCGACGATGTTAGCGGCGCCGGTCTGAATAACGGATTTGGGCATGCCAAACACAGCCGAGGAAGCCTCGTCCTGAGCAATGACCATCCCGCCGTGCTGGCGGATGCTCTGGGCACCTTGAGTCCCGTCGCGCCCCAGACCGGTAAGAACCACACCTAGCACGTTGCGTCCTACGGTGTGCGCTACCGACTGCATCAGCAGGTCCACGGAAGGCTCATCGGGTATGGGGCTGGCTTCGGTGGTCGTGTCGGTATGCCACGACTGCCACGGGCCTCGTACCAGAGACCGGACCACCATGTTTTGCCCGCCGGGCGCCACGATGATTTTGCCGGCCTCCAAAGTAGTCCCGGGCTTGCCCACTACCACCGGTAACGACGTAGCCCGACGCAGGCGGTTGACGAAGGACTCGGTAAAATGAGCGGGCAAGTGAATGGCTACCAATACGGCACTGGTAAGAGAAGCCGGCAGGGCCCGCACGAGGGTTTCAACGGCCTGAGCACCTCCGGTAGAGCCGCCGATAACGGCTACTCCGCTTGGCGGTATGGCAATTATCTGGCGTTTGACTAGCGCCGCTTGAGCAGGCTGCTGGCAAATAGTCCGGATTTTGGCTATTACCAACTGTCGGCAACGGGCAAAATCCGGATGGTCCTTGCTCGGAATAGACGGTAGGTAATCGGCCACGCCCCACTGCGCCAATTCCCGGGGCACCACCGAACCGGCCATCGAGGAACTGTAGAGGAGCACCGGAACCGGGTACTGCCGATTCAGTCGTTCGAGGCCCGCTAATTGGTTTTCGCTCGCAATAACCAACCCGGGCCGTAACCGCCGGGCCTGCGCTACCAGCTCCGAGGCACTAGCGGCCGAGCCAATCACCCGCAAATCGGGCTCAGCATGCAGCAGTCTAGTCAGCTCCAACCGCACGAAGGCGGGCAGATCACCGAGCAATAGAGTGAAAGGGACAGAAGGGTTATGCACTGAGGGAATTAGAACGAACGCTAGAGCGGCGTTTTTGATGTACTAAGGAAACTGGTAGGGCGCCAGAATCCAGGATTAGGCTTCGGTAGAATCAGCGGAATTGGAGTCTTGGTTCTGCAGGGCACCACCAACGATTTCCAGTACTTTTTCCTCGGAAAAAGGCTTCACGATATAGGCCGTAGCGCCGCTTTCGAGGGCTTCGTTCACGATTACCTCCTGGCCTACAGCGCTGCACATTACCACTTTGACGTCCGGCTGTTCCATCCGGATACCTTTGAGCACGTCCAAACCGGTGTTATCGGGCAGAATCACGTCCAGAGTGATAAGATCAGGGCGGGTGGCGCTGGCCATTTCCAAGGCTTGCTGACCGTTGGCAGCTTCACCGACTACCTCGTAGCCGGCGTCGGTGAGCATATTCTTGAGCATCGTGCGCATATAAAATGAGTCGTCCACGATGAGAATGCGGTTTTTCATACAGGGTAAGTCAGTGTGTCGAATGAGGGGAAGGGTCAGGTGAAAATCAAGCGTGTGTACGGGTTGCTACCGAGTAAGATTTTTTATTTCGGCTGCAGTTGCATGATTTCCGTGGGGGACAGCAGCTTGGGCATATCCAATACAATGATGATGCGCCCATCCACTTTAGCGATTCCCTCAATGTATTTATCCTGGATGTTGATATCCTGAATGAATTCCGGGGTTTTTTCGATGATTGACAACGGAATTGACAGCGGCTGGGGCACTTCGCGCACCACGATTCCAATGGTGTAGTCTTTGGCTTCGATGGCCAGCGTGTAACTCACCGTCGGCAACGATTCATTGGCGGGTCGCAGCTTGAAGCGTTCCTCCAAATCGATGATGGCAATGATGTCGCCGCGCAGGTTGGCAATGCCCTTGACGAAGGAAGGCGTTTTGGGCATCCGGGCAATTTCCGGGGTGATGGTCACCTCCTTCACCTGCTCAATGCGAATGCCATATTCCTCATCCCCCAGGCGGAACACGATAAGCTGGATGAGCTTGTCCTGCTTAGCGGCTTTCTTTTCGCTGGTTTGCTCTGATTCAGGCATGCTGGAATACATTATTGAGCGTAGCCGCAAAGCCTTGCGGCTACGCTCAAAATGATAAAGGGAATGAGTGAATTACTTGGCTTTCGATTTGGTCCGGGGCTTGGGAGCCGCCTTGCCGTTTTCGTTTTCGGCCTGAGCTGCGGGCTTGGCCACATTCCTCACCCGGCGGTTGGGAGCAGCAGGTGCGGCACCATCAGTCTCCGGTTTTGCCGGGCCTTCCGCCGCCGCTTTGCGGGCAGCCTTGCGCGCTGGGGCACTAGCCGCACCACGACGTGGTTCGGGCGTAGCAGCCACGGCTACGGTACGGCGCTGCGGCCGCTCCCGGGTTGCGGCAGGAGCTACCACCTGAGAAGCGGTTCGCTGAGCGCTCATGCGACGCAAGCTACCACGGATGGGGTCAGGCTCGGGCTCAGGCAGCACGTCTTCCATCAGCTGGAAGGCCGACAGACCTACCTGCAGGTCGTCCGCAATGTCGGTCAGGTTCTGGCTTGAAGTTGTCAGTTCCTGCATCGACGAGGAGAGCTGCTTGGCAGTGCTAGCCACTTGCTGAGTGCCGGAAGCCGTTTGCTCGGCAATGGCTACCACTTCTTCCACGTATTTCACAACGTCGCCAATCGAGGTTTTCTGTACCTCGGTAGCCGTCAAGATGTCGCGGGAGGTGCGAAGCGTTTCACCGCTGGAGGTGGCAATATTCTTAAAGGCGCTGGATGCTTCGAACGTAGCATTCTTACCCTTGAGAACTCGGCCTTCCATGGTCGAAATAGCGGTAGCGGCTGAAGTCGTATCTTTCTTTACGTCTTCTACCAGCGTCGCAATTTCCGAGGCCGACTTGCGGGATCCTTCGGCTAGTTTGCGGATTTCCTCGGCTACTACCGCGAACCCACGGCCGGCTTCCCCGGCGCGGGCGGCTTCGATAGCGGCGTTTAGAGCCAGCAGGTTGGTCTGCGAAGCAATGTCGGTGATAACGCCCAGCGACTTACTGATTTCCTGCGAGCGGGTGCTCAGTACTTCAATGGTTTTACTGGTCTGGGCAGCAGCGTTGGAGATTTCCTCCATGTTCTTTACCACCTCAGCCACCGTTTTCAGACCGAGCTGCGAGGTTTGCTCACCCAGGATAGCCGATTTGTTCACGATGTCAGCTTTGCCAGCCGTTTCCTTGGTGGCCTGCATGATTTCTTCGATCAGCTTAAAGGCCTGGTCGGTCTTCAAAGCCTGGTTCTGCGCGCCTTCGGCCATCTGCTGCATGGCCAAGGCCACGTCAACCGTTACCCGGCTCATCTCCTGGCCTTTAGCCGCCATTTCCTCCGACGACTCCCCTACAATCTGCGACGAGTCGTTGATTTCGCCGAGCAGCTCGTTGAGGTTTTCAACGGCGATGTTCAGAGCGTTCGACATGGCAAGAATATCGCCGGCGGTCTGAATCTCTACTTTCTGGGTCAAATCACCTTCCGAAATGGCGCGTACCACGCGGGACACTTCGAGTACCGGTGAAGCAATGGATTCGATCAGGTCGTTGAGCGTATCCACGATTTCCTTCCAGCTACCCGATACCCCGCCTACCGTGGCACGCTCAGTCAGCTTACCTTCCACCCCGGCTACTTTCGCCACGCGGCTTACTTCCAAGGCGAGGCGGTTCAGGTCGTCCACCATTCGGTTGATGGTGTCGGCGAGTTCGGCCACTTCGCCTTTCGCTTCTAGGCGCAGCTTCTGGGTCAAGTCACCCTGTGATACGCCGGTTACTACCTTCACAATGCCTCGTACCTGCGTGGTCAGGTTGGCCGCCATCGTGTTTACGTTGTCGGTCAAGTCCTTCCAGATACCCGATACGTTGGGCACGTTGGCCTGGCCGCCCAGGCGACCTTCGGTACCTACTTCCTGCGCCACGCGGGTTACCTCGCCAGCGAAGATGTTGAGCGAATCCACCATTCGGTTGATGTTGTCCTTTAGGTCGAGCAGCTCGCCTTTAACATCTACCGACACCTTCTGGCTCAAGTCGCCGCGGGCTACGGCCGTCGTTACGTTGGCAATGTCCCGTACCTGCGAGGTCAGCGAGGCGGCCATTGTGTTTACGTTGTCGGTCAAGTCCTTCCAGGTGCCGCGCACGTTGGGCACCACGGCCTGGCCGCCCAGGCGACCTTCCGTGCCTACTTCGCGGGCCACACGGGTTACTTCGTCACCGAACGTGTTGAGCGAGTCCACCATCTGGTTGAGGTTCTCCTTCAGCTGCAACAGCTCGCCGCGTACGTTTACTGTCACTTTCTGGCTTAGGTCGCCGCGGGCTACGGCGGTAGCTACGTTGGCAATGTCTCGTACCTGAGAGGTCAGGTTCGAGGCCATCGTGTTTACATTGTCGGTTAGGTCCTTCCAGGTACCCGATACGCTCGGCACGTTGGCCTGACCGCCCAGAATACCTTCTGTACCTACTTCACGCGCCACGCGGGTTACTTCGCCAGCGAAGATGTTTAGCGAGTCCACCATCTGATTCAGGATGTTTTTCAGGTCGAGAATCTCGCCTTTCACATCTACTGTCATCTTCTGGGTCAGGTCACCTTTTGCTACGGCGGTAGCTACGTTGGCAATGTCTCGCACCTGAGAAGTCAGGTTAGCAGCCATCGTATTTACGTTGTCGGTCAGCTCTTTCCAGGTACCACCCACGCGCGGCACGTTGGCCTGGCCGCCGAGCTTTCCTTCGGTACCTACTTCGCGGGCCACGCGGGTTACTTCGTCACCGAAGATGTTCAGGGAGTCCACCATCTGGTTCAAGATATTCTTGAGCTCCAGGATTTCGCCCTTCACGTTAACCGTCATCTTCTGGCTTAGGTCGCCGCGAGCTACGGCGGTAGCCACGTTGGCAATGTCTCGCACCTGAGAGGTCAGGTTCGAGGCCATGTAGTTTACGTTATCCGTCAGTTCTTTCCACACGCCGGCCACGTTCGGTACGCTGGCTTGCCCGCCCAGTTTACCTTCCGTACCTACCTCTTGAGCCACACGGGTTACTTCGCCGGCGAAGAGGTTGAGCGAGTCCACCATCTGGTTCAGGTTCTGCTTCAGCTGCAGCAGCTCGCCCTTTACATCAACGGTGATTTTCTGGCTTAGGTCGCCGCGAGCTACGGCGGTAGCCACGTTAGCAATGTCTCGTACCTGAGAGGTCAGGTTCGAGGCCATGTAGTTTACGTTGTCCGTCAGTTCTTTCCACACGCCGGCCACATTCGGTACCGAAGCCTGGCCACCTAGGCGGCCTTCGGTGCCTACTTCCTGGGCCACACGGGTTACTTCGCCGGCGAAGAGGTTGAGCGAGTCCACCATCTGGTTCAGGTTCTGCTTCAGCTGCAGCAGCTCGCCCTTTACGTCTACCGTAATCTTCTGCGACAAGTCGCCTTTGGCTACGGCCGTGGCTACGTTGGCAATGTCTCGTACCTGAGAGGTCAGGTTCGAGGCCATGTTATTTACGTTGTCGGTGAGGTCTTTCCATACGCCCGAAACGTTGGGTACAATGGCCTGACCGCCGAGCTTACCCTCAGTACCTACTTCCTGGGCCACACGGGTTACTTCGCCGGCGAAGAGGTTGAGCGAGTCCACCATCTGGTTCAGGTTCTGCTTCAGCTGCAGCAGCTCGCCCTTTACATCAACGGTGATTTTCTGGGTCAGGTCACCCTTAGCTACGGCCGTGGCTACGTTGGCAATATCTCGCACCTGAGAAGTCAGGTTCGAGGCCATTGTGTTTACGTTGTCAGTCAACTGCTTCCACACCCCGCCCACGTTCGGTACCGAGGCCTGGCCGCCGAGCTTTCCTTCCGTACCTACCTCTTGCGCCACGCGGGTTACTTCGCCGGCGAAGAGGTTTAGGTTGTCAATCGTTTTGTTGATGGTTTCGGCCATCACTTTGAAGTCGCCCGACACGGGAATCTGAAAGGTTTCGTCCAGATTCCCTTTACTGATGTTCTTCAGTACTTTGCCTACTTCCAATACCGGTACGGCGATGCTGTCCACCAAGCCGTTGATATTGTTGATCATGTCGCGCCAGAAGCCCGAGGCATTTTCGGCCGAGGCCCGGGCTTTCAGGTTACCCTCTACCCCGGCAACCTTGGAAATGCGCGACACCTCGCCCCCTACCCCGCCGATCATCTCTACCATCGAGTTGTAGGCTTCGGCAATCTCGGCGAAGATGTCGTCGTTCTGCTTGGTCAGGCGCACCGATACGTCGCCTTTCTTAAAGGCATCGAGGGCGTAGAGCACCCGGTTGAGCTGGTCATTTACATAATCGGCTTCCTGGCTGTCTTCCGAGCCCCGGCCACTGCCGCGTTTGCGGGTAATGTCGGAACTGGTGCGGGCGCCGGAGGGGCGCAGCAAGGAACTACGATCGTAAGGAGCCGAAGGAGTATGTGAAGGAGTTGGGTTCGAAGACGGAGAATCCTGCTCAGGAGCGTTGTTTTCCGGCGTATTCGTATTCTTGGTAGTCTTACCTGAAGCCATACAAGGGGTGGGGTTGCGAAGCCTGGTGTAGAGAGGCGATGCTGTAAACCAGGAATACCAGTGCTGGAGTTCCTAGACTTACAAAGGTAGCAAATACCGCTTTTCCCACCACATTCTGATGGTTTTATCGAAATGATTCTCCAAAGTCGCACCCAGTGAACTACTTGGCCGCGGCAAGGCGTTAAAAAAAGCTGATTGGAAGGGCTCTTACGGCGGAGGCTTCCAGCATAATTACTATCCGCAGCGGTTGCACACCGGATTATTCCAGCATCTTTGCGGCAAAATTCAACTTTTCCTCTCGCTCGGCCGTTTCCTAAGTCCGAACCCGTTTGTATCCCGCCCTCGCCTAATCTTATATGGTCAAAAATCTAGTCATCGTAGAGTCCCCAGCCAAAGCCAAAACCATTGAGGGTTACTTGGGCAAGGACTTTATCGTCAAATCCAGCTTCGGCCACGTCCGCGACCTGCCCAAGGATAATAATGCCATTGACATTACCAATGGATTTAAGCCGACCTACGTCGTGTCGCCCGACAAGCGGGAAATCATTTCCCAGCTGAAGAAGTTGGCGAAGGAGGCCGAAATGGTCTGGTTGGCGAGTGACGATGACCGCGAGGGTGAGGCCATCAGCTGGCACCTGTCGGAAACGCTGAACCTGAGCGAGGCCAAAACCCGGCGCATCGTATTTCGGGAAATTACCAAGAACGCCATTCTCAACGCCATTAATAATCCCCGGGAAATTGACTTGAACCTGGTAAACGCCCAGCAAGCGCGACGCGTGCTCGACCGATTAGTGGGCTTTGAGCTGAGCCCGGTGCTGTGGAAAAAAGTAAAAACCGGCTTGTCGGCGGGACGGGTACAGTCGGTGGCAGTTCGGTTTGTAGTAGAGCGGGAACGAGAAATAAATCAGCACAAATCGTCGTCGGCGTACCGCGTAACGGCGCGCTTTGATGCAGGTCGGGGGACGGTGCTGGAGGCCGAGTTGCCGACGCGCTTCAAAACGCAGCAGGAAGCCCAGGAATTTCTGACCCGCTGCATTGGGGCCACTTACCGGATTGAGAATCTGGAAAAGAAACCGGGCAAGCGCAGTCCCGCACCACCTTTCACCACCTCTACTCTACAACAGGAAGCCTCGCGCAAGCTGGGCTTCTCGGTAGCGCAGACCATGAGCGTGGCCCAAAAGCTCTACGAGGCCGGTAAGATCAGCTACATGCGGACTGACTCGGTAAACCTCTCGCAGGACGCACTGGCCGCCGCTAAAGCCGAAATCAGTTCGACGTACGGCCCGGAGTACGCCCACACCCGCCACTTCAAGACCAAATCAGCCTCGGCCCAGGAAGCCCACGAAGCCATCCGCCCCACGGACTTTGCGCTGGTCAAAGCCGGTTCCGACTCAGCCGAGCAGCGCCTCTACGATTTGATCCGCAAGCGGGCTATGGCCTCGCAGATGGCCGATGCCACTATTGAGCGGACCGTAGCCACAATTGGTATCAGCACCCAGCCTGGCACGCCGCTCACGGCCACGGGCGAAGTCATTACGTTTGAGGGCTTTTTGAAAGCTTACAGCGAGTCGAAGGACGAGGAAACCCTGGACGAAGAAACAAGCACCGAGTCGTCGTTTTCGCGGGGCTTGCCACCGCTGAACGTGGGCCAGGAGCTGCCCCTGCAGCTGCTGCGCGCAACCGAGCGGTATTCTTCGCCGCCGGCCCGTTACACAGAAGCTTCGCTGGTGAAAAAGCTGGAGGAAATGGGCATCGGGCGCCCGTCGACCTACGCGCCGACCATCAGCACGATTCAGAAGCGGGGCTACGTGGAAAAAGACACCCGGGAAGGCAAGGAACGCAAGTTTCACGTGCTGACTCTGGACGGGGACCAGGTGAAAACCGAAGCCAAAACCGAAACTTTCGGCGCCGATAAAGCCAAGCTGTTCCCGACGGATACGGCCATGGTAGTCAACGACTTTTTGGTGGAGCACTTCCCCATTATTATCGACTACCAATTCACGGCCAAGGTAGAAGGCGAATTTGACCAGATTGCCAACGGCCAGGAGCAGTGGGGCAAGATGCTGGCCGATTTCTACGGCACCTTCCACGAAACCATCGAGCGGGGCCAGGACATTGAGCGTAGCACCCTGGGCTCGACCCGGGAAATTGGAATTCACCCCGAAACCGGCCAGAAGCTGACGGCCCGCCTGGGCCGCTATGGCCCTTACGTGCAGATTGAGCCCAAGGAAGGCGCGCCGGAAGGTGAAAAGGCGGTGTATGCCAGCCTGCGCAAAGGCCAGTTTATCGAAAGCATCACCTTAGAAGAAGCCCTGGACCTGTTTAAGCTGCCACGTATTGTAGGCCAGTTTGAGGACAAGGACATGACGGCCGCTCTGGGTCGGTTCGGGCCGTATATTCGCCACGATAGTAAGTTCTATTCCCTGACCAAGGAGCAGGACCCGCACACCATCACCGCCCAGGAGGCCATTGACCTGATTGAGGCCAAGCGCAAAGCCGATGCCGAGCGGCTGATTAAAGATTTCCCTGGTCGGGAAGACGTGCAGGTGCTTAATGGTCGTTTTGGGCCCTACATCGTGGTGGGCAAGAAAAACGTGAAGATTCCAAAGGGCGAAGAACCCATGGAGCTCACTTTGGAGCGCTGCCTGGAGCTGGCCGAAGCTACCCCCGATAAGCCCGCCAAGGGTGGGCGGTTTGCCAAGAAAGCTGCTCCCGCCGCTGAAGATACGGCCGACAAGCCCGCGAAGAAAAAACCCGCTGCCAAGGCTCCGGCCAAGAAGGCCGCCGGTACGGCGGCAAAAAAACCGGCAGCTAAAAAGCCCACAGCCAAAGCCAAGTAACTGGCTTTAAGATCTCAGCAAAAAGCTCCTCCCCATTTGGGTGGGAGCTTTTTTTTGTGGACGTAAAATTCCCGCCACGCGCGGCCGTTATATAGCTCCACTCCGATACAGCCCACCGTGAAAAAACCTGAATTCTGGCTTTTGCTTTTTCTACCGGCTATGGCCTTTGCCCGGGCCCAACCCACCGTTTCTACAGGTGCAGAAAGAAATCCGGTGCGGGCCAACCAGTATTCCTGGCTGAGTGCGGGGCAGTATAGTCCGCAGCAGACGTTGGCCACGCGCTTTGCCCCACCCATAGGCGCGGCGCGGGTACCAGCCCCGGCAGGCTCCTTCGGGGCCTGGCTACGGTATCTGCCCTTGTTGCCGGCTGGCACGGCCGTGCACCTGTACGATGGTCAGCTGAAAAAACCGCAGACCGTGCATGCAGCTGTGGTTCGCATCGACGTGGGCAGCCGGGATTTGCAGCAGTGCGCCGACGCGGTAATCCGGCTGCGGGCCGAATATCTGTTTAGCCAGAACCCGGACAAGGTGCATTTTCATTTGACCAGCGGGCACGACATCTGGTTTTCGGACTGGTACAACGGCAAGGGCTTCCGCGTCACGGGTGAAACGGTGGAATCGGCGCCGAAAGCCGTGGAACACCCCACGCATGCCGTATTCCGGCGCTATCTGGACCAGATTTTCACGTACGCCGGCACCCGGTCGGTAGAGCGCGAAATGCAGCCTGCTGCGCTGGCCACGCTGCAGCCGGGTGACGTCTTTATCAAAGGCGGCTCCCCGGGGCACGCGGTGCTGGTACTCGACATGAGCGTGAACTCACGGACGGGGCAGCGGTATTTTTTACTGGCCCAGAGCTACATGCCAGCCCAGCAAATCCACATTTTGCGTAATCTGCAGAACCCTAAACTGAGTCCGTGGTACGAGCTCAATGAGAAAGCCGATTTGGAAACGCCCGAGTGGGCTTTCACGTCGAGCCAGCTGCGGCGGTTCTAGGGCATATTGGCTACTGCTACACTATGAAACAGAAAATCGTGGTTTTGACCGGGGCGGGTATCAGCGCCGAAAGCGGGCTGGCTACTTTCCGGGGCTCCGACGGGCTATGGGAAGGTCACCGGGTAGAAGATGTGGCCTCGCCCGAAGGTTGGGCCCGCAATCCGGAGCTCGTTCTGGAGTTTTACAACCAGCGCCGGGCTGCCGCCCGCGCCGCCCAGCCCAACGCCGGCCACCTAGCCCTAGTGGCCCTGGAGCAGGAATACGAGGTGGTCATCATCACCCAGAACGTGGATGACCTGCACGAACGGGCCGGCTCCAGCCGCGTGATTCATCTGCACGGCAAGCTGTTCGAGTCGCGCAGCACCCGCTTCGAGCACCTGGTCTACCCCATGACCTCGGACCGGATTGAGCTGGGTGAGCAGTGCGAAAAAGGCCACCAGTTGCGGCCCAACATCGTCTGGTTTGGCGAAGCCGTGCCCTTAATGGAACGGGCTATGGAGGAAACCGCCACCGCCGACATTTTCATGGTAATCGGCACTTCCCTGCAGGTGTACCCGGCGGCCAACCTGGTGCACTATACGCCCACGAACTGCCCCACGTATATCATTGACCCTAACCAACCGCCGCTGTCGGCCAGGGCCAATCTGCACTTCGTCCGGGAACCGGCGACGGTGGGCGTACCCCGAATTGCTGCTGAACTACTGGCCCAGGCTTCCAACTAACTACTGTATGGCTTCTGCTTTTGGCCATGCCTTGCTGGGCGCTACGCTGGGCAAGCTGCTGCTTCCCTCCCGCCCCAACTGGCCTTGGTGGCTGCTGGCCGCAGCCTGCGCCGTGTTGCCCGACGCCGACGTAATCGGCTTCAAGTTTGGAGTGGCTTACGACAGCCTGTGGGGACACCGGGGCCTGAGCCATTCTATCCTGGTAGCGGCACTGCTGGCGGGCGGACTCGTAGCGCTTAGTCGGCTACTGCAGCCCCAGGCAGCCCCACCAGCGGCGGGCCGCCTGGGGCTGCTGCTGTTTCTGGCTACCGTGTCGCACGGCGTACTTGATGCCCTGACTACCGGGGGCTTGGGTGTGGCGTTTTTCAGTCCGTTTGAGCAACAACGGTACTTTTTCGGTTTCCGGCCCATCCAGGTGTCGCCCATTGGAATTAAACGGTTTGCTGGTGCGGCAGCCTGGCGGGTACTGCGCAGCGAGGCCATCTGGGTAGGTATTCCTTGCCTGTTGCTGTATGTGGGCCAACGAATTCTACGCCCTGCGGCTGTGAATGGTGCGGGGTGACGCACCCTGACGAGGTTTATTTCGTACAGCAGAGAATACCTCTGTTCTACGATTCGCTTTCCTCATGCGAAAAACCTACCGTCTGCTCCTGGCAGCGCTGCTTACCACACTATCTGTTCCGTTGGTCGCGCAAACTCAGCCGGCCACGCACGCTGTCTACTTACTGGGAAATACCGCCGGCGACGCCGTTTCGGACGCTCATGTGCGGGCCTTGCGCCAGCAGCTTGAGCAGCAGAAAGGCGCCTTTACCGTGGTTCACCTCGGGGACATTGCCAGCAACAAGGGCCTGAAAAAAGAGCCCGAAGCCGCTACCACTGCCCGCCTCGACCAGCTTATCGGCTTGGTGAAAGGGCTGCCCAACGGCCGCATCTACTTCGTGCCCGGCGACAAGGACTGGGACAATTCCGGCTCCGACGGCCTGAAAAAGGTGAAGCGGCTGGAGGAGTATATCGAGCAAAAGCTACCGGGCCAGAACGCCTTTCTGCCCACTGGCGGCTGCCCCGGCCCCGAAATCATCGACGTAGCGCCCAACGTGCGCCTGGTAGCCATCAACTCGCCTTGGTGGACCCACCCCTACGACCGGCCCGAAGCCCCCGACACGGAGTGCAAGACCATGACCAAGGAGGAATTCCGGGAGCAGTTGCAGGACGTGCTGGACGACACCAAGGGCAAAAACGTGCTGGTTGTAGGCCACCATCCGGTGATGAGTAATGGCGTGTATGGGGGCCGGATTCCACTGGGCCGCCACCTGTTTCCGTTCGACAATGGGGTGCCCCTGCCTGTGTTTGGCTCAGTGTATGCGGCTTACCGGCAGAATGTGGGCACCCCGCGCGACGTAGCCAACCCGGCTTATAGTGACCTGCGCAAAAATCTGCTCAGCACCTTCAAAGACAACCCCGGCGTAGTATATGCTGCCGCCCACGACTACAGCCTGCAGCTTACCCGCTTCGAGGACAACTACCATTTGGTGTCGGGCAGCTTTGCCGAAGAAGAACACGTGGGGTCTAATTCCCGGGCCATGTACAACAAGGCCGAAGAAGGTTTTTCCCGGCTCGATTACTACGCCGATGGAACGGTCAAGTCTTCCTTCTTCACCTTCGCCAAAGACGGGGCCACGGCTCAGGAAAGTTACAACGCTACCTTGTTTCAATCGGCCTGCACTGAGCCCCGCCTGCCCAACGTGCCCGTCAACGCCTTTATTCCGGAATGCCCCACGGCGCCCAAAGGCGTAGCTAATCAGAAGCCGGACGCGCCGTTTCAGCCCTCGGTGACCATAACGCCGGGCCCGCAGTACCAGGCCGGTCCGGGCAAACGCTTTTTCCTCGGCCCGCTCTACCGTAGTTCGTGGACCA
This sequence comes from Hymenobacter cellulosivorans, assembly GCF_022919135.1. Classification (NCBI taxonomy): domain Bacteria; kingdom Pseudomonadati; phylum Bacteroidota; class Cytophagia; order Cytophagales; family Hymenobacteraceae; genus Hymenobacter; species Hymenobacter cellulosivorans. The sequence goes on along the minus strand of NZ_CP095049.1, from coordinate 3,778,686 downwards.
CGCCGGTTGAAGTCAAAACCCTGAACCTGGCGACTGAGAAAGGCGGGCTACGCATCTTCGGCAAGGGCGGAGGCCGGCAAACGACTTCCGTCAAGCTCATTGCCGCCGACTCCTCCGAGTACGTGTTCCGCTCCGTGGACAAGGACGTGACCCGCATCCTGCCGCCCGAGCTGCGCAACTCCATTGCCGCCGACGTGTTGCGCGATATTACGCCCACGGCCCACCCCTACTCGGCTTTGGTAACCGGCTCTTTGCTTGACCAGACCGACATTCTGCACGCCCGCCCCCGGTTGTTTGTGTTGCCCGACAACAGCCAGCTCGGCCCTTACCGGGAAGACTACGCGGGCCTGCTCGGCACGCTCGAAGACCGGCCCGTGGACCCCAAGCCCAACCTGCCCGGCTTCGGCGGGGCCGATGAGGTGCGCCGCTCGTTTAGCTTTTTCCGCCAGCTCTATAAAGACCACGACAACCAGGTCGATGCCGTAGCGCTGGGCAAAGCCCGGGCCTTCGACATGCTGGTAGCTGACTTCGGCAAGCACGAGGACAACTGGAAATGGGCTGGCTACAAGCAGGGCAAAAAGACCATTTTCCGCCCCATTCCGCGCGACCGGGACCAGAGCTTTACCCTCTGGAACGGCCTGCTGACCTACATTGCCAACCGCGAATGGGCCGTGCCCAGCATCGAGGACTTCCAGGAAGAATTCCATGACCTAGAAAGCCTGAACTGGCCCGCCCGTCACCTCGACCGGTTCCTGCTCCAGTCCCTGACCCGGGACCAGTGGCAGCAGATTGCCCGGTACATGCAGGAGAAAATCACGCCGGCCGCCATCGACCAGTCGACGGTCCAGCTGCCCAAGGAAGTACAGCCGATTTCGGGCAACGACCTGAACCGCAAGCTCAAAGCCCGGATTCAGGAGCTGCCCAAGGCCTTGGACGACTACTACCTGATGCTGGCCAAGCGCGTGGATGTGGTGGGCTCCAACAAGGCCGAGGTGTTCCAAATAAACCGCCTCGACGACGGCAAGGTGCGGGTGCAAATGTTTGACAAAGCCAAGGATTCGGACGACATTAATGGCGAGGCCTTGTTTGACCGCACCTTCGACCCCAAGGAAACCGACGAAGTTGCTATTTATGGTCTCGACGGCAAAGATATTTTCAGTGTGACCGGCAAAGCCCGCAAGAGCGTGCTGGTGCGCATCATTGGCGGCGACGGTAAGGACCGGATAACGGATGAGTCGAGCGTGAGCGGGCTGCGCACCAAAACCAAGGTGTACGACCTGACCGATACGGAGCTAAAGTTGAGCAAGGAAACCGACAACCACACTTCCGACAAGCTGGCCGTGAACCGCTACGACCGGGAGGCCTTCGAGTACGACGGCTACAACCCGCGTGCCACGCTGATTTACAACCAGAGTGACGGATTTGGGGCCGGGGCCGGCTTTGATATCGTGCGTCAGGGCTTCCGCAAGCCCGACTACAAAAACCTCTACGGCTTCGACGTGCAGGGCTCGACCAATGGCAACTTCCAGGTGGCAGTGAATATGCGCCACCGCCACGCCATCAAGGATTGGGACATCGGGGCCCGCGCTGAGTACGGCAACTTCTTCCAGTTCTACAACTTCTTCGGCCTGGGCAACAACACGACCAAGGACGAAGGCCTCTACGACGCCAACTTCTACAAGGCCCGCTACAAAGGCTACCAGGCTAGTGTGTTTACGGAGAAGGTATTCCTCAACCGCAGTGTCTTCCGCTTCGGCCCCACCTACGAGCAGTACCAGTCCAACTTTGCCGATAACAGTTTGCTGGGTGAGCTCAACACCCGCCAGCCCATTACTGCTGACCAGCGCCCGAACACGGCTTTCCAGCGCCTGCTGGGTTTGAACGCTCTGCTTGACCTAGACTTGCGTGACCGGCAGACCTTCGCCCGCAAAGGCTTCCGCCTCCGTGCCCAGCACGACAGCTACCACCAGCTCAACCGCACCGAGGGCAACTTCGGCCTGACCCAGCTCTTCGGGGAGTACTACGCCACGGCCCGCCTGGGCATCCCGGTGACGTTCGTAGTCAAAGGCGGCGGGGCTAAAAACTACGGCGACGACGACGAAATTCCGTTCTATAAGTTTACCAGCCTAGGTCAGCGGGAAAACCTGCGCGGCTACTACCGCAACCGTTTTACCGGCGACGCCAGTGCCTACGTGAACACCGAAGTGCGCCTCGCGCTGGGCCGGGTACGCAACAACTTCCTTCCCTTCTCGTACGGCATCTTCGGTTTCTACGACCAAGGCCGCGTCTACTTCAAGGGCAATTCGCCCGGGGGGTGGCACTCCGGCTATGGCGGAGGTTTCTACATTGCCCCGGTCACCGACCAGCTGGCTTTATCCATTTCCATCCAGAATTCCGAGGAGCAAACGGCGCTCCTGCAGTTTGGCGTCGGCTTCCGGATTGACCAATAGTTAAGTTGTCCATACTAAGCCCGGTCTACTAAGGCCGGGCTTTTTTATGGGCTTTTTGGTAGCTGCTTAATCAAATCGGCCGCAACTGCCGTAGTATTCGGCTAGCCTACTTTTGGCAAACCTGTATCTTTGGCCTCTCTTTTCACTTCTTTCCTTGCGTTGCATGAATTATCCGCTCCTGAAACTGGCTGCTATTGATATTGGGTCGAATGCTGTACGGTGTCAGATTTCAGCGGTGTTGCACTACGGTGACCGGTATCGGCTTAAGCGCGTGGAATATGTGCGCTACCCGCTGCGCCTGGGCGAAGATGTGTTTGCCACTGGCCGCATTTCCCCGGCCCGGGAAGATAAGTTTGTCAAGTTTCTGCACGCGCTGAAACTGCTGATGGAAGTACACGACGTGGCCCACTACTTGGTGTGTGCTACCTCGGCCATGCGTACGGCCGCCAACGCGCCCGAAATCGTGGCCCGGGTGCAGAAAGAGCTCAACATGCCGATTCAGGTTATCGACGGGCAGGCTGAAGCCGCCTACATCAACCGTGTAATCGAACATTTGCTCGAAGACAACAAGCACTACCTGCACATCGACGTGGGCGGGGGCAGCACCGAGTTCAACATCTACCACGACCGGCGCAAAGTAGCCTCTCAGTCATTTGAGGTGGGTTCCATCCGGCGCATGCAGCAGGAAGAAAGCGGCTTGTCGAACGACGCGCTGAACGGCACCTGGCAGCGTATGGAAGACTGGGTCAAGGAAAACGGCCGCAAGTACCACGTCACCCGCGCCATCGGCACGGGCGGCAACATTAATAAGCTCTATAGCCTGGCTCAGCCCTCCCTCGACAAGCCCGTTACGCGCCGCCGCATCGGCACCATTCTAAGCAACTTGAGCAAGATGAGCATGGACGAGCGGGTCAACGTGGCCATGCTCAACCCCGACCGCGCCGACGTCATCGTGCCCGCCGGCCAGATCTACCTTTCGGCCATGGAGTGGTCCAACGTCAACCAGATGATTGTGCCCGACATCGGCCTCAAAGACGGCATGCTCCAGACCCTGTTCGAGCAGCATTTCGACGAAATTGACCCACTCAGTAACGGGGCCGAACACCTGCCCCTGGCTACTGTCCCGAGCCGCACCAACGGTATGGAATAAAACCAAAAAGGCCCGCTGCATGATTTGCAGCGGGCCTTTTTGGTTTAGTTGCTAGGTATTCGTTGTCAGTTGTTAGTAAGAACGACCTAACACTGACAACGAATACCTGGCAACTAACAGGCAACTCACGAGTTGGCGAAGTCGGCTTTTTCGTCGGGCTCTCCTTCTACCAGCGCCTGCACGATAGAAACCTCCTGAGCCGCCTGCTCAGTCAGCTCATCCTGCTCCTCTTCCTGGGCTTCGGCGCAGGCTTCCGCCAATTCATTGGCTTCCTCTTCCGCTAAGGCCGCTGCATCGTCGGCCTCCTGTTGATTACGGCGGGTTTGCTGAAACAGCAGATGCAACAGGCCTTCGGGCGTTGCGCCGGCCAGCCGCTCCTCGTCGCGGCGGTAAAAGTCCCGGTGTACGTTCACAGTGGGCTCGTCGGCGGCCGGGCGGTTACGCACGTAAGCCCCATCCTCACGCATGAGGTAGGAGTTCTGGTTGTCGAGCAGGTTGAGCATCAGAATGCTGATAGCCTCGCGCTTGAGCTGGGGATTGACAATCAGGAACAGGGCCTCAATGCGCCGGTCGAAGGAGCGTACCATGATGTCGGCCGAGCCGGCGTACACTTTCGGGTTTCCGGCCTGGTGGAAGTAGAACAGGCGGGAATGTTCCAGCAAGTCGCCCACGATGCTGCGCACCTCGATATTCTCGCTCAGCCCGGGCCGGCCGGGGCGCAGGCAGCAGATGCCGCGCACCACGAACCGAATCGGCACACCAGCCTTGGATGCCTTGTAAAACTCGTCGATGAGCTCCTTGTCTTCCAACGAGTTCATCTTCATCACAATGCCGCTGGGCAAACCCTTCTTGGCGTTGCGCACTTCCTCCCGAATCAGGTGAATAATCTGCTGGCGCATGTCTTTAGGCGCCGTAATCAGGTATTCGTAGTCGTCGGGCTGGGAGTGGCCGGTAATTACGTTGAAAAACTCCGACACGTCGTGTCCATACACGTCGTTGGTTGTGAGGAGGCTTACGTCGGTGTAAATCTTGCTGGTTTGCTCGTTGTAGTTGCCCGAGCCGATGTGTACGTAGCGCGTCACCTTCTCCCCTTCCTTACGGATAATCATGAGCATCTTGGTGTGCGTCTTGTACTTGCTCACCCCGTAAATCACGAAGCAGCCGGCCTTTTCGAGCTTGGAGCCCTCCCGGATGTTACGCTCCTCATCAAAGCGGGCCTTCACTTCGAACAAGACCGACACGTGCTTGCCATTCTCGGCCGCCTTGAGCAAAGCCGCCGTTACGCGCGAGTCGTCGGCCAGGCGGTAAATGGTTTGCTTGATGCCCAGTACGTGCGGGTCCTCGGCGGCCTGTTCCAGCAGCCGCACCACTGGGTCGATGCTGTTGTAGGGATGGTGCAACAGCACGTCGTGGTGCTTCAAGAACTCGAACAGGTTTTCCTCGGCCCCTTCCGGCAAGCTCAGCGGCACTACCGGAGCCGGCATGCGCGTCGATTTGCCACGGAAGTTGGGGTGCTTCAGAATTTGCAGCAGGCCCTTCATGTCAATCAGGGAGTTGATGACGAAGACGTTGCCGTTGTCAATCTTCCAGCGCTCCTTGAGCACGGCCATCATCACCGGGGAAGCGTCGTTTTCAACCTCCAACCGCACTACCCGGCCCTTCTTGCGGGTTTTGAGGCCCACCTGAATTTCCTTGATGAAGTCCACGTCGATGTCGTCCGACTCTTCCAGGGTGAAGTCGCCGTTTCGCGTAATCCGGAACAAGTCAGCCGACACGATTTCCACATTGCGGAACAGTTTGGGCAAGTTGGCCCGCACTATTTCCTCAATGGGCACGAAAATCACCTTGTCCTTGCGCGTGAGCTCAAAGAAGCGCGAGAGGTTCTGGGGAATCTGCACGAAGGTGAGTCGCTCGTGCCCGTTGTCCATCACGCTGTCGGGCCCGGTGCGCGTTACCACCCCAAAGATGAGCATCTGGTTCATCATCAGCGGGAAGCCGTGGTAGGAGTCGTATACCATCGGCGTGAGCAGCGGGAAGATGGTGTTCTTGAAGTAGCCATCGGCCTTCTTCAGTTCCAATTCCGTGAGCTCCGTCATCCGCAAAATATTGAAACCGGCCTTTTCAAACTGCGGCTTCAGCTCATTCTGGTAGGTCAGCGACTGGTCGTTGGTAAAACGGTGGGCAAAATCGAGCAGCTTACGCCGGAACGGCAGCTCCCGCAGGCCGGAGTAGTCTACCCGCTCCTTGCCGTAGTCGAGGTAATTGTAGAGCGAACCAACCCGGATCATGAAAAACTCATCGAGGTTGGACGAGGTAATGGCCAAAAACCGCAGCCGGTCGAACAGCGTGCGGCTCGTGTCCTTGGCCATGTCCAGCACCCGATAATTAAACCGCAGCCAGCTTAGGTCCCGGCTGATGTATTTGCTTTTGCGAATGAGGTCGGCAGATTTGAATAATTTCATGGCTAGGCGGTAATGCGGGCTAAGATACGCAGCCAGGCTGCGCAAAGGCGTATTTTAGGGTTAAGAAATAATGGCTGTGGCTTCAATTTCGACCAGCAGCCGGGCATCTATCAACGCCCGAACCTCAACCATCGTGGCCGCGGGCCGGATGGCGGCGAAAAACTCCCCATGGGCCCGCCCGATTTCCTCCCACTGGCTGATGTCGGTGGTGAAAATCCGGGTGCGCACTACGTCGGTTAGCGCGGCCCCGGCTTCGGTTAATGCATCCGCAATTTTCTCCAAAGCCCGGCGGGTTTGCTCGTAGGCGGTTAAGCCCGTAATGGTTTCTCCGTCCTGGGCCGTGGTACCAGCCACTTCCACTACGTTGCCGATACGCACGGCTCTGGAATAACCCACAATACTTTCCCAGGGTGCCCCGGAGGCAATGTTCTGCCGCATGTACGATGCTTGTTTTTCTTTGAAATTGGAACGTCATGTCAACCAGCGGGAGACATGACACAACGAAATAGGGTTTGTTGATTTGTTAGGCAAGCACAATAAAAAAGCCCGCTTGCGGCGGGCTTTTCTACTATTGGCTGCTTATACGTCCAGTTTGGCGTATTTCGCGTTTTTTTCGATAAAGTCGCGGCGGGGCGCTACTTCGTCGCCCATCAGCATGGCGAACAGGTGGTCGGCTTCGGCGGCCGATTCCACGTCCACGCGCTTCAGGGAGCGGGTATCGGGCTGCATGGTGGTAGTCCAGAGCTGCTCAGCGTTCATCTCACCCAGACCTTTGTAGCGCTGCACGTTCACCGTTTCGGGTTTGCCGCGGCCCATTTCTTCCTGGGCATCCATACGCTCCTGCTCGGTCCAGCAGTACCGCTCTTCCTTACCGCGTTTCACCAGGTATAGTGGCGGCAGGGCAATGTAGATGTAGCCTTTGTCGACCAGCTCCCGCATGTAGCGAAAGAAGAAAGTCAGAATCAGGGTCCGGATGTGGGAGCCGTCGATGTCGGCGTCGGTCATGATGATGACCTTGTGGTAGCGGAGCTTGTCCAGGTTCAACGACCGGGTGCTGCTGCCATCGTCCTCGTCGGTCTTCTTCTCGAAGCTCACGCCAAGGGCCGTAATCATGTTGCGGATTTCCTCGTTTTCGTAAATGCGGTGTTCCTGCGCCTTCTCCACGTTCAGGATCTTACCCCGCAGCGGCAGAATGGCCTGGAAGGCGCGGTTGCGGCCCTGCTTGGCAGTCCCACCGGCCGAGTCACCTTCCACCAGATACAGCTCGCAGATTTCGGGGTCCGATTCCGAGCAGTCAGCCAGCTTGCCGGGCAAGGAGTTGGAACCCAGTACAGTTTTGCGCTGTACCATTTCGCGAGCCTTACGGGCCGCAATCCGGGCGCGGGCAGCCAGAATCACCTTTTCGATGATGATACGGGCTTCCTTAGGGTTTTCTTCCAGGTACTGATTCAGGATTTCACCTACTACGGTGTTTACCGCGCCGCTCACGTCGGAGTTGCCCAGCTTGGTTTTGGTCTGGCCTTCAAACTGCGGTTCCTGCACCTTCACCGAAATAACGGCGGTGAGGCCTTCGCGGAAGTCGTCGCCCTGAATCTCCACCTTGGCCTTCTCCAGCATACCCGACTTGTCGGCGTATGCCTTCAGCGTGCGGGTCAGGGCCGAGCGGAAACCGGCTACGTGCGTACCGCCCTCGATGGTGTTAATGTTGTTGACGTAGCTGAAGATGTGTTCCTGGTAAGAATCGTTGTACTGCAGAGCTACTTCTACTGGTGTGCCGCCCTTCTCACTGATGACGTGAATGGGGTTGGGCATAAGCACTTGGCGGCCACTGTCGAGGTACTGCACGAATTCGCTCAGGCCGCCTTCGGAGAAGAATATTTCCCCCAGAAACGAGCCGTCATCGTTTTTCTCCCGACGGTCAGTCAGCGTGATGCGGATACCCTTGTTCAGATAAGCCAGTTCGCGCAGGCGGTTAGCCACGGTTTCGTACTTGTAAACCGACTCCGTGAAGATGGTGTTGTCAGGCAGGAACTCTACCTGGGTGCCGTGCTCGTCGGTGTCGCCGATTTCCTTGACCGGATACTGGGGAACACCGATTTTGTATTCCTGCTGGTAGATGTGGCCGTTGCGGCGCACGGTTACCTTCAAATCCTGGCTTAGCGCGTTTACGCAGCTTACGCCCACGCCGTGCAAGCCGCCGGAAACCTTGTAGGAATCCTTGTCGAACTTACCACCAGCGTGCAGCACGGTCAAAACCACCTCCAGGGCCGAGCGGCCCTCTTTCTGGTGGAAGTCCACGGGGATGCCGCGACCGTTGTCCTTGACGGTAATCGAGTTATTTTCGTTGATGGTTACTTCAATCTGGTCGCAGTGACCGGCCAGGGCTTCGTCGATGGAGTTATCGACTACTTCCCACACCAGATGGTGTAGTCCTTTGATGCCCGTGTCGCCGATATACATGGAGGGGCGCTTGCGCACGGCCTCAAGGCCTTCGAGTACCTGGATGCTATCCGCGGAGTACTCAGCGCCGCCTTTTACTTCTTTCGTTTCGCTCATGTAAGACGCTATTATTTCAGCTTTCTACTAACATACAAAGATACCGATTTTATCCGGTTTTTGCCAGTTTTTGCGGCATTTAGCCCGGTATAAAGTCAACTGTTAGCCCTAACAGAGCCGGTATCTGCCGAAGCGGAATAGCTATAAAAAAGGCCTTCCCCAACCGAATGGGAAAGGCCTTTTTTGAGGACTTGGAAGAAAGACTACTCAATCACCAGTTTCTGCTGAGCTACACCGTTTTCGGTGCGCACCTCCAGGGTGTAGAGGCCGGCCTTTTCCTTGCTCATGTCGACCGTAGCAAGCTGAGAGGCAATAGCCGTAGCGTTCAGCTGCTGGTTCAGCACCTGACGGCCCAGCGCATCAAATACCCGCACGTTGGTACCGGCTTTGATGGCAGAGCTGAGTTTCAGCGAGAACACGCCCGTAGCACTGGGGTTCGGATACACCGACAAAGCGTTTTGCAACTCGGTGTTCCGGGAAGTACCCAGAATGGTAGTAGAAGCCTTGTAGATACCACCCGCGCCGTTGGCATCGGTGAAACCACCTGCGTAACCGGCAGTACGGCTAGCGAAATCTACCGACGTATACTGCTTGTTACGGTCGATGTCAACCCAGGTAGCACCGTTATCGGCACTATACGACGAGCCATATTGGGCCAAGCTAGTAGGCGAATCCACGCTAGCGCCAACACTGACAATCAGGTTAGTCCCGGGTACATTGGTGATATCACCGCCGAAGAAGTTGCCAGTGAAAGTGCGAGGCTGCCAAGTAGCACCGCCATCGGTGGTATACGCCAGTGCCACACCGCTATGAGCAACACCATTGTTGGCATCGATCATGGCAATCTTGTTGATCTGACCCGTACCCTGGAAGATTGGAATCACGTTGGAAGCGGTCCAGGTCAGCCCACGGTCCGTGGATTTGAGGATACGTGCAGGCTTACCCGTTTCTTGATCTGCTTCAACGTGGGTAGTACCCGCCCAGATAGTATTTCCAAGCGCCGTATACGAGCCTACCAGGCCGTACTCAAACTGATCGAGAGGAGCCGGCAGGTTGGAGGCTGGCACACGCGTCCAGGTGGTACCACCATTGCTGGTAGTATAAATTTCAAAAGAGCCCAGGGTAGGGTCACCCAGCGTAACTCCATTATTGGCATCGAAGAAGTATACCCAGTTGGCAAAGCTACCCGAAGCGTTGTACTGGTTAGCGCCCGTGATTTTGGTCCAGGTGGTACCAGCATTCGTTGTTTTAACAACTTCTCCTCCAGTTGGGCCCCACTGGGCGGCGTACGCAGTATTAGCATCAACGCCATGGATGTTACCGGCCTGAAAATCGGCGGTGCCGCCCATGAAGCCAAGCTGCCAGGAAGTACCACCGTTGGCAGTTCGGGAGAACGTGTTAATAGCGGAACCGTTAACACCCTCCCGTATCAGTTGCCAAGCCACTTGGTCACTTACGGTATGCAGGTAGTAAGAATAAAAATCCGGGGGAGTTTCTGGATTAAGCGTGTTTTGCTGAACCCATTGTGCCTGCGCCGAGAGGCCCATTCCGCACAGAAAAGCCAGAGGGAGTAAGATTTTTTTCATCGGAAACGGAAAGAAAGGAAAGGTTAATTAAAAAAGTAGCGGACAGCGGTACTGTTTGAATGATACAGCAACTACAAAGATTATAACATCTTCGCTGCCCAATATAGATGTTTAATCCAAAAAATCCACCCAGCTCCTGCTTTTGCCTAAATTGGTCGGAGTACCTGAAGGGCTTACAACGGGGAGGACTTGCTGGATTCTGGTTATCTAACAGAGGAGTTTTGGCAGCTTCACCCATCATGGAGTAGTTACGGGGTACAGTATCCAAACGCAAGACGCCGTTGAGCTCTGAAGGCTCAACGGCGTCTTGCGTTTGGATACTGTACCCCGTAAGAGATTCGAACTCCTGACCTACTGCTTAGAAGGCAGCCGCTCTATCCAACTGAGCTAACGAGGCAACTAGCAGGCTGAAAGTCAGGCAAAGGTAGCGGAAGACTTTCGGCTTACAAAAAAAGGCCTTCTGAGGGATTCAGAAGGCCTTTTGGTTTCAACAGTTTGAAACGGGAAACGTCGGGGTGGCAGGATTCGAACCTGCGGCCTCCTGCTCCCAAAGCAGGCGCGATACCGGGCTACGCTACACCCCGAAACAAACGGAGGTGTCCTCGATGAGAACAACCCGATGAAGGGAAACTTCAGGCTTTTGGTGTTCCAAGGCCCTGAAAAACCCGTGGCGGAGAGAGGGGGATTCGAACCCCCGGTAGCCTTTAGAGCTACGGCAGTTTAGCAAACTACTGGTTTCAGCCACTCACCCATCTCTCCTAGACAAGTCCCTTATTGCTGTAAGGGTGTGCAAATATACGAGGAGAACGCAAAAACAAACCCTTCTAGAAAAAAAATCTTCATTTTCTGGTACCCCGCAGCAGTTTCCAGAAACCTATCTTTACACCCTACCCGGGCCCGCGGCCACTGTTTCTGTATGAATCCTAACCAGTTGAGTTTAGAAGTAACACGATGAACTGGGCTTACCCCTTGTCCTGGACGGAGCTGCTGGGCGCAATATTTTTTTTAATTCTATACGTGGGCTATGCCCTGCGTACCCGCCGCTTGGCCGCTCCGCTCGAACAGCGGGGTTGGAAGCTGGGGTGGAAAATGGCCTTGCGCCTGCTGTATTTCCCCTTGTTGCTGCTGGCTCTGCTGGGCCCGGCCTATGGAGTCACGCAGCAGCCGGTGCGCACAGCGGGCAAAGACGTGTGGCTGTTGGTAGATTTGTCGCGCTCGATGGATGCGGCCGACGTGGCCCCTACCCGCCTGCAGAAAGTGAAAGCCGAGCTCGGTACACTGGTTAGCCGGTTTCAGGCCGACCGGCTCGGACTAATTGTATTCGCCGGCGAGGCCGTGGTGCAGTGCCCGCTTACGTACGACCAGAGCGCCTTGCAACTTTTTCTGAATACGCTTGAGACGAATCTGGTGACCACAACGGGCACGGACCTGACGCCGGCGCTGGAGCTGGCCCTGGCCCGGATGAGTGCCAGCCCGCCGGCAGCCGCCAGCCCGGCCCGTGTTACAGCCCTGGTGCTGGTAAGCGACGGGGAAGACTTCGGCGAAAATTTGGAGCCTACCTTGCGCGTGCTGGCCCGCTCGGGAGCCCGACTTTATAGTATGGGGGTCGGCACCCTGGAAGGCACGCGGCTGCCCCGCCCCGCGGGAGCCGGCTACCTGCGGGATGCGCGCGGCCGGGAGGTAGTCAGCCGCCTGAACCCGGTGACGCTGCGGCGCCTGGCCGAGCAAACCAACGGACAGTATTTTGAACTAACTGACCGGCGCAATGAATTCCCATTGCTGGTAAATGCCCTCAACCGGCTGGAAGGCCAGGCCGAGCAGGTACGCACGGTGGCCGTGGCTGACAACCGCTACCGTTACCCGCTGGCGCTGGCACTACTGCTGCTGGCCCTCGACATTCTACTTACTGTAAAAGTGATTCGCCCGTGAGAGTTCTGCTGATGGTAGTACTGCTGGCGCTGCCGGGCTGGGCTAGCCTAACCCGCATCCGGGACCGGAACGAGGCCGTGCGGCAGGCGCAGGCTGCGTATAGCCAGGGCAACTTTGCGCAAGCCGCCCAACTGTACCGCCGGGCGGTGGATGAGTTTGGAGCGCAGGAGGAGGCCGTGGTGCTTAACACCGGTCATGCTTACGCCCGGGCTGGGCAGGCAGCGGCGGCGCGGGCCTACTACGGGCGGCTCCTGACCAGTCAGATGCCGTCCGTCCGCAGCGTGGCCCGGCAGCAGCTGGCCGTGCTGGCGGCCCAGAAAGGCGAATATGCGCAAGCAGTAGGCCTGTTACGCCAAGCCTTATTGGCCGACCCTACTAATAAGAGTGCGCGCTATAATTATGAGGTACTGCGCGACTATCTGGCCCGGCGGCCCAACGAGCTGAAAATGCCTCCGGCGGGTGCCCCCCAGCGAGGCGCCCCCAAGCCTGGTGAAGACCAGAACCAAAGCCGGCAGCCCGAGTCCCGCCCCGGCCAGGATAAGCAAGGCCAGCTCAACGACCCCAACCAGCCCGAGGACCCACGCAACACCGCCCAGCAGCGCCCCGACCAAGCTGGCCAGCGCAACCCGAACCAGCCTGAGCCGGGAGCCGGCAGCCAGACCGGGGAAAATTTCCAACCCGGCCGCGGCCCGCAGCAGCGCGTAGCCCAGGGCAGTCAGCCCGGCAGTACGCGGGGGCTGGACACGGGCACGGCCGCCGAGCCGAACGGAACCCGCAGCCCGCAGGCCGGTAGTGAGCAAGCTACTCTCGATGACACCCAGCTCCAGACTCAGCGCGAACGGCTGCAACAAATGAACCTGAGCCCGGGTCAGGCGCGGCAACTACTCGACGCGCTCCGCACGGCCGAGCAGCAGTACCTGCAACAGATGCCGCGCCGCTCGGCTCAGAAACCCGATCCGAAAAAGCCGACCTGGTAAATCCGCTGCGCCCGGAAACAACACGGGCGGGCCGGAGGTTTTGCAGACGGTGATGGGGCTTCGCTGGCTGCAAGCAGCGCAATTCGTACTTTTGCCCGTCATTCATCCCAAACTCCCACCCTTTCTCTTTATGCAAATCAAAGAAGTATATATCATTTCGGCCGTGCGCACGCCTATTGGCAGCTTTGGCGGCAGCTTGGCCTCTCTGTCGGCTACCGACCTGGGCGCCATTGCCCTGAAAGGGGCGCTGGAAAAAGCCGGCGTCGAGGGCAAAGAAGTTGACCAGGTAATCATGGGCAACGTTATTTCGGCCAACCTGGGCCAGGCTCCGGCCCGGCAGGCCGCCAAGAAAGCCGGTTTGCCCGACACGGTAGAGTGCACCACCGTGAATAAAGTGTGTGCCTCGGGCACCAAGGCCATCATGTTTGCGGCCCAGGCCATCATGCTGGGGCAGTCGGACGTGATTCTGGCCGGCGGCATGGAAAGCATGTCGAACGTACCCTACTACCTCGACAAGGCCCGTTTCGGCGCCAAGTACGGCCACAGCCAGATGATTGACGGCCTGATGAAGGACGGTCTCTGGGACCCCTACAACGACTACGCCATGGGCAACGCGGCCGAGCACACGGCCAAGGAAATGGGCTTTACCCGCGAGCAGCAGGATGAGTTTGCCATTGAGTCGTACACGCGCAGCGCCAAAGCAGCCAAGGAAGGCAAGAAAAAAGACGAAATCGTGCCCGTAACCATCGAAAGCCGCGGCAAAACCACGGTTATCGAAGACGACGAGGAGTATCTGAAAGTAGACTTCACCAAAGTAGCCGGTCTGCGCCCCGCCTTCACCAAGGACGGCACCGTAACGGCTGCCAACGCCTCGACTCTGAACGACGGCGCCGCCGCCATCCTGCTCATGAGCAAGGAGAAGGCCGAGGAGCTGGGCGTAACGCCGATTGCCAAAATCCGGGGCTTCGCCGATGCCGAGCAGGCACCGGAGTGGTTTACTACCTCGCCTTCCCTGGCGATTCCCAAGGCGTTGAAAAATGCCGGCGTAGACGCCAGCGAAGTGGATTTCTACGAAATCAACGAGGCTTTCTCGGTGGTATCGTTGGCCAACAACAAACTGCTGAACCTGGAAGGCACCAAGGTAAACGTGTATGGCGGTGCCGTATCCCTGGGCCACCCGCTGGGCGCTTCGGGGGCCCGCATCGTGACTACGCTGCTGAACGTGCTCAAGAACGAGGGAGGCAAAATCGGGGTAACCGGTATTTGCAACGGGGGCGGTGGTGCTTCCAGTCTCGTGGTAGAGAGAATCTAGGTATGTATGGCGCAGCTTGCGCCGTACTTAAGGCTAGCCTATTACTAAGTAAAAAGCCGCTCTTGGCTAAGAGCGGCTTTTTATTTGCTATTTCGTTTTGGCAAACTAAAGCCGGCTGGCTTGGCGTTTGCTGACTGGGCGGAATCTACCCGAGCTGTTCGGTCCGCTTTTTTCTTTTACTGACTGATGACTGTAAACAAGTTGTTTTCCTTTCGATTGGGGCTACTGGCGGCCGGAATAATTCTTACCACCCAGGCAGCCCAGGCCCAAAAGCTGCGCCGGCTGGTTTCGTACTACGACTCGACCAACACCCGGAAGCGGGAAGTATACTCGGCCCTGGTAGCCGGCGACACCGTGCTGGAAGGCCCTTACAAGCGTTTTTACCGCTCCGGCAAGCTCGAAGCCCAGACCCGCTACGCCGGCGGCAAGCGTGACTCGGCCTACGTGGAGTTTCACCCCAGTGGGCAGCGCCGTCTGGAAGTAACCTACAGCCAGGGCACCCGCCAAGGTCCGTTCAAGACGTACTACGAATCGGGCAAGGTGGCCCAGGAAGGCACGTACGAAAACGACCAGCCGACCGGCACGCTGCGCTATTACCATCCCAGTGGCGAAATCAAGCTGGAAACCACGCTCAACAACGGGCAGCCGGCCGGCGTGGTGCGCGAGCTGTACTCCTCGGGCAAGCCCAAGGCCGAAATAACGTACCAGAACGGGCAGGCCAATGGACCGGTGAAAACCTACTACGAAAACGGGCAGCTGCAAAGCGAGGCCACCTTCAGCCGCGGGTTGCTGGCGGGCCCCTACAAAACCTACTACGACAACGGGCAGGTAGAAACCGAAGTACTGGCCGACCGCACCGGCCGCGGCAGCTACCGTAGCTACTACCGCTCGGGCAAGCTGCGCACCGAGGGCACCTACGTGGCGTCGGTTCTGAACGGACGGGCCGTGAAAAACCCGCTCGGGGATGATCTGACCAAGCAGGCTCACCAGCTCACGGGCGGCACGGCCAACCTGGAAGGCCCGGCTAAAGCCTACTACGAAAGCGGAGCGGTCAAAAGCAAGATGACCTACCGCAACGGCGCACTGACCGGTACCCAGCAGGATTTCTACGAATCGGGCAAGCCGGAGCAAACCATTGAGTACGCCAACCAGGGCCGGGACCGGAAAATATCCTTGTACTTCGAGGACGGCATGGCCAAGGGGGAGCAGCAATACAAGAACGGGCAGCCCAGCGGCACGTGGCGCACCTTTTACCCGGGCGGCAAGCAGGTGCAAACCCAGGAAACGTACGTGAATGGCAAGCTCAGTGGTGAAAAGCTCACCTACTACGACAACGGCACGGTGCAGACCAAGTTGCCATACGAAAACGGCCGTCCGGTGGGCGTAGGCCGTGAATTCTACAGCTCGGGCAAGCTCAAATCGGAAACTACCTACGTCAAAGGACTCAAGATGGGCCCGTTTCGGCAAGTGCGCGAGGATGCCACGCCCGAAGTTACCGGCGCTTTTCGCAACGGCAAGGAAACCGGCATCTGGACCTACTTCGGTCCTGATGGCAAGACAGTAACGAAAAAGGTCACGTTTCGCAATGGCCAAGAGGTGAAGCCTGGCAAGTAAGCCCTGATTCCCGCCGGCCGGCCCGGATAACCAACTTCTTCATCCTCGCTGCTCCCCTTCTTCGGGAGGCAGCGAGGATTTTTTATTTCACACATACTACTAGTAGCCAGGTACTTATTTATTATTCACAATACTTAATATAAAAAAGTTGCGGCTTCAGGCAGCCCTTTACCCCTGCCTGCCATCTTATTACCAAGCTGCAGGCAATAGTGCATGGTTGGGCCGCCAAACTACAATTTGGCGGATATTTTCTCCTGTAAATGCAAGGGTTTTAAGGGATATGAAAATAAATTTTAAAACTACCTTGCATCACATAGTACCATGCGTTACTTTTGTCATGTTCTTCCACTCTAGCTAGCAAGCAGCTCCTAAGCTGTGTACCGCCGCCAGAGTAGCCCCATTAGCTGGGGTCCTGACCCACAGCTGGTTGCCTTGGCTACCACTGTATGGCATGAACCTTCCTGCCCATTGCGTTGCCCCCGGCTACTGACCGGGAACAGAACCGCGGCTGTTTAGACGCGCAACGGCTGGCCTTTGTCCTCACTTTCCTCTTTGTGCCCCTACTATGAAAACTTCCTTTGCTTTCCGTGCCCTCGCCGTATTTCTGTTCGTGGCCCTGCTGATTTCCGGCGTGCAAGGCTCCTCCACTCCCACTGCCCACTATGGCACGCTCACTGGGGTTCTGCGTGATGCCGACACCCACGAGCCCATTCCCGGTACCAATGTCGTGCTGATCAGCAGCAGCGGTAAGCAGCTGGTTTGCAGTGCTAAAACCCGCCCTGACGGCACCTTTCGTCTCGAAAAAGTGCCTTTTGGCAGCTACTCAATTCGCACCACGGTGCTGGGTTACCAGCTGCAGCAGCCCAAGGTGACTTTCAACGCCAAACAAGCCCATGTAGTCCTGGGTACGCTAAGCCTGCAGCCAATGAACACTCCGCTCCTGGCTCTTTCTATCCCCGGACGGTAACCATTGCCAAATGGCGAAGTTACCCGGTTGTTGATCAACGATAACTACCTGGCAAACGCCTACTTACAGGCTAACACCCCTGCTTCTTCTCACTAGTACGCTTGCTTTTTGGCCGGTCGCGGGTGCGGCTGCCCTTCACTTTCCAACTTCACTCTTCACCTTTCTGAGTTATGAAAACTTCCCTGATTTCCCGTCTGAGCATGCTGGCAGTAGTATTGGGCTTGTCCATTTCGGCAGCTACCGCCCAGCCGACCATCTACACCGAAGACGCTAAGCAGCCTGGCGCAGGCTACTGGACTATCGAAACCGACGCGGCCCAGCGTGACCACAGCATTGTGCGCTTTTATACCGCCAACCACGAGAAAATCTACGAGGAACGCTTGGATGCCCTGCACCTAGACCCTAGTAAAGGCACTGCGGCGGCCCGGCGCACGGCTCGTATGCTGAACAACGCCCTGGTACAGGTGCAGCAGACCCGCAACACTTCTATGATATCGAAGGGGCTGGGACTTAACCGCCGGTTGCAGCAAACCTACGCCGTCCGCTAAGTGGGTGCTGGCCAACGCTAGCCCACATCTTCCTAGACCGGCCGCGGGGCCTGTATCCCGCAGCTTCGCGGCCGGTGAGGAGGAAATACCGATTGTCCCAGACCTTTTTAGGTTACGGCTGCCATGCAGCACGCTCTCTTACTTAATTGTTTTACAACCGGTTAGCCAACCACCTGTGTAAAACAATTATTTTTTTTGCAAAGGTACCTTGCGTCACATAGTACCTTCTACTACATTTGTATCAGTAGTTCGCCACTTCCCTTTCCTACGGCTCACCCAACTGGGGTAGCTGGTTTCAAACCGCCTTTTTCCCGCTTTGCAGCACCTTATCTGTAGCCCGGCTCTTCACAGCCGCCGCTCCGGGTAAGTGGAAAAATGCTGGCTCCCGAAAGGATTCTTCAGCCTTACCTACCTCCCTGTGCCAGGGAAGCCCAGCGGATCCGCGGCCGCCTGGATTGGCTTCGCCTTGCCTGGTTTTTTCACTCACACTTCTTCTTGTCATGAACTTCTCCTCTGCTTTTAGCCGGGCGCTGCGGTGCCTGGGGCTGCTTGTTACGCTCCTGCCACTGGGTTTGCGGGCCCAAAATATCGGCTCCACTCCGGGCTCCGTGGCCGGAACCCTGCTCGATAACAGCAACGGCCAGCCCCTATCCTTTGCTTCGGTCGTTTTACTGCGGGCCCAAGATTCTACCTTCGTTAGTGGGGGCCAGACCGGCGAAAACGGCGCTTTTCACCTGGAAAAAGTAGGACTGGGCCACTATCTGGTGCGGGCTACGGTGCTGGGCTACAAGCCCCTGCGTAAAGCTGTAACCTTGACGCCTGCCGCGCCCGATGCGCAGTTGGGTACCGTGAAGCTCCTGAGCACGACCACCCAGCTGGCGGGCGTGACGGTGCAGGGGGAGCGGGCCGCCGTGGTCGACAACCTGGACAAAAAGGTGATTAACGTGGAGAAGGATTTGAGCAGCGTGGGTGGCACGGCCGTAAATGTGTTACAGAACGTGCCTTCGGTGTCGGTGGACCAGAGCGGGGCGGTGAGCATGCGCGGCAGCAGCAACATCACTGTGCTCATCGACGGCAAGCCCAGCGGGGCCGCCAACGGGGGCACCGGCACGCGGCTGGAGCAAATTCCGGCCAGCGCCATTGAGAAAGTAGAAGTGGTAACCAACCCCTCGGCCCGCTACGACGCGGCCGGCTCGGGCGGCGTTATCAACATCATCCTGAAAAAGCAGCGCAAAGACGGCTGGAACGGGCAGGCCATGGCTACCCTGGGCACGGCCGACAAGTACAACACTTCCCTCAGCCTGAACCGCCACCGGGGCAAAGCCAACCTGTTTGGCAGCTACAACGCCCGCGACGACCGATACCGTCAGCAAAACAACGTGGACCAGACCGTGGTCCTCGACAACCAGACGATTCTGCTGCACCAGGAAGGCCGGGGCCAGCGCCACAGCAGCTCCCACAACGGCCGCCTCGGCCTGGACTACACCATTAGCCCCGAGCAAAGCCTGAGCTTTACGGCCGAGCCCCAACTGAATAATGGCCTGAATACGGCTACCCAGCAGGCCTTGCTCAACGGAGTGGCGCAGCAAAACACCCAGCGCGTGACGGAAGACGTGAAAACCCTGGATATGTCGACGGACTACCGCCGTACCTGGGCCCAGCACAAAGGCCGGGAACTAACCGCCAACCTGGGCTACACCAACCTGTGGGCCACGGTGGTAGTAGGCCAGCAATTGACCAGCAACTCGGTGCCCGAGCCCGAATGGAAACAGGATTTGGGCGTGCGTCTGCAGGCCGTGTACAACCAGATAGACTACACCCACCCGCTCGACTCGACGAGCCGCGTAGACCTGGGCCTCAAGGGCCAGTGGCAGACCAATGACGGCACGTATGACTACCTGCTGCAGAACACCGACCAGCCCTGGAACTATGCCCGCATCGATAGCCGCTCGGTGGCCTACAACTTCCAGGAATACTTGCAGGCCGGCTACGCTACCTACCAATTGCAGCGCGGCAAGTGGAGCTACCAGGGCGGCGTACGGGCCGAGTACACCCGCACCCAGGGCAACGTGAAAGGTGGCCAGGGTGCTTTCAACCTCAACTACCTCAACCTGTTTCCCTCGGCCACGGTGGTGCGCACCCTGCCCGGCGACCAGCGCGTGCAGGTGAGTTATGCCCGCCGCCTCAACCGGCCCAACTTCATGCAGCTGCTGGCTTTCCCGCTCTACCAGGACCAGCGCAGCTACCGCCTCGGCGACCCCAGCCTGCGGCCCGAGTACATCAACGCCTTCGAGCTGGGCCACCAAGTGTCGATGGGCGGAGCCAGCCTGAGCACCACGGTCTTTTACCGCCAGACCAACAACGCCATTCAGCGCCTCCGGGAGGTCGATGAGGAAGCTACCCGGCTCAACGGCGCCGCCGGCGTGGTAACGGCCGAACTAAACCGCAACTTCGGCCAGACCCGCAGCTACGGCCTGGAAATGAACTTAAACCAGCCCCTGGCTAAGTGGTGGCGCCTGACGGCCAGCGGCTCGTTGTTTCGCAACACGGTAACGGCTCTGGCCAACACCGAAGCCAGCCGCAGCAACATGACCGGCACGGCCCGCCTGATGAACAGCTTTACGCCCCTGCCCAAGCTCGACGTGCAGGTAACGGGCACCTACCGGGCCGCCGTGATTACGCCCCAGGGCCGGCTGCTGCCCCAGGGTGGCGTGGAAGTGGCCCTGCGTCAGAAGCTGTTCAATGACCGGGCGGCCCTCACGCTGCGGGTTAGCGACATCCTGAACACCCAGCGCCAGCGCATCGAGGCCTTCGGTGACAATGGCTACCGCGCTACTTACCTCAACAAGTACGAAACGCGCGTCGGCTACCTGGGCTTCAGCTGGTACTTCGGCTCGAACAAGCCCCCGAAAAAGATTGAGTCGGCGCCACAGGGTGGCGGTGGGGGCTTCGGTGGCTAGGCCCAACGACCCGGAACGGTCCTTCTGAGGAAGTCTTGGAAGGGCCGTTTTGGTAACACCCAAACCATACTCTATACTCTTTACCCTGTTCAGTACCTTTTCCTTCCCGTCCTTCTCCACCGTTTCTTCTCTTGCTTTATGAAAATGACTACTTATCTGGCGGCCCTCGGAATGACCCTGACGCTTACTACCAACACCTGGGCCCAAGCAATTCAACCAACTCAATCAACACAACGGACGCCGGCTGCCGACAGCGTGGATATGCTGGTGCAAAACAAGATGCGGCAGCTGCGTATTCCGGGCTTGCAGCTGGCCGTAGTGCACCACGGCAAGATTGTGAAGCTCAACAACTACGGCTTGGCCAACGTGCAGGACTCAGTGCCGGTAACCAGCCGCACGGTGTTCCCCATCAACTCCATTACCAAGGCCTTTACC
Organism: Hymenobacter cellulosivorans; assembly: GCF_022919135.1. Classification (NCBI taxonomy): domain Bacteria; kingdom Pseudomonadati; phylum Bacteroidota; class Cytophagia; order Cytophagales; family Hymenobacteraceae; genus Hymenobacter; species Hymenobacter cellulosivorans. Next base: position 3,757,740 of record NZ_CP095049.1, on the reverse strand, counting down.
GGCGTGGCGGTGATGCAGCTGGTGGAAGCCGGCAAACTGGATCTGGCCGCCCCTATCGGGCAGTATTTGCCGGGGCTGCCGGCCGCCTGGCAGCCGGTTACCATCCGGCAGCTGCTGGCCCACAGCTCGGGCATTCCCAACATTATGCCCGACGACGAGCAGGTAAGTGAAGCCGAGCAGCAGGCGGCCTGGGCAAAGGTCCAGACCCAGCCCATGGAATTTAAGACCGGGGAGAAATTCGGCTACAACCAAACCAACTACCTGCTGCTGGGCAAGCTAATCGACAAGCTCAGCGGCCAGCCATTTGCCCAGTTCATTGAGCAAAAGCAGCTTTGGGCCGTGGGCATGCCCCGCACCGGCTTCGCCGACGCCCACACAGTAACGCCGCACGCAGTGCGGGGCTACAGCTTCCTGCACGCCGTGGATGGCGAATTGCGCCGCGGCAAGGAACTGCGCAACGTCTTCGAGGTATTTGCGCCGATGCTCTACACCGCCGCCGGCCTCAACTCCACCGCCGCCGATATGGCTCACTGGGCGCTGGCCCTGCAGCAGGGCCAGCTCCTGAAACCGGCCAGCCTGACCACCCTCTGGACGCCGGTGCCACTCAACAACGGCCAGACCGCGGGCTTTAGCCGGCAGCTCAATGGCTACGCCGCCGGCTGGCCCACCGTAGGACGGCCCGAGCATCCGGCCGCCGCGGCCGTGGGCGGGGGCCGCAGTGCGGTATTTGTGTACCCCAACGACGACCTGGCCGTGGTGGTGCTCACCAACCTGATTGGGGCCAACCCCGACCGGTTTGTGGATGAAATAGCCAGCTTCTACGTACCCGATATGCGCGTGGCCACCGGCTTTGGCCTGCCGCCCCAGCTGCGGGCCCTGCACCAGCAGCTGCGCAAACAGGGCTTTGACAAAGCACTGGAGCTGGTGCGACAGGAACAAAAGAAAAACGCGGCCTACCAGCTGCCCGAAGACGACGTGAACGCCTGGGGCTACAGCCTGCTGCGCCAGAACCAGCCCAAGGAAGCCCTGGAAATCTTCAAGCTCAACGTGAGCCTCTACCCCAGCAGCGCCAACACCTACGACAGCCTGGCCGAAACCTACCAGGAGCTGGGCAACAAGCCGCTGGCCGTGAAGAACTACAAGCAGGTACTCAAGCTGGACCCCAACAGCCGCAATGCCGCCGAGCAACTCAAAAAGCTGCAGTAACCTCGTTCCAGCCGCTTTATGAAACACCTAGTATCGTCGGGGCTGATGCTGGGCCTGCTGCTCACCGGCTCCCAGGCCCGCGCCCAAACCTACGACCAGCTCCTGGAAGGCGCTGCCCGCCAACTTGGGCAGAAAAACTACTGCGAAGCCAGCGCAGCCTTTGTCCAAGCCTTTGCCGACACCACCAAAGCTGGCCCCTTCGATCTGTACGCCGGAGCCGGAGCGGCAGCCAACTGCCCCGGCCAGCAGGCCCAAGCCCTGCGCTGGTTGCTACGGCTGAGTCGGCAGGCCAATGTGCCCATCACCGCCCGCGACGTTGACCAAATGGCGCAGGACCCGGGGTTAAGCAGCCTGCACGGCTTTCCGCAGTGGTTCTACTTTTTAAGCCAGCTGCGGCAAACCGCCGCCCGCCGCGCCGCTGAAGCCCAGCGCGCCGCCGCGGCGTGGCAACAAGCCGCGCTAAGTCAGGCGCTGCCGGCATCCCCAAAATCGGGCAGCTACGCGGCAGTTCAGCCCGGCTTTGCCCTGTACTACGCCCCTGTCGATACAGTGCGGGTGCCGTATTTGGTGTACGTACCCAAAACCTACCAACCGACCCGGCCGACGGCCTTGCTCGTGTATTTGCACGGCGGAATTACCAGCACGCCGCAATTCCGCTCAGCCAACCCTGGTGTGACGCAGGAGCCTATTTTTGCCGCCGCGGCCGAGCAAAACGCCCTGGTGCTTTATCCCTTCGGCCGGCAGTCGTTCGGGTGGCTGGAACAACGGGCTGCTCTGGAAAACGTGCGCACGATGGTGGAGCAGGTAAAGCAGCGCTACCACGTCGACAGCCGGCGGGTGTTTCTGGGCGGCATGTCCAACGGCGGCACGGCGGCGTTCTGGTACGCCTGCCAGTCGCCGGCGGGCTTTGCGGGGTTCTATGCCCTTTCGGCCCGGCCCATCAGTGCCCTGGGGCCGCTGAACTTCAAGCAACTCCGTCGGGGCGCCCCGCTGTATTCGCTCCACGCCCAAGACGACGACGTATTTGCCTATCAAGAGGTGCGCGCCACTTACGAGCAACAGCAAGGCCAGGCCAGGCAGTGGCACTTCCTTTCCCGGCCCACCGGCGGCCACAGCTTTTTGTACGGTCCCGATGGCCCCGCCGCCCTGCGCACGTTGCTGGCCCAGCTGATGCAGCCGCCGGTACCGACCAAAGCCCACTAGAAGAACAGCAAGCCACCAGTGGAGGCCGGAAAGTTGGAACAGCCTCCGCTACGGAAGTTTTTCCCAACTTTCCGGCCTCCACTGGTTTTGGGCCACCTAATCCGGCCTATTCCGTTACGCACCGCCCATGTATCCCGCCCTGGCCTTTCTTCTGCTGTTTTTTGCTGGCGGCCGGGTACCCGTCAACCGGGAGTTTCGGCCCACGCCAGGCGGAATTCCGGTGTTCGTGGTGTCCAACGGCTTTCACACCGACATTGTGGTGCCCGTGCGCGAGCCCCGCACGGGCACCGACTGGCTCCAGCAGCTTGGGCAGCCCCAGCTCACGGCGCAGTTTTCCGCCCACGAGTACGCGGCGTTCGGCTGGGGTAGTGAGCGGTTTTACCTGGCTTCCTATGGCGGCCGAATGCCCGGCGTGGGCACGGTGCTGCGCGCCGCCGGGCCGGGCCGCACGCTCATGCACGTGGGTTTCTACCAAAGCGCCCCGCGGCCTGGTCAGCACGTGGTGGCGTTGCAGATTTCGGCAGACCAGTACCGGCGCCTGACCACTTTGCTGCAAGCGTCTTTCGCGCCCGACAGCGCCGGGCGGGCCCAGCTGCGCAACGCGGCTGGCTACACTCCTTCCGACTTTTTCTTCCGGGCCCGGGGCCGCTACCACGCCTTACGCACTTGCAACGACTGGACCGCCGCGACCCTGCGCCGGGCCGGCCTGCGGGCCCCGCTGAAGTCGCCGCTGGCGGGGCCGGTGCTGCGGCAGCTGCGCCGCAGCCGAGCCGCGGCCGGCCAAGCGCCACAGTAGCCGCTACTTTCTTGTCAGCAGTCAGTATTTCCTTATTTAATACCAAGTCGCGGGCAGAGTCCAACTCGTATTGGGAAGCCGGTAGAGCCCTCCTGCTCTTCCTGTGCCCACCTGCCGCCCGGTTATGCTTGATGTTCATCGCGAAGAATTACCACAGAGCTATTTGTTGGTTCTGGCCCCTTCCAGGCAGGAAAAGGATGAGCTCAAGCTGACGCGGGCCCTGCACCGGGCCAGCCGGAGTCCTAAAAAAGCCATTTGGGTGGATTGCAGTCTGCTCGACCACCTCTCGGCCGAGGCCATCGACCTGCTGCTGGCCTACGCCTACATGCTGCACTGCCAGGAGCGCCGCCTCGTGCTCTGCCACGTACCCGACACCGTGCGCCACCACTTTCTGGACCTGGACGCCGAGTCGCAGCCGCTGGTGGTGCCCTCCCTGCTCGACGCGGAAAGCTTTGAGCCAGGCAAGGCGGCCGGCTCTTCGTCGCACTAGCGGGCCGCACTACTACAATAGGGCGCGGGGGCTGGGCGAAGTCAGGCGGGGCGTTGTACCTTCGCCCCATCATTCCGCATATTACCCGATGAGCGCCCAAAAACCCAGCATTCCGAAAGGCACCCGCGACTTTGGCCCGGCCGTGGTGGCCCGCCGCAACTATATTTTCGGCATTATCCGCCGCACCTTCGAGAAGTTCGGCTACGCCCCACTCGAAACTCCGACCCTGGAAAACCTGTCGGTGCTGACCGGCAAATACGGCGACGAGGGCGACCAGCTCCTGTTTAAAGTCCTGAACTCGGGCGACTTCCTCAAGGACGTAACGGCCGACGACCTGCAGAACGAAGACGGCAAAGCAACCCGCCGAGTCCTGCCCAAAGTAGCCGAAAAAGGCCTGCGCTACGACCTGACCGTGCCTTTTGCCCGCTACGTGGTCATGAACCGCGGCACGCTGACGTTTCCCTTTAAGCGCTACCAGATTCAGCCCGTGTGGCGCGCCGACCGGCCCCAGCGCGGCCGGTACCGCGAGTTTTACCAGTGCGACGCCGACGTGGTGGGCACTGATTCGTTGCTCTGCGAGGCCGAAATCGTGCTGATGATGAGCGAGGTGCTGAATACGCTGGGTTTGGAGGACTTTACCATCAAAATCAACCACCGCGGGGTGCTGCGCAATATCTACCAAGCTCTGAACAGCGAGGCCCGCGAAACCGACCTGTTCGTGGCCATTGACAAGCTCGACAAAATCGGGCGCGACGGGGTAACCAAGGAACTGCTGGAGCGGGGCTTTTCCGAAGCCGCTGCCGGGCAGCTGTTTGACCTGCTGGCCGTGGAAGGCTCGTTTACGGACAAGCTGGAGAAGCTGCGTGCTGCTTTCGGGGCCGCTAGCGTGCCGACGGATGCCGCCGATACGTACAAAGGCTTGCAAGAGCTGGGGCAGGTTGTGGACTTCCTTTCCAGCTTCGGCTTCGAGCAGTTTAAGCGCCTCGAATTCGACCCGACGCTGGCCCGGGGCCTCTCCTACTACACGGGCTGCATCTTCGAAATCAAGATCAACAACGTGAATATGGGCAGCGTCAGCGGCGGGGGCCGCTACGACAACTTAACCGGCGCCTTCGGGTTGCCGGGCGTGTCGGGCGTGGGCTTCAGCTTCGGCGTCGACCGGCTCTACGACTGCCTGGAGGAACTAAACCTGTTCCCCGAAAACGCGGCCACGACCACCCGCTGCCTGCTCACCAACTTCGACGCCGAGGGCATGCTAAGCCTGCTACCGGTGCTGCGAGCCCTGCGCGCGGCCGGCGTGCCGAGCGAAATGTACCCGGAGAGCAAGAAACTGGCCCAGCAGTTCAAGTACGCCGACGCCAAGGGCATTCCCTACGTCCTCATCCAGGGCCCCGAGGAGCGGGTTGCCGCGCAGTTTAAGCTCAAGGAGCTGCGCACGGGCGAAGAAAAAACCCTGACCCTGGACCAGGTGCTGGCTACGCTGGCCTAGCCCCCTTGCGGTAGCGGTTCCGGCCCTTACTTACGAGAAAGCCCCGTGGGGCGGCACCTACCTTGTGTGGTGTCGCTCCACGGGGCTTTTTTGGGCGCTGCTCTTCCCTTTTCGGTTTCTGGTGCTAACTCACCTAGCTAAGACATTCAAAATCCGGAATGCTCTGCTGAACTCAGGCAGAGGAGGGCGGGACGGCAAATTGGGCGGCGAGGTAGCCGGTTCCAAAAGATTTGAGGAACTTGCCGGTCACCCTTTTCCCTTTTTTCCACCACCCCGCATGCCTGCCGACGTTTTTTACCTCGACCCCAGTACCCACCTCGATTTAGCCACGCTGCGCCAGCTTTTGGCAACTCAGCAAACCGTAAAGCTTAGCCCGGCCGCCACCCAGCGCATTGAAGCTTGCTACCAGTACCTGCACCAGCGCCTGGCCGCCTCCGACGCGCCCGTGTACGGCATCAATACCGGCTTCGGGGCCCTCTGCGACACCGGCATTGCCCCCGAGGAGCGGCAGCAGCTGCAAGTCAACCTGATGATGTCGCACGCCTGCGGCACGGGCGAGGAAGTGCCGGCCGAGCTAGTGCGCCTGATGCTGCTGCTCAAGGCCCAGAGCCTGAGCTACGGCCACAGCGGCGTGCAGCTGGCCACCGTGCAGCGCCTGCTCGACTTCTACAACCGTGGCATTCTGCCCGTAGTCTATCAGCAGGGCTCCTTGGGTGCCAGCGGGGATTTGGCCCCGTTGGCCCACCTATGCCTGCCTTTGCTGGGCCTGGGCGAAGTGAATTACGAAGGCTACCGCTTGCAGGCCGCCGATGCCATGCACCTCTTTAGCTGGCAGCCGATTACGCTGGAAGCCAAGGAAGGTCTGGCCCTGCTCAACGGGACCCAGTTTATGCTGGCCTACGGCGTGCACTGCCAGCTGCGGGCCGAGCGTCTGGCCCAGGCCGCCGACGTAGTGGGGGCCTTGTCGTTGGAAGCTTTCGACGGCCGCAGTGAGCCCTTCGACCACCGCCTGCACCAGATCCGGCCCCACGCCGGGCAGCTGAAAGTGGCCGAGCGGATCCGCAGCTTCTTGCAGGGCAGTGAGCTCCAGCAGCAGGAGAAAGTGGCCGTACAGGACCCCTACTCCTTCCGCTGCCAGCCCCAGGTGCACGGTGCCTCCCGCGACGCGCTAGCCTACGTGGCCCAGGTGCTCGAAACCGAGTGCAACGCTGTAACCGACAACCCCAACATTTTCCCCGCCGACGACCTGATCCTCTCGGGCGGCAACTTTCACGGGCAACCCCTGGCCCTGGCCCTCGATTTCCTGGCCATAGCCGTGGCCGAGCTGGGCAGCATTTCGGAGCGCCGCACCTACCAGCTGATCGGTGGGCAGCGTGGCCTGCCGCCCTTTTTGGTAGCGGAGCCGGGCCTGAATTCGGGCTTCATGATTCCGCAGTACACCGCCGCCGGCATCGTGAGCCAGAACAAGCAGCTTTGCACCCCAGCCTCGGTCGACAGTATCGTGAGCAGCAACGGGCAGGAAGACCACGTGAGCATGGGTGCCAACGCCGCCACCAAGGCCCGCCGGGTACTCGACAACGTGGAGCAGATTCTGGGTATTGAGCTCATGAATGCCTGCCAGGCCCTGGCTTTCCGCCGGCCGGCCCGCACCTCGGCGGTACTGGAGCAAGTGGTGGAAGCCTTCCGCGAAAAGGTAAAATTCGTGAGCCGGGACCGGGTGCTTTACCCTGATCTGCACGCCGCCGCCGCCTTCGTGCGGGGCTACGAGTGGCCGTAGTGGAAAAAATGGGGGCACTTTCTATTGGTCATCCTAAGCAAAGCGAAGGGCCTTCCTTACCCATTCTCCAGAAGGATATACCAACGTACAAAGCCTTTTACTACTGCGGTGGTAAGGGGCTTTGGCGCTGAAGAACGGGGGTTACTTACGAGAAGAAGGTCCTTCGCTATAGCTCAGGATGACAGAATAAGCCTACTATTGCGCGGGCCGTGCCTATTTTAGCCTCGTGCCAAACGCTAATGCGGATGTCGTACGTTATGAGCCCTGTGAACTCCTTTCGCCTTTTCGTATTTCTGCTGCTGCTGGGGCTGGCCAGCCTGAGCCCCGCCCGGGCCCAGTGCCTGAACCCACTGCCCGGCAACTGTGACCAGCCTTTCGAAGCCTTCGACGTGCAAACCAACCTGCCGGTGCAAAGCTTCTGCGTGGGCCGCCCGGTGCGCATCGTTATTACGTGCCCGGGCCGCGCCGGCGTCGACCGGAACGCGCTGTACTACCAGTTTGTGCCCGGCGCCCGGACCTCGGCGCCCTGCACGGGCTATACCAGCCGCACGGCCACCTTCACACCCACCCAGGCCGGCCCGGTCACGGTGGCCGAAAATGCCCAGGCCGGGGCGGGCACCGGTACTATTTTTCTGCGGGTATACGAGGTATTTGCCACCAACAAGCCCACGTTCCAGGTGGAAGCCTGCGCCCCGGGCTTCGTGCGCGTCAACGTAACCGACCAGGCCTACGATGCCTATACCATCCGCATTGATGACGGGCCGGTGCAGCCCGTGAGCAAGGGCGCGGGTCCGCAGGTGTACGCCGTGGCCAACACGACGGGCAAAATCGTGGTGACGGGCTTCTACGCCGTGGGCGGCCTGTGCGTGGGGGCCGACAGCACTACCTACTCGACTCTGCCGGTGGCGCCCACGCCGGTTATTCGCCGCCTGACCCTGGCCGGCAGCACCCTACAGTTTCAGCTCGATGCCCTGCCCACCGGCTACCGCTACGAGCTACAGCAGGCCGATGCCGGCAGCCCTGGCGGCTACCGCACTCTGCCGCAGGCTGTTTTCACGGGCACTGGAGCCACGCTGAGCGCAGCTGCGGGCCCGGAGTGCTACCGCGTCGCCATTCGGGATGTGTGCGCCACGGTGGCCCTGCCGGTTTCGCCGCCGGTGTGTTCCCTGTTTCTGACGGCCAGCTCTACCAATGGGCAAAATACCCTGACCTTTCCCGGCACAGGCGCCACGTATCAGCTCCGGCGCAACGGCCAAACCCTGGCCACACTGCCGGCCGGCACCACTGCCTACACCGACGCGGCCGTAACCTGCGGGGTACAATATTGCTACCAACTGGAGGCCGTAAGTGGACCCGCTGCAGCCCGCACGACCATCGTTTCTAATGAGGCCTGCGTCACGACGACGCCCAGCCCGGTGCTGCCCGTACCGCAGCTAGTAGCCAGCTTTACGCCCGCCAATCAGGTGGAGCTGACGGCTACCGTGCCGGGCTTGCCCACCGGCGGCCGGGTGCGCTACCTGCGCAGCGCCGCTTCGGGTGCCCCTACCGAAATCGGTCTGACGGCCCGCCGCAGCCTGCGCGACTCTACCCAGCGCTTCAACTCCGAGGCCGGAGCCTGCTACCAGGCTCAGTTTGTGGACGACTGCGGCAACAGCTCGGCGCTGAGTCCGGCCTTTTGCCCGGTGCTGCTCATCGCCAAAGCCGCCGACCTGGAAGGCAACTCAGTGCAGCTAAGCTGGACCGAGTTGCGCGGCCCCGACCCTACGGTGCAGTACTCTGTGCAATTAGTAGATGCCAAAGGAGCCGTGCTCAGCCAGCCCGCGGCCAATGCTACCGGCCAGTCGTACCTAGACCAGGCCCCACCCACCGACCGGCAAGTGCTGCGTTACCGCATTGCCGCCACCAGCCCCGGTCTGAGCCAGCCCAGCTACTCGAATATTGCCGTGGTAGCCCGCGAAATGAAAGCTGTGCTGCCCACGGCCTTTACGCCCAACGACGACGGGCTCAACGACGTGCTGGAGGTAAAAGGCCGGTTCCTGTCTACGTTTACCTTCACCGTGGTAGACCGCAACGGCCAGCAGGTTTTCCGCGGCACCGACCGAACCCAGGTCTGGAACGGGCGGGTGGGCAATGAGCAGCCCGTACCCGGTGCCTACGTCTGGCGCTTCGAAGCCACCGACGAGACTGGCAAACGAGTAGTGCAGCACGGCACGATTACGCTGCTGCGCTAGGGCTTGGGCAACCTCTTCGCAAAAGCGAGTTAGTATGCCGACGGTTTTCTTTAGAACCACATTGCTAGCTTCACACTCAGCTCCCCTACCCCAGCTTCTGCCTGCCCAATTCCGGCTTTTGCACCAAGCCAACTGAGCAGGAATTCAGACGCGCGGCCCCTAGTAAACACCATCCACAATCTAGATATTATGTTTACCAAATTAGAGAACTGCTAGCATGCGTTTTGTATAAAAAAGATATACACTAAAGCGCATTTCCTAATACTGCTTACCATATTTAGTAAACAATCTTAAAGAATGTGCTTTAGTGTATATCTGCTAGAATAATAGTATGCGGGTGTCAGTAATAACGGCAACCCAGAGGAGCACTTGCGTATCTTAGCCTGCGAACCAGCCGTTTTTCGCTCAATAGGGCTATTTCTCGATTATCAGCTTCTGGGTCTGGATTTGGCTGCCCAGCAATAGGCGGCAGGTGTAGAAGCCGGCGGGTAGAGTTTTGCTGTCGAGGGTGAGTTGGTAGAGCTGGCCGGCCGTGGCGGGCTCGTCGTAGAGCGTGGCTACCACCTGGCCCAGGGCGTTGAGGACCTGCACGCGGGCGGTAGTGGATTGCGGGCTGCGGAAGCTGATGGTAGTACGCTCAGCAAAGGGATTGGGGTAGGCCTCGAAAGCAGCAAAGCCCGAGGCAGCGGTACGGGCTTCGGTGGCGGGGTCGGTGGCGCAGGTAGCCAGTTGGTCCTGGTGGTTGGTCAGGTGGGCGGCCACGGCGTTGCTATCGACGCAGAGCAGCTTTCCGTTGTGGCAGATGAGCACCTTGTCGTTTTTGTTGCCGCAGCGGGCATCCACCACTTTCAGCGTAACCGAGGCCGTGGCCGTGCAGCCGTACTCGTTGGTTACCGTCACGGTGTAAACGTACGAGCCGGGCGCGGCGGCGGTAAATACCGGGGCGGCCACCGAGGCGTCGCTCAGGCCGGCAGCGGGGCTCCAATGGTAGCGCAGGCCACCCGAAGCCGTCAGCGTTGCACTTTGCGGCCCGTAGCCCAGGTAGAGCGTCGTGGGCACTCCACCAGTGTACACGGCATTGGCGGGCGCCATGGCAATGGCCGCCGTGGGCAAGCTACCAAGCACCGTAACGGTAGCAGCTGCCGATGCAGAGTTGCCGTTTTTGTCGGTTACGGTTAGGATTACGGGGTTAGTGCCCAGATTGGCGCAGGTAAACACGGCCGGGCTTACTGCCCGGGAGGCAATACCGTAGGCGTCGGAAGAGCCGTTGTCGACGTCGGGGCCGCTGATGCGGGCCTGGCCGGTGGCGTCGAGAGTTACGGTAATATCCTGGGCCAGAGCCACTGGCGGCACGTTATCCACGGTCGTAAACGACCAGACTTCCCCGACCACGGTTTCCCCGTCCTGCACTTCATCCCCGTCGTAGAGGGCATCCACGCGCCAGTAGTATTGCTTCAGCTCGGCCTGGGCGGCCAGCAGCAGGCTGGTTTCGGTGGTGGTGGCTACCAATTCCAGCTCCTGCGCCGACGCGCCCACAAAGACGTTGTAGCGGCTCGCCGAGCCGTTCCAGCGCAGGGCCAGGTTTTCGGGCTGGGTAGCGGCATCGGCATTAGCCGGAGCCACGTTGGTAGCGCTGCTGCCCAAGCGCGTCGTGCTGCCCCCAACCAGGGTAATGCTGGGCGTGGGCGGCGGAGCCATGTCGCCGCCGAGGTAGTAGCTGGGGTGCGGGGGCTGGTTGTAGGCCGAGTTCTGCAAAGCTATCTGCGTGCGGTACTGCGCATCGTGCATCAGCGTGGGCAGGCGGTAGGTGGTCGGAATGGTAGTGGTCAGAACAATCAGGCTTTGGTTGTCGAGGCTGCGGCTGATGACTTCCTCCCGCCAGTCGCCGAGGATGTCGGCCGAGACGCCGGGGTTGCGCTTGGTTGTGTTGTTATAAGCCATGTTAAAGGGCTCGGCATAAATCGAGGCAAGGCGGGTAACTGAACTGGTAGCCGGGTTCCACTTATCGATTTTGTCGCCGTCGAGCAGTTCGCGCTGCAGGTCGCCGTCCCACCACAGCCCGAAGTTGATGCTGGGCCGGGAAGTGCTGAGTTGCTGGCCGGTGCAGCTATAGACGCCGCCGGTAGAGCCCCACAGCTCGGCGCCTTTATAGCGCGGGTCAATGTCGGCGGCCATGGCCCGGCCGACGTCGCCGGTGGTAGGCACGCCGAAGATGAGCTGACCGGTGCGGGCATCGCGCAGCTGCAGGCCTTTGCCGGCGTATTTGGCCGGCTCTTCCTGGCACTGCCACACTTCCTGCCCGGGCCGGTCGGGGCTCAGGTCGCCCATGTGCAGGGCGTCGCCGTGGCCAGCCCCGCTGCTGAACAGGCCCCGGCCGTTGTCGTCGATGGTGCTGGCCCCGTTGCAGACCTCGTCCTTGCCGTCGCCGTCCACGTCGCCCACGGTGAGCTGGTGGTTGCCCTGCCCGGCATAGGCCGAGTTGCCGGAGGTGTTGCTATCAAACGTCCAGCGCTGGGTGAGCTGGCCGCCGCGCCAGTCCCAGGCCACGCGCACCAGGCGGGTGTAGTAGCCCCGGCCCATCACCAGGCTGGGCCGCTGCCCGTCGAGGTAGGCAATGGCCGACACGAACCGGTCGACGCGGTTGCCGTAGTTGTCGCCCCAGCTGCTGACCGTGCCGCGGGCGGGCAGGTAGTTGGTGGTGGCCATGGCTGCGCCGGTTTGGCCGTTGAACACGGTCAGGAACTCGGGACCCGAGAGGATGTAGCCCGAGGAGTTGCGGTAGTCGGCCGTGGTGCTGCCGATAACGGCGCCGCGCCCATCCACGGTGCCGTCGGCGGTTTTCACTGCTACTTCGGCCTTGCCGTCACTGTCCAGATCATACACCATCAGCTGGGTATAATGGGCTCCGGCGCGGATGTTGCGGCCCAAATCAATGCGCCACAGCCGGGTGCCGCTGAGCTTGTAGGCGTCGAGGTACACGTTGCCGGTGTAACCGCTCTGGGAGTTGTCCTTGGCGTTGCTAGGGTCCCATTTCACGACGATTTCATAGTCGCCGTCGCCGTCGAGGTCGGCCACGGAGCAGTCGTTGGCCGAGTAGGTGTAGGCCTCACCCGCGGGCGTGGTCCCGCCGGCCGGAAGCTGGAGCGGAATCTTTAGAAACTGCTGGGCCCGGGTGGGCGTGGTAGCCGAGCCGGCCTGCTCTACCCCATTGAGTACCGCCCGCACGCTGTAAGTGGCGTCGGTAGAGGTATTATCGACGAAGTTGGTGGAGTTGGTAATCGGTACCGAGTTGGCCTTGGTGCTGCCGCGGTACACGTTGAAGCTGATGCCGGCCGGGTCGTTGCCGAACAGGCGCCAGCCCACGTACACCTGGCTGGAGCTGGTGCGCACGGCCACTACGCCGCGGTTGAGCTTTTCGAGAAACTTCTGGGCCTGGGCGGGCAGCGTGAGCATGAGCCACGTGAGGCACAGCAGCCAGACCTTGCGGCCGGGAGGTAAGGTTGTTTTCATGGTAGGAATTTTGGTAAGTGGAAAAGGTCGGCGCGGGGCCGCAGCCCACAGGCTGGCAGCAGATCGAAAGTCCTGAATTCCAAGCGGGCAGGTGTCCTGCACTATCCTGCTAGGGGCTGATTATTTCCAGGGGCCGCGTTGCAGCGCATTGTAGCGCGAACAGTGTAGTTTGCGTACCGGAACAACGGGTATTGCGCGGGGCACACGAACTACACAGTTCGCGCTACTGGCGCTATTGAGCGGGCATGACAGTACAGGTGTGCTAGGGCCGGGGCAGCGGCTACTTTTAGCTCCTTTCGTTGCCAACCCCGCCCGCATGACGCCCACCCTTTTCCCCACCGCTTTGCTGGCCGCCGGCCTACTTGCCCACGGCGCTGCGGCCCAGCCGGCTACCTCCGCCCAGCCCCAGCCGACGACGTTTAAATTCGACTTTGGCAGCGGCGCTGCGGCCCCGGGCTACACTGCTGTGGGCGCAGCGGCTTACTCACCCACGCTGGGCTACGGCTTCGACTTTGGCACGACCGTGACGGCCGTGGACCGGGGCGGCAAGGACGCACTGCGCGCCGACTTCGTGACCAGCCAGCAGCCGTTTTACTTTTCCGTGAACCTACCCGAGGGCAACTACACCGTCACCGTGACGCTGGGCGACGCCAAGGGCGCTTCCAGTACCATGCTCAAGGCCGAGTCCAGAAGGCTGCTGCTGGAAACGACGACCACCCGGCCCGGACAGTTCGTTACCCAGACCTTCACGCTCAACGTGAAAAGTCCGCGCATCAACGCCGCCGAATCAGTCAGCCTCAAGCCCCGGGAGCTGGATAAGCTCGATTGGGACGACAAGCTGACGCTGGAATTCAACGGCCCGAGTCCCTGCCTGGCGGCCCTGGAAATCGTGCCGGCTCCGCGGGCTACCACCGTGTTTCTGGCCGGTAATTCCACCGTCGTGAATCAGGATGATGAGCCCTGGGCGGCCTGGGGGCAGATGCTGCCGCGGTTTCTGGGGCCTGGGGCGGCCGTGGCCAACCACGCCGAGTCGGGTCTGACGCTGGGCTCGTTTCTGAGCTCGAAACGCCTGCAGAAGGTGCTGAGCGTGCTACGGCCCGGCGACTACCTTTTCATCGAGTTTGGGCACAACGACCAGAAAGACAAGGGCTCAACCGACGGGGCCTGGAAATCCTACACTGAGCGGCTGCGCCTGTTTGTGCGCGAAACCAAGCAGCAAGGCGGCATCCCGGTGATTCTGACTTCCACCAGCCGCCGCACCTTTAGCCCCACTGGCAAGATTGAAAACAGCCTGGGCGACTTTCCCGCCGCCGCCCGCCAAGTGGCCCAGCAGGAGCAGGTAGCTTTGATTGACCTCACCGCCATGACCACCATACTTTATGAAGCTATGGGCCCGGAAGCGTCGATTAAGGCCTTCGTGCACTACCCGGCCGGTAGCTACCCCGGCCAAGTGCAGCCCCTGGCCGACAACACCCACTTCAACCCCTACGGGGCCTACGAAATTGCCCGCTGCGTGGTGGAAGGCATCAAGGCCAACCAGCTGGGCCTGGCTAAGTACCTGCGCGACACGCCCGCCTTCAATCCCGCCCGACCCGACCCGCTCACCGCCTGGCAGTGGTTTGACAGCCCCCGCAGCGCCGTCGCCAAGCCCGACGGGAATTAGGGCTGCTGGGCTGCTCAAGCGCCCTTCTGGCTTGCCACTAGCTCCATCGGCAGTGTAGGGTTGCATCGTTGCCGAAATCCGGAAGCCTACAGGTCGGGGTAGGATTCCACCGACTTCAGAACCCTCAACCCTACACCGTTTATTAGTTTCTAGTATGAAATATCTCCTGTTTTTATTCCTGCTACTGCCCTCTGTTTACACCCCAGCCCAAACCCAGCCGGCCGGCAAGCTCGCGCCCAAGCCCCTGTTCCGGGACCCGGTGTACGACGGGGCCGCCGACCCGGTCGTTATCTGGAACAAGCAGGAGCAGAAATGGTGGATGTTTTACACCAACCGCCGCGCCACCGATACTACCGCCCGGGGCGTCACCTGGGTGCACGGCACCCGCATCGGCATTGCCGAATCCGGGGACGGTGGGGCCACCTGGCGCTACCGCGATACGGCCAATATTGGCTACCGTCCCACCCCGCTCTACACCCACTGGGCCCCGGACGTGGTGGAAAGCAAGGGCGTGTACCACATGTTTCTGACCTACGTGCCGGGCGTGTTTACCGACTGGAACCACCCCCGCAGCATCCTGCACCTGACCAGCCCGGACTTGCTAAACTGGAAGTATGAGTCGGCACTGGCCCTGGCTACGGATAAGGTTATCGACGCCAGCGTGCTGCAATTGCCCGACGGTACCTGGCGCCTGTGGTACAACAACGAGCGGGACGGCAAGAGCATCTACTACGCCGACAGCCCCGACCTCACCCACTGGCAGGACCACGGCAAAGCCCTGGCCGAGCGCGGCGAAGGCCCGAAAGTGTTCCGCTGGCACAACCAGTACTGGATGCTACTCGACAAGTGGCAGGGCCTGGCCGTGTACCGCTCCCCCGACCTCAAGACCTGGACGGCCCAGCCCGAGCGGCTGCTGGAAAAGCCCGGCCAGGGCCCCGAGGACCAGGCCATCGGCGGCCACTGCGACGTGGTGGTGCGCGGCGGCCGGGCCTACCTGTTCTATTTTACCCACCCCGGCCGCACCCAGGGCACACCGTCGGCCGCCAGCAGCATTGCCGCCAAACGCAGCCTGATTCAGGTGGTGGAGCTGCATTACGCCGACGGCAAACTCACCTGCAACCGCGACGAGCCCACCTTTGTGGACCTAGACGCGGGCAGCAAGCGGAACCGGAAGAAGTGAGCCACAACAGCTGTTCAATACGTCCGTCATGTCGAGCCAGGCGAGACATCTTGTGCGCTGACATTACGCCGCCAAACTCCTTTCTTCCTCATAACGAGCCATAATGCCGCTCCCACTCAAAACGTTGGTTGTTACAGCTGTTCTAGCCGTTACTTGCCTCCTGACCGCTCCGACGGCCCACACCCAGCAAGTACCCCAAGGCCAGGCGCTGGTATTTGCCTACTTCAAAGGCAACAGCAAGGATGGTCTGCACCTGGCCTACAGCCGCGACGGCTACCACTGGAAGGCCCTGAAAAACGACAGCTCCTTCCTCAAGCCCGCCGTGGCCCACGACCGCCTCATGCGCGACCCCTGCATTCTGCGCGGCCCCGACGGCCGGTTTCACATGGTCTGGACCGTGAGCTGGAACGACAAAGGCATCGGCTACGCCTCCTCGCCGGATTTGGTACACTGGTCGGAGCAGCAGTTTGTGCCCGTGATGCAGCCCGAGGCCGGGGCGCGCAACTGCTGGGCCCCGGAAATCAACTACGACCCCCAAACCAGGCAGTACGTCATCTATTGGGCTAGCACCATCACCGGACGCTTTCCCGAAACCCAGGCCCAGGGCGAGAGCAGCTACAACCACCGCATCTACTATACCACCACTCAGGATTTCAAAACCTACGCCCCGGCCCGCCTGCTCTACGAGCCTGGCTTCAACGTCATTGATGCCAGCATCCAGCCCTATAAGAAGGGTTACGTGATGTTCCTCAAAGACGAAACCGTGGAGCCCAAACCGCAGAAAAACCTGCGCCTGGCTTACGCCAAGCTCCTGACCGGGCCCTACGAGCAGCTTTCTGCCCCCATCACCGGCGACTACTGGGCCGAAGGCCCCACGGCCGTGCGCCTGGGCCAGGACTGGCTGGTGTACTTCGATAAGTACCGCCTGCACCGCTACGGGGCCGTCCGCTCCCGGGACCTGAAAACCTGGACCGACGTCTCGGACCAGATCCAGCTGCCGGCCGGCCTGCGCCACGGCACCATCCTGCCCATTTCGGAAAAGGAATTGCAGGTGCTGCTGAAGGTGAATTAGTTGTTCGTTGCTCGTTGTCCGTTGTTGGGAGCAGACAGCAGCACGACCTGGCAACGGACAACGGACAACTAAAAAGACAGGAAACTACAGGACGCTCCGCAACCGGCGTTGCGCTAGGTTAGCGTTTGGTAGCCCGGCTGCCCTTCTCCGAACCCTTCCCACTTTTCTCTTCCCTTATGGGCCTTTCTACTACTTTCCGTAAGCTTGCCCGCTGCCTGCTGGTTGGCGCGGCGCTGCTTAGCACCTTGCCGGCCGCCGCCCAGACCGGCCCGCACAAGCAGGTGCAGTACTTGTCAGGGCGCGACAACAAGCCGACTGTGCAATGGGATTTTTACTGCACCGGGGGGCGAAAAAGCGGATTCTGGACCAAAATTGCGGTACCGTCCTGCTGGGAGCAGCAAGGTTTCGGCAGCTACAACTACGGCCGTGATTACAAAACCTACGGCAAGAACTTCCGCTTCGCCGACGAGCAGGGCCAATACAAGCACCAGTTCACCGTGCCCGCTGGCTGGCAGAATAAGCAGGTATTCATCGTCTTCGAAGGCTCGATGACCGATACCGAGGTACGCGTCAACGGGCAGAGTGCCGGCCCGATTCACCAGGGCGCGTTCTACGAATTCAAGTACGACATTACCGACAAGCTCAAGCCCGCGGGCCAGAGTAATTTGCTGGAGGTCACAGTGAGTAAGATGTCGGCCGAGCAGTCCGTCAACAACGCCGAGCGCCTGGCCGACTACTGGGTGTTCGGGGGCATTTTTCGGCCGGTGTATATTGAAGCCTACCCCCGGCAGTTCATCTCCCATACTTCCATCGACGCCAAGGCCAACGGCTCGTTTGGCATGCAGGTCTTCGTGCGCAATGCTCCGGCCGGAACCCAGGTCCAGGCCGACATTCTGGACGCTACGGGCCAGGTCGTCGGCACGGCCAGCGCGGCCCTGAATCCCAAAGATACCGTTGTGACGCTGCGCACTTCCGTGAGCAAGCCCCGGCTCTGGACCTCGGAAACTCCGAATCTGTACCGGGTGCGCACGAGTTTGAAGCAGGACGCGAATACGCTCTACCAGACCACCGACAAGTTCGGGTTTCGCACCATCGAGGTGCGGCGCGGGCAGGGAATTTACGTCAACGGCACCCAGGTCAAGATGAAGGGCATCAACCGCCACAGCTGGTGGCCCGAAACCGGCCGCACCCTCAACGACTCCATCCAGCTCTCCGACGTGCGCCTGCTGAAGGAAATGAACATGAATGCCGTGCGCATGTCGCACTACCCGCCCGACGTGAAGTTTCTGGACCTCTGCGACTCGCTGGGCCTTTACGTGCTCGACGAGCTGGCCGGCTGGCAAAAGGCCTACAGCACCAGGGCCGGCGAAAAGCTGGTCAAGGAAATGGTGATTCGCGACGCCAACCACCCGAGCATCATCTTCTGGAGCAACGGCAACGAGGGCGGCACCAACAAAGAGCTCGACGACAACTACGCCCAATTTGACTTCTCCCGCCGGCCCGTCATTCACGCCCACCACCGCCCCGGCAACCAGCACAGCGGCATCGACTGCAACCACTACGAGAACTACTACAGCACCCAGAAAATCCTCTCCGACTCGCTTATCTACATGCCCACCGAATTCCTGCACTGTCAGGACGACGGCGGCGGGGCCGTGGGCCTCTCCGACTTCTGGGAGCTGCACTGGAAGTCGCAGCGCTCGGGCGGGGGCTTTCTGTGGGCCCTAGTGGATGAAGGCATCGTGCGCACCGACCAGCGCAATATCATCGACGTGAACGGGGTTAACGCGCCCGACGGCGTGGTGGGGCCCCACCGCGAAAAGGAAGGCAGCTTCTACGCCATCCGCGAAATTTTCTCCCCCATCAAAATTGACCTTAAAGAGCTACCAAGCAAGTTCAACGGCACGGTAGAAGTCGAGAACCGCTACCATTTCAACAACCTACAGCAGTGCTTTTTCCAGTGGGAGCTGGTCAACTACCGCAAGCCCACCGACCCGTTTGCCGGCTCCATTCCGGGCAAGAAAAGTCGGATTAAAAGCCCCGAGGCCAAGCCCCTGGCCAAGGGCAAGCTCAAGTTGAATTTGCCCAAGGGCTGGCAGAGCTACGACGCGCTGGTTCTCTCGGCTTTCGACCCGCAGAAAAACCTGGTCTATAAGTGGACCTGGAAAACGGGCGGCAACCCGAAAGTGCTCGACGGGGTGGTGGCCTTGACCACGGCCCAGAAAAGCCCGGTGGAAGTAACCGACGCCGATTCGTTGCTAACCCTGAAGGCCAGCAACATTACTGTTACTTTCAACAAAACGAACGGCAAAATCACCGGCGTGAAGGGCAACAATGGCGACAAGCTTTCCTTCGCCAATGGTCCGGTACTGGTCAGCGGCACGGCCACCTTTACCGGCCTGACCCACCGCCCCGAGGCCGACGGCGAAGTAGTAGACGTGACCTACAGCGGCGACCTGAAGGCCGTGCGCTATAAGATGCACGGCTCGGGCTGGCTCCAAATGGACTACGAATACACCCTGCCCACTGGCGACTATGCCTTCAGCGGGCTGAGCTTTACCTACCCCGAAAACTACGTGCTAGGTGCCAAGTGGCTGGGTAAAGGCCCCTACCGGGTCTGGAAAAACCGCCTGCAGGGCGTGGGGAACAACGTCTGGGAAAATGCCTACAACAACACCCAGACCGGGGCCGCCCCCTGGATTTACCCCGAATTCAAGGGCTACTTTGCCGACATTGCCTGGCTGGAGATGAACACCGTGGAAGGCAAATTCCTCGTAGCCTCCCCCAATAAGGGCCTCTACGTCCGCCTGTTCGACTTCTACGGCCTGTCGGGCGTGAAGCCCTCCCCGGGCCTGCCCCTGGGCAACCTGTCTTTCCTGGATGCCATTCCGCCCCTGGGCACCAAGCTGGCTTTGAACATTGACGCCAACACCAAAAACCTGGGCCCCCAGAGCGAGCTAAACCACCTCAGCGGCAGCACCAAGCGCACGTTGTACTTCTACTTCGGTTTGCAGCAAACCACGGCCAAGCCCCAGCCCTACACGGCTCCAGTCAAGGACGACTTGTTTTAGAGCGTTACCAGTAACCCAGAGTTCCCCGGCCTGAAGTCATAGCCCGGCAGCCGTTGAACTGGCCCGAACAACTCCACGCCGGGGAATTTCGCGTTAGGGCTTATCCCTCGCCTAATGGGTACAGCGTGACTTTGCCCGACTCTTCGAGCAAGGCAAACTGCTTACGGTCGGCCGTGGGCAGGGCGGCCAGGAAGCCCCCCGTGCTTTCGAAGCTGCGCACCAGACGCGGGCCTTCGGGGACTAAGTGGTAGAGCTCCGCCGCCTGCTCATCAACTACCGCCACGTGCTCGGGGCCCACGAAGCGCAGGTCCATGTTGGCGGCACAGGTGGTTTCCAGTTCCGGGTCAGGCTCCTGGTCGTAGGGTTCCCCGGGCGCGAGGGGGTTCCAGATCCGGAGTCCATGTTGCGTGGATATTGCCACCTGCAGCCGGGCCGAGTAGGGCGAACGAGCCAGCTGCACCACAACGCTACTGAGTTCGTAGGCCAGATAAGGGCCCAGTTCTTCCAGAATGACCAGCCACTGATTCCAGTAGGAATAATACCGGCCGGCCTCCTCAAACAACTCGCAGGGCCACCCCCGCTCCACGGCCACGAATGAGGGCGCTATTTCCGTCAGGTCGTAGGTTTGAGCTTTGGGAAACGGGCTCGTGCTGGTCAATGCCTGCACCTTACCGCCTTCCTGCAAACTCATGGTAATAATGTTGCCATTAGGCAACAGTGCTAGTCGGGTGGGCCATTCGGGCAGCCAGGGCGGGCACTCCACAGTCAGGCTTTGAGCAAAGTACTTGTTTTTGGACAACACCTTGGTATCCAGGATTACCCCGCGGGATGGGCGCACCAGAATGCGGGTACTGTACCGCTCATCCGCCACCAGCACCACGCGCAGGCCGGGGTCAATGGGGCTGGGCCAGGAGTAGTATTCCACGTTGCCGTACCAGTTGCAGCGGGCCAGATGAAGCTGGTTGCCGCGCTGGCCGATGACCACCCACTGCATACCGTGGCTGGTGGCCGTGAGCCAGGTAATGGTGGCGTCCAGCTGAAAGCTGGCCGGAGAGGTCGGGAGTGCGTCGCGCAGGTGCTTTTGCCGGCCCGTGGCGTAGCGGCTCACATCGGCGGCCAGCAGACGGTCGGTGGGCAGGAAATGGCGCAGCAAAGCCAGCGGGGCGGTATTGCCGGCCGCGGCTTCAGCACTCACCACTTCGTAGGCCACGTCCCGGGACGTAGCCAGCAGTTCCGCATTGGGGTGCTGCTCATTGACGGCGGCCAGCACCTGGAGCAGAGCCACACGCCGCTTAGCGGGCGTATGCCGCTGGTAGACAAAGTTTACCTGGGAACATAGATCAGGCTCCGATTCTGCCGCAGCCAGGGTGAAATACTGCTTCAGACAGTTTTCCGCCTGTCGGGAGTCAGCCCAGCCATCAAGCAGGATTTTCTGCGCCAGCGCAGTGTACCCTAATTTGTCGTTGAGAATCCGGGCCGCGTCGAGGTGGTCCTGGTTGCCGAGTTGCACTTCTACGCTCCGCTCGTAGTGGCGGGCGGCTAGTTCAGGTTGGTCCAGCTGCTGGTACAAGTCGCCGGCTTTTTCGTGCTGCTGCAACTCGTCGTAGAGCGCCACGGCTTCGAGCAGCAGACCGCCGTTTTCGAGGCACTGGGCCGCCGCGGGCAGGTTTTTGAGGTGGTCTTTGTACAGCGCCGCCGCTTCCCGGTACAAGCCCCCCTGCTCCAGGGCCTGGGCCGCAGCCAGAAAGTTGCCCAGCAAATGCGCGTGGATATACGCCGCTTTCTGGTAGCGTCCCGCCTGCGCTTCCTGTCGCGCCGCGGCCTCATAGCGCTGCTGCAAATCGAAGCGGTAGTCGTTCAGGTTCCAGCTGTCGACGCCCCGCCCCCCGCCCAGGTTATTCAGGCTGAAGTTGGTAGAGCGTGGGCCCAGGCGGGCCGACGGCGGGGCGATACCCCGGTCGGCGTAGGGGCTGCCCAAGGGAATGGCATAGCGCAGGGCTTCTTCCGGGTTTTCGCCAAAGAGGCGCAGCAGGCGCTCAATCTCATTGTTGCGCTTCTGCTCCAGGTCTTTCAGGTTGCCGCCCAGCCACTGCTCCAGCTTTTGCAACACTCCAAAGCCAGCCCCGGAGCCTCCGGCGGACCCCGTACCGGAGCCCCTGCCCGGCCGCACTGGCTGGTACGTGGTGCCCGAATCGGCGCGGTCGGAAAAATGCTGAATGATACGGGCCAGCACCATACACAGCACCATGAACACCAGGCCCATGGCTTGTCCACCCTCACTGAATAGAAATTTCACTAGAACCAGCAACAGCCCCACTCCTATTGCTACCGCGGCAACTCCACCCAGCACCCGAAACGGCCGGGCGCCAAAAAAACCGCGCAGCACCTGCACAATGCTCAGCAGCCCGGTGAGCAGCCGGCGCTGCGCACTGTCGAGCAAGCGCCGCACAGCACCGGCTGGCGCCGGGCCGGGCAGCTGTTCCAGGGGCACAGTGCCTACTTCCTGCTGGATGGCCTGCACTACTTGCTCGGCCGTGGGCGCCAGCACCCGCACCTGGTGCAGGCGGGGCTTCGGCGGCTCCACGGCCAGGGCCATGCCCCAGTCGGTGGGCCGGGGCGGACCGCAGTCGAGCAGCGTAGCCAGGTCCAGCTCGTCGGTGTCGGCAAAGCCTACCAGGCCAATGCTGGGATGCAGCAGCTGCCGGGGCCAGAGCAGGGCCGCGCCTAGCTCCTGGGGCGTGGTGGCCGGCCACAGCCGGGCATGGGTGGGCACGTACAGGCGCCCAGCCACCACGCCGTAGGGTTCGAGCACATCGGCGGGCAGCGCAACGTCCTCGGCGGCCACTACCAAGAGTCCGGCCGGCTGCGGATGGTGAATAGACTCGGGCACCAGATAGCAGCGCAGCTGGGCGGCGGCTACTCCCCAACGACCCAGCTCACGCAGCCAGGCAGCCGGCTCGGAGCCGCGCAGGAAAGCCGCACAGATCGGGCGCTGAGCCCGTTCATCATAGTGGAGCGTGAGGCGCATAGCTTAAGTCAGGCGGGCAATAAAGCGGAGAAGATACCGGTCCACGAAGTCGGCCACGGACAGACTTTGTTTCAACTCAGAGCCGGTGAAGTATGAAGCGCCGCAGGTGGCGCCATCGGCAGCCCAGGCAGCGGCGGGCTGGCCCAGCACCAGCACCAGGGTTATTTCGGGAATGGTGCTATCCGAGCTGCGCAGGTGCAGCAGCCCGCGGGTGTCGACCACGGCCTCACTACCATCGGCCCACTGAAACCGACGGAACGTAAGTTGCGGGTTGTCCGGCTGCGGCTGCGTTTCCACCCGCTCGGCCCGGCAGCGCATAACGGAATTGGCATAGTACGTTTTAGCCGCCAGCACCAACTCCTGCCGGGCCGGCTCGTCGTGTATGACCAGCCGCACCTCGTACCCGTCCACCACCAGCTCATTGGCCGTATTAACGCCCAGCCTATCCACGCGGTGCAGCACCGAGTAGCCGTTATTGATATAGCGCTTCACATGGCCAAAGTCCGGTTTGGAGCCGGCCGCCGGCAGCTTGAGCGGGCGCGGCCAGGCGTGGTGCATCTCCCGGCGGCGGCAGTCAAACAGCAGCTTACGCCCGCCGCAGAGCACGTAGTAGCACCCGTTCTCAAACCCGACCTGCGTCGGCTCCTGCCCGGGGTCCAGCTCGTCGGACAAGTCGACCATGTCAATTTCCGGAGCAATAGCGGCAGCCGTAAACGACGTGGTAGCAAAAAAATAAACGCGCAGCACATCAGCCCCACTTACCAGCAGATAAATGCAGGACTTGTGGTCGGTGGCATACGTGTGGTCGGCGCCAAAATGGTAGCTCCCAGCTTCCATAACGGGCAGCAGCTCCCGGGCGCCGTAGCTGCGACTACGCCAGTAGAGTACCCGGCGGGTATCGGTGACGACCACCACGCCCAAGGCCGGATGGTAAAAGGTATTGCGCACGGACACCCGTACGCCTACCGTCGGAAAAAATAGCGGGGCGGGCTCTTGCAGCAAAAAGGCGGGCGTAAAGCCATCCAGTACCCGCGCCGGCAGCGGGCGGCGGGGCATACGGGGCCCTAGCGCAAACAGCAGCTCCTCCAAATCGAAACGACTGGTACTAAGCAGCGTGCGGTGCCCATTCTGGTACTCGTGCAGCTGCAATTCCCCGTCCCGACTCACCGTCAGCAGAAAGCGTAGCGTGGTTTTCTGCTCGGCAAGAACAGCTACGAACTCGGGCTCGTGCAGCAGCTCGGCTTGGGTAATAAGCAGCCCGTCGGTGGCCGCATCGGCAGCCGATGCCGCCTGCTCCTGGGCAAAGTGCCGCAGGGCCGTCCCGGCGTGTAGGGCCACATCCAGCCGCCCCATCGTCTCGATTACGCCCTCCAGCGAGGTGAGGTCCACGGGCTCGGCGAGTTGCCCACCCAGGGCGTAGGCCAGCACCGGCGCGGGCGGGTGGCCGTGGGCCGAGTTGCGGGCCCAAGCCAGGGCAGCGGCCAAAGCAAATACCTTCGGCACGCCCCACAGGCGCAGAGTGGTATCGAGCAGAATGACGCGGGGCCGGACCTCATGCGTCGGTGGAGCTTCCCGCCGCAAGTATAGTGCCTCGTTGTTAATCAGGCGGGCCGTCAGCGTCAGGTCGTCGTGGGCCAGCTCGCTGAGTAAAAGCCGGTCGAAGTTGCCCCGGTTGGTAACGTCGGAGATGCCGCCCAGGGGCTGCTCACTGGCCGCGCGGGTGTGTAGCGGAATCCGCAGGGCGGCTACCAGCCGCTGGGTAAGCCGGGCCAGCCCCGCCGTGCGCACGTCCCGGGCCAGCTCGTCGAGCAGGTCGGTGGGCTCATCGGGCGGAGTTTCCGGCAACTCGGGCAACGGCTCGGGCACCCGGTCTTGTCCGGTGCGCAGGCGCAAGGCGAGCAGGTCGGTGCTGGGAAAGCGCTGGAAAGCGCGGTCCAGACACAGCAGGTCAGCCAGGAAATAGTCGTTGGTAGCCACCGCCGCCGGAGCTTGCAGAGCGGCATCGAGGCGGCCACTGCACCATTCATCCACGCTCTGCTGACTTCTGACCTGCTGCAGGTTCAGCACGACGGCCAATGAAGCCGGGCCTGTCTTGCGGTTGGGTTCCTGCAATACTTCCCGAAACAAGTGCAGTTTGGGCGGGCCGGTACGCAGTTCCCGCGGCAGAGCATGCACCAGATTCAGAAACCGGATGGTCTGGTTCAGGTAAAACTCCCGCTCATCAGCGGCCCCTGGCTGCATCAGAAATCTGGCCGTAGCCTGCAGCACACCCAGCGCCCTAGCGCCCGGCCAGGCGTCGGAGCAGGAGGCCAGCAGCAACAGGACCGCACCCAACGGCGGTAATCCCTCGGGGGCCAATGCGGAAAGAACGGCCTGCAGCTCCTCGCGGTAGCAGATTGTTCCCCCATTTTGCCACTCCACAACTTCCCCGCCCTCGGCCCAGTGCCAGAAGTAGCTCTTGGGAGCCTGAAAGTATTGCAGCGCCTGCTGGGTAGCCAAGGAAGGGGACGCGCTACGCATGGCTGAAGCTCTGAGCCGTTCGGCGTACGGCGCTACGGGTAGCGGGCACTAGGTTGGAAGTCAAAACTTGCTCCCAGCGGCCATTGGAAACAAAAACCACGAGGGAATCAGCGGCGGGATTCAGGCGGCGGGCCAGCAAAGGAGCCAGCAGTGGCGCCTCAAAATCGAAGCCGGCCGGCAGCAGCATGCCTTCCTGGAGCCAGTACTCCTGCCCGGCCAGCGGCGGCAGAGGCGCACCCAGCACCAGTACCCGCTCATCTTCCGCAACGGCGAAACGCAGGTGGCGCAGCCGGATTTCGGGGGCCGTTTCAACGTAGGCCAGCCAGGCCGCCAGCGTCGTGAGTAAGGCGCTACCCGCCACTGCCCGGGCCGAGGGCACCAGGCGCACCCGGTAGCGCAGGCGGGCCTGGCCAGGCAGCGCGGCCGTGGGCAGCTCCAGCGGCACAAACTCCTGAATAGGCAGCCACGCCAGGTCCGGCAGATGGGCCGTGGGCGTCAGCTGACCAGTGGCAAACAGCCGGTTCTGCGCATCCAGGGCATACGCGGCTGCAGCGGGCAGCCTGCGCGCCGCCGCCGGCAGCTCCCCGGTAGCGGGCAGGCCGCGCACCCACAGTTGCCCGGCCGCTTCGGCTACGCGCAGGCCAGGCACGGTGCGCACATAGCCCAGAACCGCCCGGTCGGCGCTGGCCAATACGAGTACACGCTCCGTCATCATGCCTGCAGCACTTTCTGCCATAGTGCGTCCAGAGGCTCCTGCACGTAGCTGCGCTGCACCTCGTTGGGTAGCCACTGGGTACGGCCGTGCAGGTAGCGCAGCTGGTCCTTGATAACGGTACGCTCGGCCAGGGTGGTTTCGGGCTGGTCCCACTGGGCCGTCAGGGCCTGGACTTCACTCATAATAGCATCGGCGTTGGGTGCTTCGGCGCCGGCGGCGCGCGGGTGCTGGCCAGGCTGCTCATCGGCCTGCACCACAGCATCGACAATGCCAGCAATGATTTCGCGCTGCTCGTCGGTGTCCCAGATGTAGCGCAGCACCCACATATCCGACGTAATCACGGCCGTGCGCTGGCAGAGCAGGGCGCTGGCTGCCAGCAGCCGCTGCAGCTTCACCGCCCGCCGGTCGGACACGGCCACGCCGGCCAGGCGCAGCTTGCTGACCAGTTCCACGTACTGGGCCCGCACCGGCTGCACATCAATGGTGGAAATAGCTGCCTGCAACTGGAGCACCTCGGCGGCCGTGATGGTAGGCGCCGCCGCTTCATTTTTTCGCTCTAGGTTCCAGCCCGCCTCAAGCACGGCGGCCAGGGCGTCGGGGGCCACGTAGTCGCAGTGCACGCGCACCAGAAATCGGTCGAAGAGGGCTTGCAGGGCCTCGTCTTCGGGCAGGTGGTTGCTGGCCGCCACCATCAGCAGGGCGGGCAGAGCGCGGGTTTCGCGGCCCCGTCGGAACACCCGCTCGTTGAGCACCATTAGCAAGCTATTAAGAATGGCGCTGTTGGCATTCAGCAGTTCATCCAGAAAGATGAGGTTGGCTTCGGGCAGCATGCCTTCGGTGTTGGTTACCAGGTCGCCCTCGCGCAGCTTGCGGATGTCGAAGGGACCAAACAGCTCGTTGGGCTCGGTGAAGCGGGTGAGCAGGTATTCGAAGGTTTTGCCTTCCAGGCACTGGGCCAGGGCCCGCACCAGGGCGCTTTTGGCTGTGCCGGGCGGCCCCAGCAAAAACAGGTTTTCGCGCCCTACCAGGCACAGGCTCATCAAGTCAATGATGTCGTCCTTGCCCACGAAAGTGGTTTTGAGGTGGCGGGTTACATGGTTGAGTTTTTCCACCAGCGGCCCAATCTCAGTCAGCATGTTTTCCATCAGTCGGTAAAAGAGTAAAGGCCTGAAAATCGGGCCAGAGCGTGGCCGCGTGGCCACCCAGCGCCGCCTGCACCAGGGGCCGCAGGTGCTCCTGCCCCGCCCGCCGCCGGTCCTGGGCCCGGATGATGCGGTCCACGTATTCCTGGCGCAGGGCCGGGTGGACCAGCACCCGGGCTTCGGCTTCCGGATCAGGCATTTCCGAGCTTACAAACGACAAGGGCCACTGCCGGGCCAGAGCTTGCAGGCGGGCCACCAGTGCGTCGCCGGGCGCCAGGCCTTTGGCCAGGCGCAGCAAGTCGGGCAAGTAGCGCAGCATAAGGTCGGCCGAATACAGAACTTCGGGGGTGAGGTCGGCCGTGAAATCCGCCAGGGCCTGGGCAATAACGGCCTCGTCCAGCTCGCGCACCAACGTCAGCTGAATCGTGTAGTAGAGCAACCTGGCCGCCCAGAGCGCCGCCGGGGCGTCGAACGCCGGAGCCGAATGGGGCATTTGCTGGGCATCCTCGGCGTGGTATGTTTGCAGCAAGTCGGTAGCGGCCAGCAGATCATCGGGCACAAAAGGCGTGGGTCGGCCCGTCAGGGTAATGCTGCCTGTGGTTAGCAGGTCTTGTAAAAAACTGGTGATCAGCATGATACGCAAACAAGGACAACCCAACCGCCATTCGACATCAGGCCCTGATCTAAATGGCTCCTAAAGTATTCTATTTCCGGCGTAGTCAGGCAACCAGCAGGCTCTGGGTCGTGAAATAAGCCACACGCCGGCCGGATAAACAGGCCAGCCAGAGGTGCAAAGCCCAAAAAAGCTGCTGGCTCCGGAGCCAGCAGCTTTGTCGATGGAGTAGCCGGGCAACTTGCCAGGGCTGCTACGGTTGGGGCTTCACTTTCAGATCCGTAAAGCTGCCGCTGAGCGTAATGTCGCACTTGGTGTCGATAGAAAATTCCAGCGGGTCAGTTTGTCCGGGGGCCTGTACCTCGTAGGTACCACTGATGAGCTGGCGCTTGGTATCATAGGCCGTGATGGTCACGTGGCCGGTCAGCGTTTGAGTAAAGTCGCTGAAACGGAAAATGCGGTAGCCATCGGTATGGTAGGAATAAGACACGAATACGGGGTCAGCCGGCCGCGCCCGGCACCTGAGCGGGTAAACGCCTTTCCAGTCGGGCTTGAGCTGGGCCCGCTCGATTTCAAAATGAGGCATGTCGGCCTTGGCCTCAAAATCCAGGGCCAGCACTGTCGGATGCAACTGGGCTTTGCCAGTAATATCTTGGTTGGGATGGATAACGGCCGCTGCACCGTTGGTCGCCGGGTAGTAGAAATAATGACTCAAGGCATAGGTAGGCGCCGGGTCCGGCGTGGGGGCCGGCTCCTCGTTTTTATCGGAGCAGGACGTGAGCAGGCTGGCCGTCGTCAGGGCTAGCAGAAACAGGGAGCGGGTAAAGATTGGCATAGAAAAAAATAAGAAGTAAAAGACCTTTGGTTCAATGGTAGCGGTATTTCCAAGGACTGTACCAAACCAGTCTCAATCAGCTCACCGCACGGCCTTCGACCAGACTTCTTTTGGTAGTTTATTCCACTTTTCAGCAGATTAACTACCAGATTTTCAACACTTAGCTCAACTCACTAAAAAAGTTCCAAAAACAATCCTTGCTATACCGGATCCAAGGTGGACTTCTCCCCCATTAGCAGTTTGTACCGCTCGGCCTGCGGGTAGCGGCCAGCCCCCAGCTGCCCTATGCATCAACCTCCCAGCGCTTACTTTAGCACCTGTGCATTCGGCAGCTTCATGCCCTGGCCCAGATAATACCCGGGGTGGGGCGGCTGGTTATAGCCCACATTTTCGCGGGCCACGCCCAGGCGGTAGGCCCGGTCCTGCATGAGCGTCACGAAGCGGTGCTCGGTGGGAACGGTAGTGGTAACAAGCAGTAGGGCATCGTTGGTCGCCGTGCGCCACACCACTTCCTCGCGCCAGTCGCCGAGCAGGTCGGCCGAAAGGCAGGGTGTAGCCTTGCTCCCGTTGCAGGAAGCCGCACCCAGGAGTTTGCCATCCAGCAGCGTGGTCATTTGGGCCGACTGGTAAGCCCACTTATATACCGCCGGGCCGTCCAGCAACTCGCGTTGCAGGTCGCCGTCCCACCACAGCCCGAAATTGACGGCGCGCGGGGCCGGCCCTATTTTCTCGCCTCGGCACGAGAGCAGCCCCAGTTCCGGGCTGCTGGCCCACAGCTCAGCGCCGGGGTAGCGCGGGTCAATGTCGGCGGCCATGCCCGGCCCACGTCCTGGCCAGGCAGCTCAGCCAGCAGGAGGGTGCCGGTGCCGGCAGCGTAGAGCGCCGCGCCGGGGCCGTTTTCGTGGCCGGGCACCTTGTCCTCGTTTTCGTGCACGCCCCAGGCTTCCAGGCCCGGCGTAACGGGGTCCAGGTCCGACACGTGCAGGGCGTCGCCGTGGCGCAGGCCGGTGCTGAACAAGCCCCGGCCGTCGTCGTCGACCACCATAGCCCCGTACACGATTTCGTCGCGGCCGTCAGCGTCCACGTCGTTCACGCTCAAGCCGTGGTTGCCCATACCCGAAAACGGGTTTTTATCGTCTCTCGAGTCGAATAGCCAGCGCTGGGTGAGCTGGCCACCGCGCCAGTCCCAGGCGGCCAGCACGGTGCGGCCGTAGTAGCCGCGGCACATCACCAAGCTGGGGCGCTGCCCATCCAGGTAAGCCACAGCGGCCAGAAAACGGTCGGCGCGGTTGCCGTAGCGGTCATTGCCGCCATTGCCCCCGATACCACCCCAACCGTCGAGCGGGGCGCGGCCGGGCACATAGGCTGTGGTGGCCAGCGCGGCGCCGGTTTGTCCATTGAAAACGGTGAGGTATTCCGGCCCAGCCAGGATGCGGCCAAACTTACTGTCGCGGGCAGTAGCCACGGCCTCCCCGTCGGTGGGCACAGTGAGGGTGCGGTAGTCTTTGCCCGCGTCGCCAATGGTTTTGCCCTGCCCGTCCAGGGTGCCGTCGGCGGTTTTGCAGGCTACTTCGGCTTTGCCGTCACCGTCGAGGTCGTAAACCATAAACTGGGTGTAGTGCGCGCCAGCCCGGATATTGCAGCCCAGATTGATACGCCAGAGCTGGGTGCCGGCCAGGGTGTAGGCATCCAGCAGCACCGGCCCGGTGATGCCCGCCGAGCCATTGTCACGGGCGTTGCTGGGCTCCCACTTCAGCACGATTTCATACTGTCCGTCGCCGTCGAGGTCGGCTACCGAGGCGTCGTTGGCCGAGTAAGTGTAGCTGCTAACCTCACTCCCACTACTCACCGTCCCGCCCGCGGGTTGTTGGAGCGGGATGCGCAGAACGCTCTGGGCCCAAACGGCAGCTGTTGAGGGCTTGGTCTCTTTGGTGCCCGCTACCTCTACCGAATAGGCCACGGGCCGCGGGGCTTTGCCAGTGGGCCCCAGGTTATCCACCCAGTTGGTGCGCGAAGTAGCTTGGCCGGTGACTTTCTCCTTTTGACCGTTGCCGAGGTGGCGGTAGAGCGTGAACCGCACTGAGGCCGGGTCGGAGGCCAGCAGACGCCAGCTCACGAAGATTCGGCCGTCGGGCTGGGCCACGGCCACCACGCCCCGCCCCAGCCGCTCGGCCTGCACCGGCGGCGCGGCGGGCAGGTCGGGGCAGAATACTGTGGGCCCCACTCCCCGAATGCCAAAGTGCTAGTAGTCAGCAAGAGCCAGCAGGCACCGCGCCAAGCCGCGTGCCCCGGCTTGGATCTCAATAAGCTTATGACCGAAAAGGAACGATACGGGGTGAACATAGAGAGCAACAATAGGAAAGAAAACGGCCGAAAAGCTCATATCAGAGAATTCAGGGTAAAAAAGAAGCTGCCCCCAACTGAGGCAGCCTCTTTACTGCATGAAATGATGAATCGGCCTTGCCAAGCTTAGTTGTAACCGGGGTTTTGCTGCCAGAAGCCGGGATTGATGCGCAGCTCGGCCAGCGGAATCGGGAACAGCAAATCGGTTTCGGTCAGGGCCTGGGCGCGGGGCAGCTTGTTGTCGGTGATAAACTGGTTCATCACGGCCAGGGCGCGGCCGGTGCGCACCAAGTCGTGCCAGCGCAGGCCCTCGGCGGCAAACTCCCAGCGCCGCTCCCGCTCCAGGGCCAGGCGGAAGTTGACTTTACTCATGCTCGTGAGGGCGGGCACACCCGAGCGGGTCCGGATGCGGTTCACGTAAGTCAGAGCCTGGGCGGACACGTTGCCGCCGTCGGCTACTTCCTCGTTGAGCACTTCGGCCTGCATTAGCAGCACGTCTTCGAAGCGGATAACGGGGTAGTTGTTGGGGTAGTCGCGCTGGCCGGTGGGCGCCGTGGTGCCTTTTTCCAGAAACTTGGTGAACTGCACCCGGCCGGACTTGGCGTTGGTTTTGGTGTCGACGTAGCCCGAGTCGAGGGTGGCTTCCTTGCGCAAATCCTTTTTGGGCCAGCCCGCGCCCAGCAGGTTGGGATTTACGCCCGCATCGAGGCCGAAGGGCTGGAACGCCGACCACTGCGAGGGAAACTGAAACGCCTGATCCGACGGAATCTGGCTACCCAGGCCGCCGGTGCCGGAAATGTACTGGATTTCGAAGAGGTGAAACTTGTTGTCGTTGGCGGTCTGAAACAGGGCCTTAAACGAACTCGACATGGTGGGCACGCCGGCCTTGCCTTCCTGGGCAATGACGTCGGCCAGCTGCTGCTTGGCCAGCGGCAGGGCACTGGCTTGCTTGAGCGGATAGCCGTACATGGTCAGGTATACTCGGCCCAGCAGGGCTTTGGCCGCCCATTTGGTGGCCCGCCCCTTTTCGGTGGTGTAGGTGTCGGGCAGGTTTTCGGCGGCAAACTTCAGATCCTCCACGATGAAGCTATACACGTCGGCAATGGAGGCACGCGGAATCTGCTTGGCCTCGGTGGCCGTCACCACTTTGTCGACAATCGGGACCGGGCCCCAGAAGCGGACCAAGTCGAAGTAGGCCAACGCCCGCAGAAACCGCGCCTCGCCCTTGAATTGATTTACGCGGGCAAACGTGAAGGGCTGAATCTTTTCCTGGAGTAGGTTGGCCCGGTACACGGCCTCAAACAGGTCGGCCCAGGTGGCCTGAAACTGCCCGGTTTGGGAGGAAGCCAGGAAAAAATTGATGTCAGCGTAGTCGCGCTGGGCATTCAGGTTGGTGCTCACCACGATATTGTCGCCGCGCATCTCGGCCATGTTCCAGTAGGAATTGGTCGGAAACGACATGCAGCTGTTATAAATCGAAATGACGCCCTGGTTCACGTCCGACTCGTCCTTGTAGAAATCGGCGGTGCTGTTGCGGGCCTCGGGGCTGATATCGAGCTTGTCTTCGCAGGAAGCCAGCAGCAGGGTGCCCAGGCCAAGGAGTGCCGCGCAAGTGAGGTGTTTGAAAGTCTTCATCGTCTTCGGAGAGAAAAAGCGTGGCGGCTCGGTTACAGGGTCAAGTTGAAGCCCAGCGTGTAGGTACGGGCAATGGGGTAGCCGCCGTAGTCGCCGCCGGCGTCGTTGGCTGCCTCGGGCGAGAAGCCGCCCGTGTACTTGTCGAACAGGAAGGCATTCTCGACGGCCAGGTACAGGCGGGCCCGGTCGTAGAAGCGCACTTTAGGCAGGTTGTAGCCCACCGTCACGTTCTTGATGCGGATGTAGTCGGAGCTATACAACCAGCGCGTGTCGTAGTAGGCACTCGGGGCGCCCATGCGGGGCGTCATGCCGTCGCCGGTATCTTCCTCCGACTTCCAGCGGTTTTCCCAGCGGGCCAGCTTGTTGTAGAGGTAGCCCATGCCCGGCGAGTCGAGGTTACGACCCACGATGGAGTAGATTTTGCCGCCCTGCTGGGCGTTGATCAGCACTGAGAAATCGAAGTTGCGGTAGGTTACCGAGTTGGTGATACCGAAGATGAACTTAGGCTGAGGGTTGCCCACCAGGGTACGGTCGGCGTCGGTAATCTGGCCGTCGCCGTTTACGTCGCGGTACTTCTGGTCGCCGGGCACCGTTTTGGCCATGCGCGGACTGTTGTTCACGTCTTCCTGGTTTTTATACACGCCAATGACGTCGTAGAGCACGAAGGAATTGATGGGCTGCCCAACCTGGATAATCTGGGTCAGGCCGCTGAAGCCGGTGGTAATGGGCGTGTTTTCGGCCGTGAGGGCCGTCACCTTGTTCCGGTTGTAGGACACGTTGAAGGAGGTATTCCACCGCACCGCACCCACCGTGTTCTGGGAGTTCAAGCCCAGCTCCACGCCTTTGTTATTCACTGAGCCGATGTTCTGGTAGCTGCTCACGAAGCCCGTCAGGGCCGACTGCGGGGCCTGGAGCAGCAGCCGCTCGGTGTCGCGGTTGTAGGCATCCACCGACACCTGCAGGCGGTTGCTGAACACGCCAAAGTCGAAGCCCACGTTGTAGCTGCTGGTTTGCTCCCAGCCCAAATCGGGGTTGGCGTAGTTGCCGGGCGCGTAGCCGGTGTAGGCCACGTTGTTGAAGGAATAGTTGCCGGGGTTGAGCAACGAATACTGCACATTGTCGGGAATCCGGTTGTTGCCGGTTACGCCGTAGCTAGCCCGCAGCTTTAGGTCGGTAAGGGCCGTAATGCCCTTCATGAAGTTTTCGTCGGAAAGGCGCCAGCCCACCGAAGCGGCCGGAAACAGGCCCCAGTGTGAATTCGCGCCAAACTTGGAGGATCCGTCGCGGCGCAGGCTGGCCGAAAACAGGTACTTCTGGCGGAAGTTGTACTGCACCCGGGTGAAGTATGAGATGAGCGCCGTTTTGTACGGTACCGCCGTGTTGGTCGTGGTGGTGGAGTTGGCGCTGCTGAATTGGCCCGACCAGTCGTTGGGCAGCTTGGTGGCTTCCTGGAAGCTGTCTTCGCGCTTGGTTGTTTCAAGCGAGTAGCCCACGATGCCGTTGAGGTTGTGGCTGCCGATGGTCTTGGTGTAGCTCAGCACGCCCTGGGCCAGGTAGCGGGTGCCGTACTGCTGGGTGCGGCGCGAGCGGCTCAGGGCGCCTTCGTTGGCGGCCGTGGCCCAGTCGCGGCTGGCGTTGGTGGGGTAAAACTGGTTGTCGAGGGTATAGTTGTTGTCCATGGCGCCTAGCAGTTGCAACTGCAGGCCCTTGTAGACCTCAATGTTGAGGCCCATGTTGGCGTTCAGGCGGGTGCGGGTCGTCTTGATCTGGGTGCGCTCCATCACCGCAATCGGGCTGATGTAGCGCCCCGACCAGGCGTAGGCCGCGTAGGGGTCGGCGCCCACGTAGAGGCCGGCTTCCTTGGGTCCCACGGGCGGCATGGTCATGGCGTTCTGGGCCTGGTTGTCCTTGCCATCCACCCGGCCCAGCCCCGACCATTCCGTCGAGGGCGCCAGGGTCATGGTCAGCTTGATGCCCTTGCGGATGCGGGCGTCGAAGTTGGCGCGCAGCGTGGCCCGCTGCAGGTTGGTACCTACCACGATGCCGTTCTGGTTGAGGTAGGAGCCGTTCACGTTGTAACTGAAGTCGTCGGTGCCGCCGGCCACGCCAATCTGGTACTGCTGCATCACGGCCGGCTTGAAAAAGGCGTCCTGCCAGTCGGTGAAGGCCAGGCTGTCGGAGCCGTACGCCCACTTCGGGTCGTACATGTAGGTCGGGTTGGGCGTGCGCAGCGTGATGCCGAGCTCCTGGGCCCGGTACTCCTGCGAGTCGGAGGCCTTGTAGGGCTTATTCACGGCCGGGGTTTTGCCGCGGTTCACCCAGGCTTCGTCAATGCCTTCCTGGCGCTGCTGAATCCACTGCTCGGGCGACATCAAATCAAGGCGGCGCTCCAGGGTCTGAATGCCGGTGAAACCCGAAAACTGCAGCTTGGGCGGGCCTTTCTTGCCACGCTTGGTGGTGATGAGCACCACGCCGTTGGAACCGCGCGAGCCGTAAATAGCGGCTGAAGCCGCGTCTTTCAGCACATCGATATTGGCCACATCAGTGGGGTTAATACCGCGCAGGTTATCCACCGGCACCCCGTCGACCACGTAGAGCGGCTCGTTGGAAGCGTTGATGGAACCCGTGCCCCGCACCCGAATCGAGAGTTCGGCGCCCGGTTCCCCGGTCGTGGTTTGCACCGTCACGCCGGGCATTTGGCCAGCCAGGGCATTTTCGATGCGGTTGACGGGCCGCTCCTCGATTTCCTTGGCCGTAATGCCCGTAATGGCGCCGGTTACGTCGGCTGCTTTCTGAGTGCCGTAGCCTACCACCACCGTTTCCTGCAGCATCTGAGCATCTTGGCTTAGTACTACATTAACGTTTGTTTGATTGGTTACGCTAACCTCTTTGGTCAGGTACCCAACGAAAGAGAATACCAGCGTGCCGCCGGTGCTGGGCATGCTTATCGAGAAAGTACCATCAGGGTTGCTGCCAGTACCAATAGTGGTTCCTTTGAGTACAACCGTCACGCCGGGCAGTGTCTCGTTGTTTTCCGCCGTGGTAATCTTGCCAGTAATGGTTCGGTTCTGGGCCTGCAGGGCATGCCCAAGCAGCAGCAGAACCAGTAGCGGCAGTACTTTGGCTACATAGTACAGCTTTTTCATAGAGTGTGGGAAGGGAAGGAAGTGGGGAGAGAACTGTCAGATATTCAACTCTATGAAGGTAGAGTGAGTATTCACTAACGGCGTCCCGCACTCTCCTGCTCCCAATAATTTTATTCTCCTTCTTCGCTAGGCACAAAAAAAGCCCGGCACAGGGCCGGGCTTTTGCCGAAGATCAAGAGAGCAACTTTACGCCTCAACCTGTCTTTAAGCTAAACCGTAGCAGACGGCGTTACATCTGGCCCGTATTACTATTCTGCAACTTCTAATCCTGAGCTGCAGCAGCGTTGTTCGTTTCCTCTGAGGTAGTAGCCACCTGCCCCGCCGACGTTTCTGTAGGCTCTACTCGGGCTTCCGGGGCGGCTTCTGTTTCCGAGCCCAGGTAGTTGCCGTAGCCCACAATCACCGTCGACAACACTACCGCCAGAATGCCCAGTGACACGGTGCGCATGGTGAGGCGGTTGGCCCCGCGCCACTCGTGCAGGTACAGGCCCCAGAACGAGCTGAATGCAATGATAAAGGCCATGTGCAGCGTCCAGCCCGAGAAGCGGAACTCGCCCATCTGCGAATCGCCCATGCCATAGAAGAAAAACTGCAGGTACCACGTAAAGCCAGCAGCGGCGCAAAACAGGACGTTGCGCAGAGCCGGGGCCGTGGGGTTGAGGTAGTCGGTGTAAGTCTTGTTCTTGATGTTGAGGTAAATACACCAGATGGCGTTGGTGGTCAGGCCGCCCAGTAGCACCACGACCAGCACGGCGTTGTTCATGTAGAGCGGGTCGGTGCCGGAAGCCTTGGCCAGGTCGGCAATGGGCTGCCCGGCCGTCAGGCCAAACGACATGCAGGCACTCATTACGCCCGAAAAAATAGCTACCCCGATGCCTTTGCGCAGGTCAAACTCGGCCACGCCCTCCTTTTTCTGGTCGGCCGTTAGGTGCTTTTCCTTCATGATGCCGGCCAGGCCGCAGATCAGAATGCCCATTACACACACCACCAGGCCCATCAGAATCATCTGCCCGGAGGCCGACTGAATCAGCGTCGGGAAAGTACCGAGCCAGAGCGGCGGCACGATGGTGCCAAACACGGCGCACAAGCCCAACGTGACGGCCATGCCCAGCGAAAGACCCAGGTAGCGCATCGCCAGGCCGAAGGTAAGGCCGCCGAAGCCCCAGAGCACGCCCCACATGTAGGTCCAGGCCAGCGTGGAGGTATCGGCCTGGGCCAGCACGCCGAACAGGTTTTTCACGGTCAGGGAGCCCATGATGAGGGGCGCAAACACCCAGCTTACGATGCCGCCCACCAGCCAGTAGCTTTCCCAGGACCAGCCTTTCACTTTCTTGTAGGGCAGATAAAAGCTGCCGGAGGCAAAACCGCCTAATGCGTGTAAGATTACTCCCCAAATGACTGCCATAGTGGTAAATGTGGTGGGTTTAGGCAAATCTGCCCTTCTCCTGGCGCCCAACTTTCCTGTGCTCTCCTGCCTGGAAAAGTAACGACTCACTTATTTTTCGTTGCAGTGGCCGGCAATAATTATTTTCCCGCTGAGCAGGAGAGTGCAGGATGTTGGCCCCAGGCCGGCCCGCGTAATTTGTTGAAAAGCAATTCTTACCTGTTTTCTGCATACTCCCTAAACAGAAGCGCCATCATGGAAAAAACGCTGACCTTTCAACACGTTAGTTATCTCTGGGACGAAGCCAAGGCGCTAGAGTTAAGCAACGACGAAGTTGCCCTGTTTCTATACCGCTCCAACCTGCTCGGCGCCGATTTGCGCCTGACCAACTACGCCGGCGGCAATACCAGCTGCAAGCTCACCGAAACCGACCCCGTCACGGGCCAGCCGGTGGAAGTTATGTGGGTGAAAGGCTCGGGCGGCGACATTGGCACGCTCACCAAGGCCGGCTGCGCCAACTTATATGTAGAAAAGCTGCACGCGCTAAAAAACCGATACCGCGGCCTGCAATTTGAGGATGAAATGGTGGCCCTGTTTGAGTACTGCCTCTTCGACCCCAAGTGCGCCACGCCGAGTATTGATACGCCCCTGCACGGCCTGCTGCCCTTCAAGCACATCGACCACCTCCACCCCGATGCCCTGATTGCCATTGCCGCCAGCAAGGACGGCGAGCAAATCATGCGCGACATTTGGGGCGATACCATGGGCTGGCTGCCCTGGCAGAAACCGGGCTTCGACCTGGGCTTGCAGCTGGAAAAAATCGTGGCTGAGAATCCGAATCTGCGTGGCGTTATCCTGGGCGGACACGGCCTCTTTACCTGGGGCAATACGAGCTACGAGTCGTATATCAACACGCTGGAAGTCATTGAAATGGCGGCCACGTACCTGGAGGCCAACTACGGCAAGCACAAGCCGGTTTTCGGCGGGGTGAAGCTGGAAAACGGTCCCGACGCCGAAACCCGTAAGCAGCAGGCGGCCGAGGTAATGCCCATCCTGCGCGGTTTGGCCTCCGGGCAGCGCCGCATGGTGGGCCACTACACCGACGACGCCCGGGTGCTGGAGTTTGTTAATTCCCACGACCTGGCCCGCCTGGCCCAGAAAGGCACCTCCTGCCCCGACCATTTCCTGCGCACCAAGATCCGCCCGCTGGTGCTCGACGAGGCCACCATGCGCCAGCCGCTTTCGGCCGTGAAAGAGTACCTGCAGGAACAGTTTGCCGCTTACCGCCAGGACTATGCCGCCTATTACGAGCGCAGCAAGCACAGTAATTCGCCCGCCATGCGCGACCCCAACCCGGTGGTGATTCTGTGGCCCGGGGTGGGCATGTTCTCCTTCGCCAAAGACAAGCAGACCGCGCGCGTGGCCGCCGAGTTCTACACCAACGCCATCAACGTCATGAAGGGCGCTGAGGCCGTGTCGGAATACACCGGCCTGGCCGAGCAGGAAGCTTTCAACATCGAGTACTGGCTGCTCGAGGAAGCCAAGCTCCAGCGCATGCCCAAGCCCAAAAGCCTGTCGGGCCAGGTGGCCTACGTCACGGGCGGCACGGGCGGCATCGGGCTGGCCATCTGCGAATTGCTGCTGCAAAACGGCGCTGTGGTAGTGGCCACCGACCGGGACCGGCTCGACGAAACCCAGACTAACCTGCGCAAGCGCTACGGCCAAGACAACGCCCTGACGGCTCCCATCGACGTGACCAATGCCCAGGCCATTGCCGACTCGTTCCGGGCCACGGTGCTGCAGTTTGGCGGCGTCGACATTGTGGTCAACTGCGCGGGCCTCTCCATCAGCAAGCCCCTGGCCGAAACCACCCAGGCCGACTGGGACATCCTCAACGATGTGCTGGTGAAAGGCCAGTTTCTGGTAACCCAGCAGGCCGTGGAGATTCTGCGCAAGCAGAACCTGGGTGGCGACGTGGTCAACATTGCCAGCAAAAACGGCCTGGTGGCCGGCCCCAACAACGTGGCCTACGGCACAGCCAAAGCCGCTCAGCTGCACATGTCGCGCCTGTTGGCCGCCGAGCTGGGCGCCGACAAAATCCGCGTCAACACCGTGAACCCCGACGCCGTGCTGCGCGGCTCCAAGATCTGGGAAAGCGGCTGGGCCGAAGGGCGGGCCAAGGCCTACGGCGTGAGCGTGGAAGAGCTGCCGGCTCACTACGCCAAGCGCACCCTGCTGGGCGAGGAAGTGTTGGCCGAAGACATTGCCAAGGCGGTGCTGGTCTTCGTGGACGGCTCTTTGAGCAAGAGCACCGGTAATGTGCTTAACGTGGACGGCGGCGTGGCTATGGCCTTCGTGCGCTAAGTCTGGACCTTCCTGGTATCCTACCAAAACCTGGCGGGCCGATTCTACGGATTGGTTCGCCAGGTTTTGGCTTTCCCGGGCAATTCCGGCCTATTTCTTATCTTTAGACTACGTAGATACGATGGGTTTTTAGCTTCCTGAAGCTGAGTTGGTTGCCGGCCCCTCTCCAGGCCTGTTTCCGCTTTGGCCTTGCCAATATTCAATTTTATGGATTTGCCTATCCGCCCTTTCTGCTTTATCATGACCTCTCCTTTCCCACCCCAGCCTTTCTCCTGTCATGATTGTCAACTCGGATTACCGCGGCCGGAATACCACCTCGGGCGCTAAAGACCCTCAGCGCGATTCTGCCTCTGCCGGCTCCTATTCTCTCCAGCTCAAGCCCCACGACAAAACCCCGAAGTACAAGCAGATTGTGCAGTCGGTTATCATGGACATTGAGCGCGGCATCCTGCGCAACGGCGACCAGCTCCCCTCTATTTCGGAGCTCAGCGTGGAACACTACCTGGCCCGCGACACGGTGGAAAAAGCCTACCGCGAACTGCGCGAGCGGGGCTTTATTACCTCCGTGCAGGGCAAGGGCTACTACGTGCAGGCCAACGACACGCCCAAGCTCAAAATCCTGCTGGTCTTCAACAAGCTGAGCTCCTATAAGAAGATTATCTACTACGCCTTCCTCGAAGCCCTCGGCGACCAGGCCACCGTCGACTTGCAGATTCACCACTACAACGTGAACCTGTTCCAGGAAATCATCGAGAAAAGCCTGGGCAAGTACAACTACTACGTGGTGATGCCCCACTTCACGCTCGACACGCCCAAGGAAACCTACCAAAGCATCCTGAACACGATTCCGAGCCAGGAACTGGTGCTGCTCGACAAGGATTTACCCGAGCTTAAACACGACTGCCTGCGCGTGTTCCAGGACTTCGACAAGGACATCTTCAACGCCCTGGAAAATGCCCGGGACCTGCTCGACAAGTACTCCCGCCTGGTCCTGATTCTGCCCTCTGATGCCAACCACCCCGAGGAGTTGCCCTGGGGCTTCCGCTCCTTCTGCCTGATTCACAACAAGACCTTTGCCGTGGTCGAAAACGCCATGAGCGAGGTGCTCGAAACCGGTACGGCCTACGTCGTCATCCGGGAAACCGACCTGGTGGAACTGGTCAAGAAAATCCGGCAAACCAGCTACTTGCTGGGCCGGGAAGTCGGCATTATCTCCTTCAACGAAACCCCGCTGAAGGAACTGCTCAACATGACCGTCATCACCACCGACTTCGAGGCCATGGGCAAAACCGCCGCCACGAAGCTGCTGGAAAAGCACCGCGGCAAGGTCCGCAACCCGTTTTATACTATTCGACGCGGGTCGTTGTGACCCCACCCCCAGCCCCTCCCCTCTGGGAGAGGGGTGCCATAGTAGCACAACTGTTTTCTTTATCTTGATTCAAGTTATAGTGGTACAAGCTATTGATTATGAATCAGGATTCTGAGAAGCATTCGCCCTATCCGTTTGGCATGTATACTACAGATGCTAAACGTTGGGTTAAGGGGTTGAAGGAGCATGCACGGGCTAACCGCAAGAATTCGACTCCGGCCGAAAAACGGTTGTGGCAAGAACTCCGTGCTCAGAAGATGGGCGCACCGTTTCGCCGTCAGCACGCCATCCAGCAATTCATTGTCGACTTTGTATGCCTGCCCGCGTGGTTGATTATTGAGGTGGACGGCAGCATTCACGATGATCTTAGCCAAGCCGAATACGACGGTGGCCGCACGCATGACTTGCAGGAAGCGGGTTTTCTAGTCCTACGCTTCACAAACGAAGCAGTATTGCACAGCACGCCACAGGTGCTGCAGGCTATTACTGAGCACCTGAAACTACTTCTACTAGCTTACCAAGGATAGGCAGTTTAGCATCTAGCGAACCGAACAACGCTAATCTCACGCCTGGATCCCCTCTCCCGGAGGGGAGGGGCCAGGGGTGGGGTAAAATAAAATCCCGGATACAGGAGAGTTCAGAACAGTTCGGGCCGAGTTGATAGGCTACTTTGCTGCTGTTAAAACCCACGGTCCCCACCGGTTCCGGCAACGCTGAGCGACTTACGGCCCGGCGCTTTTCCGGCCACCCCAACCCCGCCTGCCCATGCTTACCGACCAACGCCTCCACGACCTCAACCGGCCCTTGCTAGCTGAGCATCAACTGCAGTTTTCGTACCTGGCCGATTTGCTGAGTCGGCGCCAGCAGGACGCCCAGGCAGTGGTGCAGGAGCTGGTCCGGTTTCAGGTAGCTATTCCGAGTTGGGCGTTGGGCACCGGCGGCACCCGCTTCGGGCGCTACCCGCTGGGCGGAGAGCCGCGCAACCTGGAGGAAAAGCTCGGCGACGTGGGCCTGCTGCACCAGCTCAACCGCTCCTCCAACTCGATTTCCCTGCACATTCCCTGGGACATCCCGCAGGACATTGCCGGCCTGGAACAGCTGCAACGGGAGTACGGACTGGTTATCGACTCGGTGAACTCCAACACCTTCCAGGACCAGAAAGACCAGGCGTTTTCCTATAAGTTTGGCTCCCTGAGCCATACCGAGCGGGCCGTGCGCCAGCAGGCCATTCAACACAACATCGACTGCATCAACTACGGCCGGCAGCTGGGCGCCAAAACCCTGACCGTATGGCTGGCCGACGGCTCCAACTTCCCCGGTCAGAGCCACCTGCGCCGCGCCTACCTGCGCACCCAGGAGTCGTTGGCGGCCATCTACGAGGCCATGCCTTCCGACTGGCAGATGCTCATCGAGTACAAGCCCTACGAGCCCCACTTCTACTCCATGGTCATTCCCGACTGGGGCACTTCCTACTCCTTGTGCCAGAGCTTGGGGCAGAATGCCAACGTGCTGGTCGATTTGGGTCACCACCTGCCCAACACCAACATCGAGCAGATTGTGGGCCGGTTGCAGCAGTTTGGCCGCCTTGGGGGCTTCCACTTCAACGGCTCCATGTACGGCGACGACGACCTGACCACCGGCAGCATCAAGCCCTTCCAGCTGTTCCTCATCTTCAACGAACTGGTCGATGCCGCGCGGGATACGGCAGTTACTAACCCGCTGGTGGCCTACATGATTGATGCCAGCCACAACACCAAGGACCCGCTGGAAGACCTGCTGCAGTCTGTCGAAAATATCCTTGGGGCCTATGCCAAGGCACTTTTGGTTGACCGTGAAGCCCTGCACGAAGCCCAGGAGACGAACGACGTGGCCCGGGCCGAGGAAATTCTGCGCGACGCCTTTTTGCTTGACGTGCGGCCCCTGGTTTCGGAAGCCTACCGCCAGAGTGGCGGGGCCCTGAAGCCCGTGCAGGCCTACCGCGCCGCTGGGGTGCGCGAGCAACTCATTCAGCAGCGGGGCAAACTGAGCGTGTCGACCGGACTATGAAAAAGGGCATGAAAAAGTCGATTTACGCCGTTTTCGACATCGGCAAGACCAACAAGAAGCTCATCCTCTTCGACGAGGACCAGCAGATTATCGACGAGCAGCTGCACGTCTGCACCGACGTGCTCGACGACGACGGCTTCGACTGCGACCATCTGCCCCGCCTCACCGAGTGGGTGCTCAAGCATTGGAAAGACCTGCGCCAGAGTCCGCACTACTCGGTCAAGGGCGTGAACTTCACGGCCTACGGGGCCAGCTTCGTGCACCTGGGCGCCGACGGGCAGCCGGTGGCACCGCTCTACAACTACCTCAAGCCGATTCCCGAACAAATCCAGCAGCAATTCTACGCCGCGCTGGGTCAGTCGCCCGACGAATTTGCGGCCGACACCTGCTCGCCCCAATTAGGCCTGCTGAATTCGGGTTTGCAGCTTTACTGGCTTAAATATGCCAAACCCGAGCTCTACGCCCAGATTCATACCTCGCTCCACCTGCCCAACTACCTCTCCTACCTGCTCACGGGCGAGAAGTTCAGCGACTACACCTCCGTGGGCTGCCACACGGCCCTCTGGGACTACCAGCGCCGGCAGTACCACGACTGGGTGCGCCGCGAGGGCATCGACGAGAAGCTCGCGCCCCTGACCAAGGACTCCATTGCCTCCGTCGTGGATGGCATTATGGTGGGCGTAGGCCTGCACGACAGTACCTCGGCCGTGATGCCCTACTTGGCCGAAAACGACGAGCCCTTCGTCTTGATTTCCACCGGCACCTGGTCGGTTACCATCAACCCGTTTAACAGCCAGCCCCTCACGCCCGAGCTGCTGCGCCGCGACTGCCTGAGCTTCATGAC
This sequence comes from Hymenobacter cellulosivorans, assembly GCF_022919135.1. Taxonomy (NCBI): domain Bacteria; kingdom Pseudomonadati; phylum Bacteroidota; class Cytophagia; order Cytophagales; family Hymenobacteraceae; genus Hymenobacter; species Hymenobacter cellulosivorans. The sequence goes on along the minus strand of NZ_CP095049.1, from coordinate 3,714,068 downwards.
GCCCCGGGGCGAGGCCACCCGCGCCTCCCGCGTATTTCTGGGCCGGGAGCACGACTACCAGGTCGAGCGCATTGCCTCGTACTTCCACGTCAAACCCGATTTTTACCGCAGTATTGTACTGGCTCGGCCCTACGACGAAACCTCGACCAGCTTCACGCCCGCCTGCATGGCCGGTACCGGCCCCTTCCCCGACCAGCCCGCCGACGACTGGGACTTGTCGGGTTTCCGCACTGCTAGTGATGCCTACCAGCACCTGATGCACGGGCTGATCAACATCCTGCTCGAATCCATTCATTTGGTGTGGCAAGGCGAGAAAACCATCTTCGTCGACGGCGGCTTCGCCCGTAATCCCCTGTTCATGCAAACCCTGAGCTGGAACTTCCCCAAAGCCGAAATCCGTACCCTGGAAGTGCCCCAGGCCACTGCCCTGGGCGCCCTGGTGCACCTGGAGCAAGGTGAAGCCTGGAAGAAAACCCAGCTTCTCTTCACCTAACGCTTGAGGGCTGGAATGAATACCCGGCCTAATTCCCCCCTTTTTTAAGGAAGGGTGCCCGAAGGGCGGCGTGGTCCAATCGTTGAGCGACGCCCTGCCACGCATGAGCAACTTCCGCGACGCTTGAGACGCAAGTACGCGTCTCTACCTCACCCATGCCCATTGGCAGAAAGCAAACACCCAATCGAGCAACCCGAAACACCTCCCGGCTAAAGCGAAACAACCCATGCGCGTTGCCCTTTTCATCCCCTGCTACGTCGACCAGTTTTACCCGCAGGTGGGCATTGCTTCGCTGCAACTGCTGCAGAAGCTGGGCGTGCAGGCCCACTTTCCGGCCCAACAAACCTGCTGCGGCCAGCCCCTGGCCAACAGCGGCTGCGAGCGGGAGGCGCTACCCATCTACCACCACTTCGTCGACACCTTTCAGGACTACGACTACGTGGTAGCTCCTTCGGGCAGCTGCGTCTACCACGTGCGCAAGCACTTCGACAAGCTGGAGCAAACCGCGCCAGTGCAGAAAGTGCGCGCTGCCACCTACGACCTCATTGACTTTATCACCCAGGTACTGGACATTACCGAGCTGCCGGGCCAGTTTCCCCACAAAGTCGGCCTGCACCTGAGCTGCCACGGGCAGCGCGGCCTGCACCAAGCCAACGAGTCGGAGATGACGCCGGTGCGCGACGGGCAGCTGCGCCGCCTGCTGTCTTCCTTGGACGGCATCGAGCTGACCGAGCTGGACCGCAACGACGAATGCTGCGGCTTTGGGGGCACGTTCTGCGTGTCGGAAGAAGCTATTTCGGCCCGCATGGGCCAGGACCGCGTCCAGGACCACCTGCGCAACGGCACCACCATTCTCACCGGCGGCGACATGTCGTGCCTGATGCACCTACAGGGCATTGTCCGCCGCCGCCAACTCCCGATGAAGGTGCTGCACGCGGTGGAAATTCTGAATGGGACTAGGTTTTAGTTGTCAGTTGCTCGTTGTCAGTTGTTAGGCTCAACGGCCTCACACGACGAGCAACCCGAACCTGACAACTGACAACGAGTAACTAACAACTAACCATGACTCACTCCAGCCGCGCTGCCACTTTCGTTGCCGATGCTGACCGCACGACCTGGCACGACGAAACCCTGTGGTTTGTGCGCCAGAAGCGCGACAAGGCCGTGTACGCCGTGCCTGAGTTCCAAGATCTGCGGGAGCTGGCCTCGCAGATTAAGGAGCACACCCTAAGCCGGCTGGATGAGTACCTGCAGCAGTTTGAGGCCAAAGCCCAGCGCAATGGCGTGCACGTGCACTGGGCTGCTGATGCCCAGGAGCACAACGCCATTGTACTCGATATTATCCGGCGGCATAACGCGACGCGCGTAGTCAAGAGCAAATCCATGCTGACTGAGGAGTGCCACCTGAACCCGCACTTGATTGGGCATGGTATTGAGGTGATTGACACCGACTTGGGGGAGCGGATTATTCAGCTGCGGGAGGAAGCGCCGAGCCACCTGGTACTGCCGGCCATTCACCTGAAAAAGGAGGATGTTGGCGCCACGTTTCACTTGCACCTGGGCACTGAAAAAGGCAACCACGACCCCCAGCAGCTGACCGAGGCGGCCCGGCAGCACCTGCGGGCCAAGTTTCTGGCCGCGGAAGTAGCCATTTCGGGCGTCAACTTTGCCGTGGCCGAAACTGGCGGCGTGGTGATTTGCACCAATGAGGGCAACGCCGATTTGGGCGTCAACCTGGCCCAGGTCCACATTGCCAGCATGGGCATCGAGAAGCTGATTCCTAGGCTTTCCGACCTGGGCGTATTTACCCGCCTGCTGGCCCGAAGCGCCACCGGGCAGCCCGTCACGACCTACACTTCGCACTACACCAAGCCCGCCGAAGGCCGGGAAATGCACATCGTCATCGTCGACAATGGCCGCACCCAGCAACTAGGCCGCCCCGATTTCCGGGCCTCGCTCAAGTGCATCCGGTGCGGGGCCTGCATGAACACCTGCCCGGTGTACCGGCGCAGCGGCGGCCACAGCTACGATTTCACCGTGCCCGGCCCCATCGGCGCTATTTTGTCGCCCAATATCGACCTGAAAAAGCACAGCTCGTTGCCCTTCGCCAGCACGCTCTGCGGCTCCTGCACCGACGTGTGCCCGGTCAAAATCGACATTCACGTGCAACTCTACAAGTGGCGGCAGGTGCTGACCGAAGCCGGTGAAATTCCGGCCGCCAAGAAGTGGAGTCTGAAGTTTATGGGCCGGTTTCTGGCCAGCCCCAAGGCGTTTGGAATAGGTGGCAAAGTGGCCCGCACCGGCCTGCGCCTGCTTCCCTACCAGCTCACTCACGCCAAAGCCTTCAACGCCTGGGCTGTGGCCCGGGAGCTGCCCGAACCGCCCAAGCAAAGCTTCCGCGAATGGTATGCACGGACGGTGGAATAGAGAGATGATGAAATAGTGAGTTGTTGTTCTGGCTTCCTGTCATGGCGAGGCACGAAGCCATCGGGCCTCTGCGCAGTACGACTCGACCTTTTACCAGAAAACCCTTACTGTTGGTTTGATAAAGAGCTTTTCAGTTAAGCACACTTAGTATACTTCAGAGGACGGATGGCCACGGCTGGGCCTTACCATAACAGACGAATTCATTTTTCACATTCCCCACATCAGCACATTCAAAACCCATTCCCTCCCTTGTCTTCCTCGCGCGAAAGAATCTTAGCGGCGGCCCAGGCCAACAAGCCAGCCGAAACGCCCCTGCCCACCGTTCCCGACTTTGGGGGTGATGCCTCCGTCGAGCGCTTCACCGAGGTACTGGGCAGCATTGGGGGCCGGGTGGTTTGGGTAGCAAACCCGCAGCAGTTGGGTCCCGTGTTACGGCAGTTGTTTCCGGATGCGCAGCGCACGGCTTCGCCCCTGCTGGCCGCTACGGTGCCGGTGAATGAGCAGACGCCCACCGACGTGCTGGCCGACGTGGATCTGGCCGTGCTGCCCGGGGAAATCGGGGTGGCCGAGAATGGCGCCATTTGGCTGCCCGAGGTCAATATGCTGCACCGGGCCCTGCCTACGGTCACGCAGCACCTGGTTCTGGTGCTCGACCACCGCCGCATCGTGGCGACCATGCACCAGGCCTACGCTCAGTTGCCTAGCACCGGTGGCTACGGTGCATTTGTGGCCGGCCCCTCCAAGACGGCCGACATTGAGCAGTCGTTGGTGATTGGGGCCCACGGGGCCCGCAGCCTCGTCGTGCTGCTATATTAACCTGATTTCAGGCACTCCCCAGCGTGGTTTCGTGCTTAATTCAGCCCCACGGGCTACGCTTTTTTCAGCAAGGATTCGGAGGCTTTTGCTCAATTTCCCGAAATAGGCGGTCTTTATGCAATACACGCCGTAGCCGGCACACCGGTAGCGGAGCATACCAGACCCTTTATGAGGAAGCAGAGCATACTACATGAGGTGCAGGCCGGCAAAGCCGAGAACTACTACCGGCTAGTAACCGATGCCGCGCTGTATTATGCCGTAGCGGGATTTCTGCCCCACGCGACGCGCCTACTGCAGGCCCTTTGGCACCAGAAGCTTCCTCATAGCCGCCATGTACGGCTGCAGGATCAGGCGTTTGCGGTGTTGTGGCAGGTGGCTGGCCTGCCAGTTCCCGAAGCTCCGTTTCGCGTGCTGGCTCTGGCCGACATCGAATGGCACCACCGCGGCTACCTTGGTGGCGACCGGTACGCGTATCCGATGCCCGCCGTGGAATGGGCGGAGCTTCGGGGGAAGAATGCGTTTCGTCAGGCCCAGACCTGGTTTAGCTCGGGCGACTACGACCCACAAATTCTAGTACTAATCCAGCACGCGCTGCAGCAACCTCAGGAATTGGCCCCGTATGAGCTCTGCGACGCGCTCTGCATTGGGGCCGAGGTAGCCGCCAAGACTGGCAACGAAGAGCTGGTCCTAACTCTGCTGCACCGCTGGGCCCCGTATGCCGCCGACGATAACGCGCGACTATCGGTAGCGACTATGGCCTCCAGTCGGCACGTCGCCCCGCTGTTGCTGCGCGGAGTGCTGGCCGCCGATCTGAACCTAACGGCAGAAAGCTGCCAGCAGGAGGTAACCGAGCTGATTGCCGCCTTAACCCGGCGCTTGGCCCAGGGCCCGCAACCGCTCTACGCTCATCTTGCCTGGCCCCAACTGCTCGCCCAACTCAACCAACTGGCCCTGGCCGCCGAACCCGACCTGCTGACGGACAGCCAGTGGCCGCAGCCCTGGATTGGGCGGGAGCCGGCCAGTGCAGCCGATATTGCCGCCACCGAGCAGCGGCTCGGCCTGGAGTTGCCGGCCGACTACAAGGCTTTTCTGCAAGCATCCAACGGTCTGGTCAACTTCTCCGGCGTGGACCCCGAGCTTCTTCCCGTGGCTGAAATCAACTGGTATAAGCAGGCCGAATCCGCGGAGCTATATGCCCATACCCAGACCTACCCGGACGTGGAAAGCGACGAGGAGCAAGCCATCATCGGGCCCTACCTGGAAAGGGCGGTGCTGATTAGCAGCCTCGACCAGGAGCAACTGCTGTGGCTCATTGCGCCGACGGAGCCCAGTGGCCAGTGGCAAACCTGGTTTTTTGCCGCCTGGCAGCCCGGCGAAACGCGCTACCCAACTTTTCGGGCCTACGTGGAAGAGCAGCTGCAGGCCCTGGAGCAGCAAGACGCCTAAATCAGCGGGAAGGGCTGCGTAAAAACTTTTCGGACTGTAGCATCAAAATGCGCTATGGGCTGGCAGCATCGGCCGGTACAGTTACCTTATCTACTCCCCTCGCCATCATCGAAGACCAGCCCGGCATCCGGCAAACCTACGCCACCTACTTGGCCGCCTAGCCCGAGTCTGAGGTGGTGCTGGTGGCCGGCTCCGTCGAGGAGCTTTGGGAAACCCTGCCCGCCGCCCGCCTCGCCCGGTGCTCTCCGACATCGGCCGGGCACGACGGGTACCGAGGGCATTTCGCGTCTCAAGCGGGTGCTGCCCCAGGTAGAAGTCGTGCTCATCACCGTGTACAGCGACGCTGACTGCTACAGCAAAAAGGCTGTCTTGCGCGCAAGACAGCCTTTTTACCGGTATCGGGGTAGCAGCAAGTTACTGCACCACAATGCGCTGGGTCCGGGTCTGGTTGCCGTGGAAGCGCAGCAGGTAGATGCCGGGCCGCAGCGTGCCGCTGGCAATAGTGACCTGGGCTTGCTGGTCGACGCTAACCTTTTTGAGGACGCGGCCCGTCACGTCGAGCACGTCGATACTGCGCACCTGCAGCGGGTTGGCGCCCAATACCACCGTGAGCTTGTCGTGGGCAGGGTTAGGGTATACCTCGATGCCGCTGGCGGCTGCCGAGGCCGTGTTGCCGGTAATGGTGCAGTTGGTAGCCGCGCCGCCCAGGCCGCTGATAGAAGCCAGGGAGGTAGCCAGCACCAGCTTATCGAGCTTGGCCCCGCCCCCGGTGTTGTAGGCAATGGTTAGCGTGTGGTTGCCCACGGGCAGCACCATATCCTTGAGCTTGGTCCAGTTCCAGCCGCTGCCGGCATTGACTTCCTTGACGCTGACGTCGTCGATATAGTAGGTGTTGGCCACCTGGCCCATATCAAACAGGAAGGTAGTGGAAGCTATGGAAGCCGTGATGGTCCAGGTGACCTGCTGCCAGGCCGTGCCGATGGTTTGGTCGGCCTGGTACTGGGCGCTACTCGGGCCGGTGGAAAGGCGGATGGAGCCCCCGGCGGCCGCTGCTCGTACCCAGTACGAAATGGTGTACTGCTTGCCAATGGTGGTGGGAAAAGCGGCGCTGCTCACCTGCACCCGCCACTGGTTGCCGGGTTGGGCCGTCGGGTTCACGACCTTCATCGAGCCGGTGCCAGTACGAGCCTCGGCCGCCACCGTGTTGGCCGAAATAGTAGCGCCGGTCGAGTTCAGAGTAGTCCAGCCGGTTAGGCCGTTTTCGAAGCCCGCATTGGCTATTAGCTGGCTGCCAATGGATTGAAAGGCCTCATTGTCAATTTTCATCCAGTAGCCGTACTCCTCCCCAGCCGGCACGTTTTGCCGGGCCACCAGGTTATAGGTGGCGGCGCTGTCGATGCGGAAGGGCAGAATCAGCTGGGAAATCGTGGTGGTCGGGGCCGTGGTTGGGCTGCTCAGGCCCGCTTTTACCCGCACCGACTTCCCGTTGGAGGCGTCGGTGTCGTTTACCATATCCCAGTTCGAACCCACCGTAGCGCACTCGGCTTCCATCCAGATGCGCTTGCCCAAGGGCTCGGCGGGCAATACAGGGTTGGCCGTACCCCACCACTGGTACCAGCGCTGGTAATTCAGCTGCGGGTACGGATGCACCATGATGTTGGTATTGACGCTGGTGTTGCCGAGCAGAAACTTGTCGACAAAGGCCTCTACGGCCGGGCGCTGGGTGGTGGGAATGGCACAGTGACCATGGCCGCCATCAATGTAGAACCCAAACCGGTCGCCGATGCCGAAGGTTTTCCACACCTCGTGCGCAGCTCTGGCCGACACGTAGGCCGAAGGGTTGGCCAGCCACTCGAAGTCGGTGTTGCCGGTTACGAGCAGGGCGCGGGGCGCAATCATGGCCATCAGCTCGTGGTGGTCGTGGGGCAGCTTGGCCACGTTGGCCTCGGCAAACTGCTTCATATCCTCGCGAAACCACTTGTAGTCGGTAGCGCCCAGCTTTTCTACGGCGCCCAGGGTTTCGGAAACGCGCCAGGCCGGCGCCCCGCCCCCACCCGATTCCTGGGCAATGGTCAGGGCAATCCGCTCGTCGAAGGCTCCGGAAAACAGGGCCATTTTGCCGGCGTAGGAGCATCCCGTTACGCCCAGGCGGCTCATATTAACAGGCAGGCTGGACTGCACCAGTGCCAGGCCGTCGATCAGGCGGCTCACGCCCCAGGCCCAGGCACTGTACTGGCCTGAGTTATCCAGGTTTTGGTCGGGATAGAGCCGGTAGTAAGGATCGGTGAGCTGGGGGTTGCCGTAGGTAGTCACCTGGTTGTGGTTGAACCGGATGGTAGCAATGTTGCGGCTGGTGAAGATGTCGGTGGGCACGCTGCCCGAAGCGCTGTTCATGCCAATAATGGCCGGAAAAGGGCCATTGCCGGCCGGCAGCACGACTTCCGACGTGAGCGTGAGAGTTTGGCCGTTCACCGTGACGTTCACCGTAAGGACGCCCGCGGCGTAGCTGGCCGTAATGTTCTGGGGCCGGGCGGGCTTGGTGCCAATTTCGTAGTTTTCGATTTCGGCCTTGATTTCATTGCGCCGGCACTCCCAGGTGCTGAAGCTCGTGGAGCGCCCCCGCCCATCGGACCACATAAACGGGTCGGTTAGCGGCTCTACGGTAGGTAGCTGGCTGAACGTGGGCAGCGGCGGAGCCGTGCAGGTCGCGCCGGTATTCTCACTGCTGTACACCAGCGGCAGCTGGGCATAGAGGCTCAGATTCAGGAATGTAAGCACCACAGCTATCAGCCAGGTCCTGGTTTGCTGCCAAGGGTGCTGGGCAGCACCCAGCCGCCGCGTTCCGGTAGCAGTTAGAGAGGAAAGGTTAGTTCTCATAGAAAAGGGTTTGGTGGGTAAGGAAGTGTAGAGCGTACTTGGGCAAGGTCAGAGGCCGGTAATAGTCAGGACTACTATCGGTTAAGGCTGTCAGGACAGCATTTATGAAAGCCTTCCGCAAACGTTTCCGGGTATAAGTACAATTGGAACACCCAGGACCTGAACAGAAGCCTATCTGTCTTATTATGGCCGTTTAGAGTTTATAGACCGCTTGTACTGGAAGATAACCCTCGAAAAAAGTCACACCACCCTTCTCACCAAACCGAGGAAAATGAAAGTACCGCAACCGATTGCGGAAACGTTTGGATACCCACTAAGTCGCAAACTATTTTACTCAGGCTCTACCCTGCCACTGGTACCAAAGTTGAGGACTCTTTTCACCGATTGATTACCTGTCGACAAAGAATAGTGCAAGTACGCTACCCTGACAGTAGAGGCCCTTTCCCTCCACCTGGGCCAGGGCTCCAGACCGGCGCGGCCCCTGGAGACAATTTCCTGAGGACGTAAAACAAAAACACCGGGCCGGCAAACGGCCAACCCGGTGTCTCTTGGTCCCAGCGTGTCTGGCGGCTAAACCAGCACGTTGCCGCCATCTACGACAATGCTCTGACCAGTACCATAGCGCTGCTGCATCAGGTAGAGGTAGGTCTGAGCAATGTCGGTGGCTTCGCCCACGCGGCCGACGGGCAGACTGTGGCCAATACTGGTGTACATAGCGGCCCGGTCGGAGTCGGACATTTCAGCCCACAGGTCGGTTTTTACCACGCCGGGGGCCACGTTATTCACCCGAATCGGGGCCAGCTCCACGGCCAGGGCCCGGGTAAGGGCGTCCATAGCCCCACAGATACTGGCTCCCACGCTCCAGCCTTTACCGGGCCGCCGACTAGCAATGCCCGACGTGAGCGTAATGGAGCCGCCGGGCCGTAAGTGGGGATGGGCATACTTCACCGCCGCCAGGGCACCGTAGTAGCGCAGCTCAAACGCCCGCCGGATGGCGGACAAATCGGTAAAAGCCAGCTCGCCCAGCAGCAGCGACTCGCCGGCGGTAAAGACGAGGTGGTCGAAAGCGCCGATACGCTCGAACAGCGCCTGCAGCTGAGCTTCCTGGGTCAGGTCGGCGGTGTGACCGGTGCTGGCGGCGGGCAGGCTCCGCAGGGCCGCCAGCACCCGCTGCTCGTTGCTGGAGACGATGACAACCTGGGCGCCGGCCGCCGCCGCTGCTTGCGCCGTGGCCAGGCCGATACCGGCGCTGCCGCCGAGCACCACAACGCGCTGGCCGGTTAATACTTCTGCAGTGATTTGCTCGTGCATGGGTTTGGAGGATGTTGGTTGAACACCACAAAGGTCCTCGGCGGCCCCGCCGTAGTCACTTACCAAATGGTAAAAACGGCCCTAGCGGCGGCCCCGGCGAATTCGGCTGAGCGACTGGGGCGTGATGCCCAGGTAGGAGGCTATATCGGTGAGCGACACGCGCCGGGCAACGTCGGGCTGGCCCTGCAGAAAACGTTGGTAGCGCGTGGCCGAGTCCTGGCCCAGATACGCGTTACGGGTCTGAATCTTGTCGAGCAGGCCCTGCTGAATGATCTGGTCGATGCGGGCGCGCAGGTAGGGCAGCTGCTGGTAAAGCGCCTCCAGCCGGGGCTTGCCGATGGCCAGAACCCTGGTCGGGCAAGCCGCCTGGATAGATTCGGCGGCGGGTACTGCGTGGGTAAAGCTGTGCAGAATCGTGCAGAATCGATTTTCAGCCAGAAAAAAGTGGGTCACCTCCTTGCCCGTTTCCTGGGCTACCATAATGCGCAACACGCCCTCTTCAATGAAAAACAGCTCCTGACACACCGAACCCGCCGCAAACAGCGTCCCGCCTTCGGCCACGCTCCTGGGCGTCCAGGCGTCGGCAATAAGCGCCTGATCGGGTGCCGGCAGTGGGCCAAACAGGTGCAAATATGCCAGCAGAGCAGCAGCCATGGAAACAGAATGAAGGGTCAAAACTGGGGCAATATCCCAAAAACAAAAAAGCGGCCCCTACCAGAGGCCGCTTTTTTCTCCCAATCCAATAAAAAGGTTTTAAAACTTCATGCCCGTGCTGTTGATGACAGCCACCGGCTCCTGGTCCTGGGCCGTGATGTTGATGTTTTTCACCCGCCAGCCCGTACCGTAATTGATGCCGCCGGCGGTTTCGGCCGTCATCGTAATGTTTTCCAGGGTCATGTTTTCGAGCAAAGAATTGGCCTGGCCCTCGGCCGAAATAGCCGTTTTGGCGTTGCGCACCCGCACGTTGGTAATGGTCACATCCTTGAAGTGGGGAATGCCCTTCTCGGCGGGCTCCACTTTGGTCAGCATGGCTTTCCAGTGGGCGGGCAAGGTTTCCTGGGTGTAGCCTTCGGGCAGAGACGAGTAGCTGTAGGCTGGGTTCCAGTTCATGGTCATCAGGATGGCCGTGCCCACGCCGTCCATTTCGATGTTGTCGACGGTAATATCCTCCACGGTGCCACCGCGGGTGAGGGCCGATTTGATGCGGATACCAACTTTGGTGCCCTTGGCCTTGAGGTTGCGGGCAATGACGTGGCGAATGCCGCCGGAGGTTTCCGAGCCGCAGGTGAAAAGCCCGTCGCCGGCCCCGGCCACGCAGTTCTGAATCAGGATGTACTCGGTGGGGCGGTTTACGCGCAGGCCGTCGGCGTCGCGGCCGGCCTTGAGGCAGAAGTTGTCGTCGTTGCAGTCGATGTCGCAGTTCTGGACCAGCACGTAGGAGCTCGAGTCAATGTCGATGCCGTCGGTGCTGGGGCCGTGTCCGCCGATGTTGTTGCGAATTGTCAGTCCGTCGGCTGTTACGTTTTTGGAATAGAGAATGTGGACCGTCCAGAAACCGGCCCGCTGCAGGGTAATGCCCTTGAGCGTCACGTTCGAGGAATTCGCCACCAGCAGCGTGCGGGGGCGCTTGGCGTCGTAGTCCACAATCCAGCGCAGGCCCTTGGGGTCGTAGTCTTTGCGCATGGCCCAGTAGTTGTCCCAAAATGGCTTGCCCTGCCCGTCCACGGTGCCTTCGCCGGTAATGGCCACGTTGTCTTGGTCGAGCACGTTAATCAGGGCCGCAGGCCACTTCATTTCGATGCCGGCCACGCGGGTGGGTAGGTCGGGGTAGTCCTTCAGGTCCTGGCTGCCGAGCAGGGTCACGTCCTTGGGCAGGTTCAGGGTTACGCCTTTTTTGAGGAAGATGGAGCCCGTCAGGTATTGGCCCGGCGCGAAGGTCACCACGCCGCCTTTCTTGGCCGCCGCGTCAATGGCTTTCTGAATAGCCTGGGTGTTGAGGGTTTTGCCATCGGCCACCGCCCCGTACTTGGCAACCAGGAAGGTGCTTTTGGTTGATGGAAGCGTTTTGGCACCAGTTTCTTTCACCCAGGCCGGGTCGGCGGGAGCAGCAGAAACGGCAGTAGCCGGCACGGGCTCCGTGAAGCTGCCTAGCCAGGTGAGCAGCGGCAGCAGAAAAGTCAGGTTCAGGAACATAAGGCGGTGGGTTTGCGGGGCGGGGAAGAAAACCCGTGGGGTGACGCGTGGCCGGCAGCAGGAAAGGCAAATTCCCACATAAGCTTTCCGCCGCCATGATGGCCACGCGTCAGTCAACAAGGCTCTCCACTAACTCAAATGTGCGGATTGCCTGCCCCCAAACTCTCCCGCACCCTCCTGCTACCCGGTTTCTTTCGTGTAATAGCCTTCTGTATCCTTGCGAGCAACGCGAAGCAATCTGTCCGCTGAAATGTGCGGAGCGTGCCTAACTGAAAAGCCCTAACGTCAGAGCAGACGTTAGGGCTTTCTGGTAAAAGGGAGTTTGTCACCAGTAGAGGACGGATAGCCGCCGCTTGATACGCGGAATGTCGTACCTCCTCGCAAGGACAGGAAGGGCGGGCAGCTAGCTTCCGGAATCTGGACTTAGTAGCCGGGGTTCTGCTCAGCCTGGCGCTGGTCGGCGTTCAGGGGCTGGCCGTTGCGGGAGATTCGCTCCAGGTGCTCCCGCGGAATCGGGCGCAGCTTGTGGTAGGCCTGGATATTGTCGCGGGTGTCAGGGTTGAAGGCTTTGGCGCGGTCCACCAGGGTTTCGGTGCGTACCAGGTCTTCCCAACGGTGCAGCTCACCGGCCAGCTCCCGGGTCCGCTCATTGAGGATAAAGTGAATGAAGCGGTCCTTTTGCGAAGTCACGGAGGCCGGGTACAGCTCGGCCGGGTCGTTGGAGGTAAACTTAGCGGTAGTGACCTGCAGGGCCGCGGCCGTGCTGCTCACGTCGCCGCGGGTGCCACCTTCCACGAGCGAAAATGCGGTAGGCTTCACTTCCCCGGCCTTATAGGCGGCCCGGTTGCGCAGGGTGTTGATGTAAGTCAGGGCCTTGCTGTAGTCGCCCTTACGGCCGTAGGCTTCAGCCGCAATGAGGTAGGTTTCGGCCAGGCGGGCCAGAACGCCGTCCCGGGTGCCAGCTTCCTCATTCACGCCCGCGCCCTGCCGGAAGGGGTCAATGTACTTCACCAGTTGGGGGTATTTGTTGCGTACCCCCACCGGGCCGGTCGGGTCGTAGGCCGAGGCGGTGCCGCCGCTGGCGGTGCGGTAGTAGCGGGCAAAGGTGCGGTAGCGGGCGCGGGCAATGCGCTGCTCGGTCCAGGCGGTTTGCTGGGCGGTGTTGACCACGATGAAAATGGCCGTGTCGCCGAGGGCAAACTTGTTTTGCCCTACCAGCGCCGGCGTGGGCGCGTCGGCGGCCGTCCACTTCGGAATGGTGGCCGAGTTATTGGCCAGCCAGGCCGTTTTGAAGCTCTTGTAAAAACGCGAGTCGTTTTTCCGGTCGTAGATGTCCATCGTGTAGTTGGTGGCCATCAGGCGACGGAAGGGCCGGTCGTTGAGCAGGTCGCGGGCCATGCCGGGCTGGTCCTCGTAGAACATGGTGAAGTACGAATGCACGCGGTTGCCGAAGCGCCCGGCCAGGGCCGTGACATTGTTGAACTGGGTCGAGAAAATGATTTCCCGGCTGGTCTGGGCGGCCCGGCTGTTGGCGTAGCTGGAAATGTCCCAGAGCTTGCCAAAGTCCGATTCCAGGGCGAAGCGCTGGGAGGTTATTACCTGGTCGGCGTAGTAGGCGGCGCTGTCGATGTCGGTGGCCTGTTGGCCGCGCTGGTCCTGCACGGCGCTGCCCCGGGTGAGGTAGACCTTGGCCAGGTAGTGCTGGGCGGCACCTTTGGTAGCCCGGCCAAACTCGGAAGTAGTAGCCGATAGATTGTCGGCAGCGAAGCGCAAATCACTGACAATTAACCGGTACACCTCGGGCACGGGCGTACGGGTGTATTCGAGCTGCACGCTCTCGGTGGCTTTGGTCGACACCGGAATAGCCCCGTACTGCTGCACGAGCTGGAAGTAGTAATAGGCCCGCAAAAACCGCAGCTCGGCCACGCGCTGGGTCTTTTGGGTGGGCGTGGCTAATGAGCTGGTACCGTTGACGAGCGGAATCTTCTCGATGCCGATGTTGCAGCGGTTGATGCCGTCGTAGTCAGCCGTCCACACGTCGTGTACGAAGCTCTCGATGCCGTTGCCGGTGTTCAGGCGGTTTCTATCATAGGTGTTCCAGTAGATGTAGTTGACCTGGTCGGCGTGGGTGAATTCGTCGGTGCCGAAGTTGAACATGGCGTAGCTATGCTCGTTGGCGTACTTGAAGCGGGTGGGCTCGTAGGCGGCCTTCACCAGGTCTTCCAGGCCCTGCTCGGTTTCGTAGTAGTCATTGGTCAGGGTCGAAACCAGCTCTTCCTCCAGAAAGTCTTTGCAGGAAGTAGTAAAAGCCAGCGACGACACCAGGGCCGCCAGCAGCAAGGTTGAGGGGCGTTTCATAAACATACAGGTGGGAGTTCGTCGTGGAAATTAGAAACCGAGGCGCAGGCCAAACACCAGGCTCTTGGTGCCCAGGTTGCGGGCCTGGGCCAGCTCACCGGTGGTAGTACCCACGTCGGTAGCTTCAGGGTCGAGGCCCTCGTACTTGGTAATCAGGAAGGGGTTCACCGCGTTGACGTACACGCTCAGGTTGTTGCCGTAGAACTTGGAAATCAGCTCCTTGGGAAAGGTGTAGCTGAGCGAGATGCTGCGCACCTTGGCAAAGCTGCCGCTGCGGTAGAGCATCGAGGAGCTGTAGGTGGCCTGGTCTTCGCGGCTGTTGGGGCGCGGGGCGCTGTTGCTGGGGTTTGCCGGCGTCCAGTAATCGACCTGCATGCCGGGGAAACGGCCGCCGAGGCCGGGCCGGTAGCCGGTGCCCAGCAATTGGCCCACCCGGGCATACACCAGAAAGCTCAGATCAAAGCCGCGGTACGACACGGAGTTGCTCACGCTGCCGCTCCACTTCGGCCGGTTCGAGCCCAGCACCACCTGGTCGGCCGTGTTGATCAGGCCGTCGTTGTTGATGTCGACCACCTTGATGGTGCCCGGCGTGGCCTTGTAGCGGGCCAGGCCCTCGGTTTCCCAGCTCTGCCAGATTCCGTCGTATTGGTAGTCGTAGTAGACGCCCAGGGGCTGACCAATAAACCAGCGGTTGCCGATGTCGTCCTGCTTGCCCGAGGCCAGCTCCACGAATTCCTCCTTGTTTTTGGTGAAGATGAAGTCGGAGCCCCAGCGGAACTTGCCCTTCTCCACGTTCACCGTCGATAAGGACACTTCGACGCCGGTATTGCGCGTGGCGCCGATGTTCTGGAGCACGTTGTTGAAGCCCGAAACGGTGGGCAAAGCGCGAGGCAGGAGCAGGCCGGTGGTGTTGGCGCGGTACACTTCCACCGAGCCCGTCACGCGGTTGCGCAGAAAGCCGAAGTCCAGACCCACGTTGATGGTATTGGTCCGCTCCCACTCCAGGTCCCGGTTGGGCAGGCCGCCCAGGGTGTTGGGCAAAGTGCCGGGCGTAGGCGTGTAGCCGTAGGCCGCTATTTCATCCCACACGTAGGGCGTTTGCTGCAAGGTGCCACCGGTGGTGTAGGGGTCTACCGAGGCCTGGCCGACCGAGCCGTAGCCGCCGCGCAGCTTCAGCTCACTAAGGTAGCTCAGTTCCTTGAAGAACGCCTCCTCCTGCAGCTTCCAGGCCAGGGCCACCGAGGGAAAAAATGCCCATTTACGGCCCTGAGCCAGCACCGAGGCCCCGTCTGCTCGGCCGGTGGCCGTCAGCACGTAGCGGTCCTTGAACGAGTAGTTGATCCGGCCCATGTACGACATCAGCCGACGCCGCACGAAGGGGCCGGAGCCGAAGCTCTGGGCCTGGGCGTTGTAGGTCGAGCCGATGTTGTACCACTTCTGGCTGTCGTAGGGCAGGTTGGTGGCGCTGATGGACGACCCTTCGCTGCGGTCCTGCTGGGCGCTTTGCAGCAGCGTCACGCCCAGGCTGTGGTTTTCGCTGAGCTGCTTGTCGTAGAAAAGCAGATTTTCGATGACGTAGGTGAAGTTCTGGCTTTGGTCGTACTGGGCAAACGACACGGCATTGGCGCCGCCGCCCTGCCCCGTGGAGCGGGCCCCGCGAAACTGCCCGTTGCGGGCGTTGCGGAAGTCGGGCCCGATGTTGAGGCGGTAGCGCAGACCTTCCAGCAGACGGGCTTCCGCATAAAGGCTGGTAAAGAAACGGGCCACCCGCCGCTCGTTAAACGTATTTTCCGGGTCGCGCAGTGGGTTCAGAATGTTGGCGTCGGCGCCGGGGTTGTACTGAAACACGCCATTGGCATCGTAGGGCGCGGCGTAGGGCAGCTGGCCCACGGCCTTGCCGTAAATGTCGGGCCCGTAGTTTTGCACGCCCAGGCTGGCGTTAGTCGAGCCGCCCACCGAAATGATGTTGTTGACCCGAAAGTCGAAGGTGGCGCGGGCCGTGTAGCGGGTAAAATCCTGCCCATACTGAATGCCTTCCTGGTTGAGGTAGCCCACCGACAACGAGGCGCGCAGGTTTTCGGAGCCCCCGCTGGCGCTGAGCTGGTGGTTCTGGGTAAAGGCCGTGCGCAAAGCTTCCTTCTGCCAGTCGGTAGTTTGGATTTTGCTCGGGTCGTACACCGGAATCTGGGTGACGTTGGGGAAGCCGTACTGGGCAAAGCGGGCTTTTTCCTCGGCCGTGGCCTCGCGGGTTTCCGGAATCCGGGCGGTGCGGTCCTTCCAGGTGTAGGCGTTGGCAATGTTGTTCCACACGTTCGGGTCGGTGCCAAACAGCGTGAAGTCGTTCGTGGGGTTTGGATAGGGCGTGGTATAAGAGCCCGAGGTGCGGTAGGCCTCGCGGCGCACATCGGCAAACTCGGCCCCGTCGAATACATCGAGGGTACGCTGGGCCTGGTCGAAGCTGGCGTAAGTGTTGTAGCTGATGCTGAACTTGCCTTCCTTGCCGCGCTTGGTGGTCACGATTACCACGCCGTTGGCCCCGCGGGAGCCGTAAATAGCCGTAGCCGAGGCATCTTTCAGGACTTCAATGCTCTCAATATCGTCGGGGTTGAAGTCGTTCAGGCCCGTGCCCTGGGCCAGCGGAATGCCGTCGACCACGTACAGCGGCTCGTTGGAAGCCCGCACCGAGCGGTTGCCCCGGATGCGGATAGAAGGGGCTTCTCCGGGCCGGAAGTTGGAGCCGGTTACGTCCACACCCGCCGCCCGGCCTTGCAGGGCCTGGGTTACGTTCTGCACCGGCACCTGCTTGATTTTCTCTTCCGACACCGACGACAGGGCTCCGGTCACGTCGCTCTTTTTCTGGGTACCGTAGCCTACCACTACCACGTCGGCCAGCTGCTTCACGTCTTCGCGCAGCGTCACGCTGATGGGGCCCGCCCCTACCAGCACTTCCTGGGTCAGGTAGCCCACAAACGACAAGACCAGCGTAGAACCGGGTGCCGCTTGCAAGGAGAAGGAGCCGTCGGGGTTGGTGCTGGTACCTACCGTGGTACCTTTCACGACCACCGTCACGCCCGGCAGGCTGGCTTGGTCGGCCGTCACGACGCGTCCGGTGACGGTTTGGGTGGCTTGGGCCAAAGCCCCGGCCGGCGCCAGGCCAACAACCACCGTGAGGGGTAGCCAGCGGGCCGTATTGTAGAGTTTGAGCATGAGAAGGAACGCTTGAGTGGGAAGGAGAAGTAGGTGAGTCCTCACCTAGCCCAAAGAAATGGCCTGCTCCTGCCCCAGCCGTACCGCACTCTCCTGCTACGACCCCAATATTTTTTCTCGGCGCTAACCGGCTAGCAGCCAATAAAAAGCCCGCTCCGAAGGTAAGTACCTTCGGGGCGGGCTAGGGCGGACTGCGCGGCGGGCTTACGGCTGGTGAAATACCCGCACCAGGGGTCTGACCACGGGCGAATTATCGGGGTTGGTTTCCATCAAGTCGGCCATGTAGGCCCACCAGCGCTGCATAATTTCCTGGTCCGGAAGCTGATTGGTGGTGTGGCCCGGCCGGCGCTTTTGCACGGCGAAAAGCCGGCCGCTGTCCTGGTCGAGGAAGATAGAATAGTCGCGGATGCCAGCGGCATGAAGCAGCGCGGTCAGCTCGGGCCATATTTCGTCGTGGCGGCGCTGGTATTCGGCGGCCACACCAGGCTTAAGCTGCATGGTAAAGGCTATTTCTTCCATCGTACTAGGGAGTTAATCTTACAGCAGGCCCTGGGTTTTGAGCTTCCACTGGTCGGTGCGGAAGGGCGAGGCGGGCAGGCCGGCGGCATTGTAGAAGTTGGGACTGGGAATGGCGCGCCAGGCAAAACGCACGGCTACCGGCTGCTTTACAGCATCATTCCACACTATTACCGAATTGCCCTCAATGCGGGCCTGGGCGGGGCGGAATACGCTGTCGGGGCCGGCAATGGTGAATTCGCGCAAGGGGCCGTTGCGGGCCTGCAGGCCGCCGTCGGTGTGGTCGAAGCGCAGGCGTACTTGGCCGTTTTCTACCTGCATATCGTGGTAAATGGGGCCCGAATAGACGGTTTTCTTTTGGCCGTACTCCTTAGCCAGCGCCCATTGAGCCAGGCGGTGGCCCACCACCTGCTTGTTGCGGGGGTGAATGTCGAGCGAGTCGCCCCAGTCGGTGATGACGGCCATGCCGGTGCGGGGCACGGTTTGCATGGTCAGCAGCTGGGCCTCCCGGATTTCGGGATTCTGGCTGCGGTGCGGAGAAATCTGGACGAAGTAAAAGGGCATCTCGGGCTGCTGCCACTCCTGGCGCCAACTTCTAATCAGAGCCGGAAACAGGCGGCGGTACTGGTAGGCCCGGTCGGCGTTGTTTTCGCCCTGGTACCAGAGTACGCCTTTGAGCGTGTAGGGAATCAGGGGCCGAATCATGCCATTATACAGCTTGTAGGGCGACTTATTCGACATGGCCCCCACCGGCGCAAGGGGTGCCAGGCGGGTCGTTTGGGGGTTGGCGGCCCGCTCCTGCTGAAACTCGGCCAATTGCCGCTTGTAAGCAGCCTGGTCCTGCTCGAAGGTGGTCAGGCCCCGCTCGTAGCGGCGCAGAATGGGTTGAAAGTCGGGGTCCTGCTCCAGCACGTCCCGGCGCGTCCAGGACTCGGCCGGAGTGCCGCCCCAAGTGGAGTTGATCAGGCCGATAGGCAGCTTCGTGTGCTCATGGATTTCCTGGGCGAAGAAGTACGCCACGGCCGAAAATTCGCCCACGGTTTGGGGGCTGCATACCTGCCACTGTCCCTTGGTGTCGCGCTGGGGCTCGTTGGCCACGGTATTCTTGACGGTAAACATGCGGATGGCCGGGTAATTGGCCTTGGGCACCACTTGCGCCTCGTTGATTACGCCGGTATACGAGCCGCTGTTGGGCTTTTTGCTGATGGAAAACGCCATGTTCGACTGCCCCGAGCACAGCCACACTTCCCCCAGCAGCACATTGCTCACCGTCAGCTGATTCTTGCCCTGAAAGTTGACAGTATACGGCCCGCCGGCTTTGCCCGTGGGCACCCGCACCAGCCAATTGCCCTGGGCATCAGCCGTGGCCTTGACCGGCGCTTTCTGCCAGCTCGCCGTCACCGTCACCGCTTCTCCTGGCTCCGCCCAGCCCCAAAGGGCCACGGTGCTTTGCTGCTGCAACACCATATTGTCGGCAATCAGGGCCGGCAGGGTGACGTTGGCCTGGGCCGCGTAGCTCAGGGTTAAGAGGCAGGCGGATGAGAGCAGGTGGGAAAGGCGCATGGATTTGGAGCGGATAATGAGGAGAGAGGGCCGTCATGTCTCCCACTGGTCGACATGCCGCGCTGGGAATAAACGTTTCTGCCACCCTACTGCACCTGCTGGCCGGTACTTGTCGGGGTTAGAGTTACGGGGCCGAGTAGGCCGGACTCGCGCGGGGCCCATTTCTCGGCGGTGAACAGGCCGTCGGCCCCGCGGTTTTCCTTAAGCTTGCTCGACATGTTGATGTTGTAGGCGTTTTTGTAGGACACGTGGTTGCGGTCCATGTCGCTGATGCGGTTGGCCATACTGTTGCTCACGGCCACGGTCAGGGTGTTGGTAGCTTTGAGCTGGGTTTTGGGAATAAAGACCTGGTAGCTGGGTCCGATAAGCGTGGCCAGCGGCTGGCCGTTGAGTTGCACCCGGGCCGTTTCGGCCACCCGTCCCAGGTTGAGCAGCCAGCCATCGGCCGCACCGGAGGGCATGGCAAAGGCCAGGGTGTAGGTAGCCGTGCCGGCAAATTTCTTTACCGCGTCGCCGTTCCAACCCGTCCAGGAAGACAGGCTTTGAACCTGGGTTTTAGCCGGCAGTTCGGGCCCGCCCGATACGAAGTTTACGTCCCAGGTGCCCGTGAGCGGCTGAGCTGGCCCGGCCGGTTTCTGGTAAGCATAAGCCGGGGCACTGACCGCCGAGGCGGAAGTTTCCAGCACGCACGACTCGCCGGGGGCCAGCTGCACGTACACTTCCAGCTGCCCCTGACCGGCGGTGCGCACTGCGGCCATACCCAGCTGCTCGGTCATGGGGTTGTAGAGCGCCACCGACTTAGCCGCAGTTTGCAGCGGCAGCCAGGCATTCACCGGCTTACCGCTCCAGTTGGCCACAAAGTAGGTATAGCCCTTGGCCGAGCGGCGGCGCTCCACCTGCAACCCCGCGTCGACCATGGTTTCGCGCTTCACCCCGGCCTGAGCCAGGAGTTGGTCGACCGAGGAGCCGACCAGGACCACACCTTTGCCGAACACCGCTTTCTTGCTGCCATGGGTGCCGGCCGTGAACTTGAGCTGGGCCAGCTGCTTTTGGAAGGCGGCGCGGCGGGCATTCAGGTTCCCCAGGCCGGGCACGTCATCAGGTAGGCCATTCTGAAACACGATGGTGGCGCCGTTGCCAGCCAGCTTCAGCAGCTGTTCCAGGGTCGGTAAGGGCAGCACGCGGGCGTCGGGTACGAGGATGGTTTGGTAGGTGGCCCCGCCGGTTTGCAGGGCTTTACCGGTCGTAGTTACCTGCTGCAGCTGTTTGTCGGAAATAAAGTCGAAGCCGTAGCCGCGCTTGAGCAGCTCCTCGCCGGTAGTGCCCACCGTCATGCCCTTGAAGCCGTGCTCGATGCCGTCGAAGTGCTGGAGCAGCACCTTGCCGGGCCGGGCGTAGGCATCGTAGATGGGCAGATACACCAGCACGTCATTGGCGGGCTTACCGGCCTGTAAAAACGACTGGCAGTGGGCCATGTAGCGGTTTAGCTGGCTGAAATCCGTCCAGAAGGTGTTGTTGGGGTTGAAGTGGACGGCCGCGTAAAACAGCCAGCCCGGCCAGGGCGCGGCCTGGGGCGAGTAGTTGGTACCGTGGTAAAAGGTGTGGTTGATGCCGCCAAGCAGCATGCGGTCCATAGCCTTTTTCACGTCGGAGAGCGAGGACAGGAAATGGTCGTTTTCCCAGGTAGCCGTTTCCGCGGAAGCCAGCTTTTTGCCCGTTACGTGGGCGGCCGAGGAGGCAAACTTGATGCGCAGCAAGTCCTCCCCTTCCGTCTCGGGAATGTCGGTAACGGCGTACAAATCCAGGATGTTGGCCGGGGAGCCGTGGGCCTGGTTGCGAATCAGCGCGTTATGCGTTTTGGCCCAGGTGCTCCAGGTCTGGGTGTAGTTTTCGAGCAGCAGCTCCGACACGGTTTCCCGGTAATCGGTCAGTACGCGCTGATTTTCGTCGGCCGGGCCCTGGCCGAACAAGGCGGGCAGGTGCTGGCGCAAGTCGTAGCCCCGGCGCTTCTGAAACTCGCTGAACATGAGCGGCGTCCAGTTGGCTTCTCCTTGCGCGTCATCGACTTCGTAGGAGTCGTTGAAAAAGGCGCGCAGGCCCTTCAGGTTGCGGCCTTTAAAGGCCTGGTCAAAGTGCTGGAGGTAGTGCTGGGTGGCGGTTTTGGAAAAGTGGTCCACCACGTCGCCTTCCCCGCCGGGGCCGGCCCGCTCCACCTGCTTGCCGTGCCAGCCTTCGAACAGGGCGTAGAGCTTCCAACTGCCGGCCGGGGCGGTCCAGGTGAGCTTGCCGGCGGCATCTACCTTACTGGTCAAATCCAGCGTCTCGCCCTTGTCGGAGTAGGCCATCAGCGCCTGCAGGGGCAGGGGCTTTTCGAAGCGCACCTGGTCGAAGGCGTGGAGCTGCAAGTTGGGGTTGCTGGCCACCGGTTCTTTGAGCTGCTTGAGGTCGATGGGCTGGCCCACGGTGCGCAGAATCGGCTTTTGCATGAACGTCACGGCCTCCTGGAGCTGTTCGCCGCCTTTCACCGCATACGTCTGATACGTAGCGTACTTGCAGGCATCGGCCGAGCTAACCCAGGGCCCGCCAAACGGCCAGCCCGAAGCCTGAGCCATATCCACGCCCAGCCCGAGCCGCCCCGACTCCCTGAGCGTGTGCTCCAGCATATCCAGCCACTTGGGCGAGAGGAAGTTGATGAATTGCGGCTCGGCGCCCTTTTGCCCATAAATCGTGGTGATTTCCACGCCACCCAGCCCGGCCTGCTGGTATTGAGTCAGCAGCCGGGTCAAATCCTGCTCATTCACGGCGCTGCCCTGCCACCACCAGCGCGTCCAGGGCTTGGCTTGCTGGGTTATTTCGGGCCACTTCGGCGCCTGCGCCACGGCGGATGGGTGCGGCAGGGCAGCGGCCAGAAACAAGGCGAGAGACAGGGGCTTTTTCATGGTAGAAAGGCGGGATATAAAAGCCCGGACCCGGCGTAGTAACGCCAGCCCGAGCTTTATAGAGCGTTATGGTTGCAGCTTGTAGACCTCACTGCCGGCCAGCAGGAAGCAGCCCAGGCCGTAGTCTTCGAAATCAGGCTTGCTGGTGTAGCTCACCGGCTGCCCGTCCTTGGGTTCCTTGCCAGTGCCCTGCACGTAGCCCAGGAAGCCGTCGGGGTGCAGGCAGTCCTTAATCATGCCCTGCCAGGCTTTGGCAATGATGGGCTGGTAGGTTTTGCGGTCCAGCAGGCCGTGGTTGATGCCCCAGGCCATGCCGTACACAAACAAAGCCGTGCCCGAGAGTTCCTTGCCGCCAAAGTGGGTTTGGTCGTGCAGACTCACATTCCAGAACCCGTCGGGGCGCTGCAGCGGCGGCAGGGCTTTGATCATGCTCATGTACATCTGCACGTATTCGTCGCGGTGCGGGGCATTGCGGGGCATCACGTCGAGCACGCGCGCCATGGCCGCCACCACCCAGCCGTTGCCCCGGCTCCAGTAGCAATCCTGGCCGTTGGGTTCTTTGTAAGGGGCTACAAAGTCCTTGTCGCGCCACCAGAGCTGGTCTTCCGGATTGTAGAGCCCCTTGCCACCGTGCACCGTCTTGGAGTAGTTGTAGATCTGGTACATCTTCTCGTAGTAGCGGCTGTCCTGGTACTCCACCCCGAGCTTGGCAAACACGGGCATGGCCATCTGCAGGGCGTCAATCCAGCTCCAATCGTCGACTTTCGGGCTTTTCACCATATTGTCGATGCAGGCTTTGATGTCGCGAATCCGCTCGGGCTTACGGTCAATTTCATACAGCTCGATGTAAGTCTGGCCTGCGCACTGGTTGTCGGCATCCCGGTCCGTAATGCCGTTGCGGATGCCCCATTTGTGCTTTTCGCCCCAGTCCACGGCGTAGTCGTAGTAGCTCTTTTGCTTATCGATGCGGTAGAGGGCCATCAGGCCTTCGTAGTACACGCTGCGGGTCCAGATATGGCTGGGACGCAGCTTGTTGGTCATAATATCCTTGCCCGGGTCGGGCCACTTGCTCATGAAGTAGGCATTAGACAAGGTCATGGCTTTAAGCACTTTCTGTTTGCTGGGCAGCTTCTGGGCCGGAGCCGGGGCGGCCGTCAGTACCAGGCCCAGAAAACTCAGGCCGGCAAGGGAATGGGTGAGCAGGGAAGGAAGCTTCATGGAAGACGAGGAAAGGAAATCGGGTGATGAAAGGCGGGACCCGGAAGGTAGGGCGAGGACGCGGTTTTCACCACCTCCCGCTCCCTTGGCGGGGCTTGACCTTTGTAGTTAGCCCGAAAATTAACCCATTTGCGCAAGCCTAAACCAGGCAGGCGGCTATCAGACACGAAAAGCTGGCAACGGGTGGCAGGCATTGGCGCGGCAAAAAGCGGGGCCCACAAGCCGCGGGTGGCCCCGGCAGCTTTAGGTTCCGCAAGAAAACCGGTGGCCCGGCCCAAACCCTCCTGTACTCTTCGGTGCCCCGCTTTTTGTACTCTGGCAGCCCCGCTTCCTGCCCTTGTTTCCCCCACAGGAGAGTGCAGGATGGCCCCGGCCGGCGGCCGTGCGTCCTTGCCAGTGTGTAACAGGACAGGCGTAGCGCTGCCCCAACTCTACCACCCATGAAAATTCCGCTGACTTTCCGCTTCGGCCTGTTGACCGTGCTGGCCTGCACCGGCCTATTACTGGCCTTTGCCCAAGCACCCAAACGGCCCACGCTCTTTCTCATCGGCGACTCGACGGTGCGCAACACCAACGCCCCGCAGATGGGCTGGGGCACCCGGTTACCAGCCTTTTTCGACTCCACCAAAATCAGAATCGACAACCGGGCCATGGCCGGGCGCAGCACCCGCACCTTCGTTTCGGAGCAGCGCTGGCGCGTGGTCGACTCCCTGCTGCGGCCCGGCGACTTTCTGCTGTTGCAGTTTGGCCACAACGAAGGCAGCGTGCCCGATACCACCAAGGCCGGCCGCCGGGGGGTACTGCGCGGTACCGGGGAGGAAACCAAGGAACTAACCTGGCCCAACGGCCGCCGCGAAACGGTGCACACCTACGGCTGGTATCTGCGCCAGTTTATCCGCGGAGCCAAAGCCAGGGGCGCGACGCCCGTCGTGGCTTCCATGATTCCGCGCAACCAGTGGCAGGACGGCAAAGTAAAGCGCGCCACCGAGGACTTCGGCCGCTGGGCCCAGGAAGTAGCCCGGCAGGAAAATGTGGCCTTCATTGACCTCAACCAGCTCACGGCCAACAAGTACGACCAGCTTGGCCCCGACGCCGTAGCTCAGCTCTTCGCCGGCGACCATACCCACACCAACGAAGCCGGCGCCCTGATCAACGCTGCTTCGGTCGTGGAAGGCATCCGGGCCAACGGGAAGATTGCGCTGAACAAGTACTTAGTAAAGAAGTAATTCGCGGTTACTCTACTCCCCTGCCCACCATGAAACCCATCCGTGCCACCTTCGCCTTGCTCCTGGCTCTGATCTGCCTTTCGGCCTTTCTGCCCAAGCCCAAAGTCCGGCCCACGCTTTTTCTTATCGGCGACTCGACGGTAAAAAATGGCAAGGGCCGCGGCGACGGGGGCCTTTGGGGCTGGGGCAACTTCCTGCCAGCCTACTTCGACACGACCCGTATCAAAATCGAGAACCATGCCTTGGGCGGCACCAGCTCCCGCACGTTTCGCACCCAGGGCCACTGGGCTAAGGTGCTGCCCCGCATCAAGCCCGGTGACTTTGTCATCCTGCAGTTTGGCCACAACGACAGCAGCCCCCTCAACGACTCGACCCGGGCCCGGGGCACCATCAAAAGCAACGGGGAGGAAACCCAGGACATCGTGAACCTGCTCACCAAGCAGCCCGAAACCGTTCACTCCTACGGCTGGTACCTACGCCAGTTTATCAGTGAAGTCAGGGCCAAAGGCGCTACGCCCTTCGTCTGCTCCCCGATTCCGCGCAACGCCTGGACTGCCGGCAAAGTCAACCGCAGCGCCCAGGATTACGGCCGCTGGGCCGCGGAGGCCGCCCGGCAGGCCGACGCCCCGTTTATTGACCTCAACCAGCTCGTCGCCGACCACTACGACCAGGCCGGTGAAGCCACCGTGCGCGCTACCTACTTCAACGCCACCGACCACACCCACCCCATCGAGGCCGGGGCTCGGCGCAATGCCCTAGCCGTAGCCGAGGGCATCCGCAGGTCGAAAAGTCTGGCCTTGCGCAAGTATTTGCGGAAGTCGTAAGGAGAAATCAGCACGAAAAACAATCTTGCCCGCTCGTTTTCCGCCTTACTCCTTCCCAACCAATGCACTACCTACCAAATCCGGCCCGCTACCAGGACATGACCTACCGCCGTTGCGGCCGTAGCGGCCTCAAACTGCCCGCCCTGTCGTTGGGGCTTTGGCACAACTTCGGCGACGTCGACCAGCTTTCTGTGGGCCGCAGCACCCTGCGCCGGGCCTTCGACTCGGGCGTAACCCACTTCGATCTGGCCAACAACTACGGTCCGCCGCCCGGCTCGGCCGAGCTCAACTTCGGCCGGGTTTTGCGCGAGGATTTTGCCGGCTACCGCGACGAGCTGATTATTTCGACCAAGGCCGGCTACCACATGTGGGAAGGTCCCTATGGCGAGTGGGGCTCCAAAAAGTACCTGGTCAGCAGCCTCGACCAGAGCCTGCGGCGCATGGGCCTGGAGTACGTCGACATCTTCTACCACCACCGCCCCGACCCCGACACGCCCCTGGAGGAAACCATGTCGGCGCTAGACCTCATCGTGCGCCAGGGCAAGGCTTTGTACGTGGGCATCAGCAACTACCAGCCCGCCGAGGCCCGGGAAGCCTTCCGCATTTTGCGCGAGCTAGGCACGCCCTGCCTGATTCACCAGCCCAAATACTCTATGTTTGAGCGGTGGGTGGAAGACAGCCTGCTCGACTTGCTCGGCCAGGAAGGCGTGGGCTGCATTCCCTTCTCCCCTTTGGCCCAGGGCCTGCTTACCGATAAATACCTGCACGGCGTCCCGGCCGATTCGCGGGTAGCCAAGGGCGTGGGCTTCCTGACCGAAAACCAATTGACGCCTGAGCGCCTCAGCCAGGTGCAGCGCCTCAATGAACTGGCTCAGGGCCGCAACCAAAGTCTGGCCCAAATGGCCCTGGCCTGGCTGCTCAAGGACGAGCGGGTTACCTCGGTGCTCATCGGCGCCAGCCGCCCCGAGCAGCTCACCGACTCGCTCCACTGCCTGCAAAACCTGAATTTCACTCCGGACGAGCTGGCTGCTATTGAGCAGATCCTGCAGCCCGAGTAAGACGTAATAGCCGCTTATAAAAAAGGCCGCGCCCGACTATGCATAGTTCGGGCGCGGCCTTTTTTGTGAGTTTCTCACATGTAGCCCGCTAAGCTTTTGGGTAAGAGCTTTGCCTATGAATTTAGGCCTAGTTCAGCAATTGGGCACACTGGCGGGCAATTTCCAGCTCCTCGTTGGTGGGAATGACCAGAATCCGGGCCCGGGACGACGCCGTGCTGATGTCGCGCAGCCCCGGGGTGCGCAGCTGGTTTTGGGCCTCATCCAGCTCCAGGCCGAAGAAGCCCATATCCTGGCACACACGGCTGCGTACCAGCGCGTCGTTTTCGCCTACCCCGGCCGTGAAGACAATGGCATCCAGGCCGTTGAGCACCGCCGCGTAGGCGCCGATGTACTGCCGGATGCGGTAGGCGTACAGATCATAGGCCAGGGCGGCGCGGGTATCTCCGGCGTTCAGGGCCTTGGTCACGTCGCGCATGTCGCTAAAGCCGCTCAAGCCCAGCATGCCGCTTTCCTTGTTGAGTAGGGTGCTCACCTGCTCCACCGAATAGCCCAGCGGCCCCAGCAGATGCAGCAGCA
This sequence comes from Hymenobacter cellulosivorans, assembly GCF_022919135.1. NCBI lineage: Bacteria > Pseudomonadati > Bacteroidota > Cytophagia > Cytophagales > Hymenobacteraceae > Hymenobacter > Hymenobacter cellulosivorans. The sequence continues at coordinate 3,687,020 of NZ_CP095049.1, read as the reverse complement.
CCGAGGGGTCGAGGTCGCCAGACCGGGTGCCCATCACCAGGCCGGCCAGCGGCCCAAAGCCCATGGTGGTATCCAGGGCCCGGCTGCCGCGCACGGCGGCCATGCTGCAGCCGTTGCCGAGGTGAATGGTAATCAGGCGGGCCTCGGGCAGGCCCAGGTGCGTCGCGGCCTGCCGGGCTACGTACTGGTGGCTAGTGCCGTGAAAACCGTATTTGCGGATGCGCTGCTCGGTATACAGCGCCTCGGGTAGGGCGTAGCGGAAGGCATATTCGGGCAAGGTCTGGTGGAACGCCGTATCGAACACGGCCACCTGCCGGGCCTGGGGAAACAGCTGCTCCGCAACCTCAATGCCGAGGTAGTTGGCCGGGTTGTGCAGGGGTGCCAGGGCAAACAGGCGCTTGATTTCGGCCTTTACCGCCGGCGTAATAAGCGTAGTGGCCGCAAACTCTTCCCCGCCGTGTACCACCCGGTGCCCGATGACGTGGATATCGGCCGGATTCTGAATAACGGCCGTTTCGCCGGCGGTCAGCAGGCCCACTACCTCGCGTAATCCGGCTTCGTGGTCGGGCAGGGCCAGCGTCAGGTGCTGCTCGGCAGGGGCTGTTGTAGGGTTGGTGGGGTCAAATACCTTGTGCGTGATAGTAGCTTGCTGCTGCCCGATCCGCTCGACCAGTCCGCTACACACAGGCTGCTCGGCCGGCCAGCGGAAGAGTTGGTACTTAATGGAGGAGCTACCGGAGTTGACGACGAAGATGTTCATGAGAAAGGTGCTGCTGCCCCTACCGCGGGGCAGGAAGTAAGGCCGAATAACTGGCGGTAAACCACACTACGAGCTTTGGGGCGGCAAAGTACGCCCATCCGCCGCTCTACAATACGCAGCGGCCCAGACAAAACAATCAGGCTCATAGCCGGTGGCGCATAACCGGCTCCTGCCAAAGCCGAGCGGGTTGTGGCCGCATTGCTGGTCGCCTCAACTGGCCACGCTTGGCTCCCCTGACTTACCCATCGACACAAACAGTTTAAAATCAGCCCATTGATTCAGTTCACAAGTAGCCCAAAGGTGCGACCCGAAAATAAATCATCTGGCTGCCAAAATATTTTATTTGCTAACTTTGAAAAACAAAGTACTTTTGAAGCATCACAACCGAATACGCCAGCTGCCGCGCCAGGAACCAGGTAAATCCGCCGCTGACACCGCAGCCGCGCGGGGCTAGCGGACAGCGACCCTGACCACTACATAACTACCCTCCGGAATAGACGCTACCCACCGATGAGCCTTTCTTCCACTCTCGATACCCTCCATGGCCAGGCCAAGCGCAACCAGTGGCTGCGGTACTTCACCATCTTCAACCGGGTGGTTTTGGCAATGGGCTTTTTACCGTCGGGCTACGTCAAAATTATTGGGGAGCGGTTTACCAATTTGGTTGTCAGTCACCCGATGGGCCATTATTTGGAAGCCTTCCACCGCACCGGTTTTTATTACCCGTTTGTGGGCGTCATGCAAATGACAGCGGCCGTTCTGCTGCTTATTCCGCGCACGGCCACTTTGGGAGCCGTACTGTATTTCCCTATCATCCTGAATATTTTCGTCTTAACGATATCAGTACGCTTTGTAGGCTCCCTGCTTACTTCTCCCCTGATGGTACTGGCCAACTTATACTTACTGTGCTGGGACTACGATAAATTAAAATATATTTTCCCTTTTCAGCAGCCTACCGCTACGGACTTGGAGGCTCGCAAAAACATCGATACTACGTTCCCAACTTATTTCTTCGCCGGAGTATTTGCAGCCGTTCTGGCGGTAGGTTTTACGGTTACGAACATGTATTCTATCCAGCCTTATAATAACTCCAAGGATTGCAAAAGACGCTGTGAAGGCAGTAATAAATCCGCGGCCTGCTACACGTTTTGCGACTGTATTCACCAAGGCGGACAACCCATTAACAAGTGCCTCGACGAGTACAATAACGCTCCCGCCGACGCCGTACGCAAGTGATACAAAAACAGGAGGTTTACCCTGACAACCAGCAACAACAACTCAGTTTCTCACCTTTCACACGAACCCTCAAACCTCAAAACCCATGGTCATGAACAACACCTCAAATGCTTTGGCAAACGCTTTTAATGCTGCCGGCTGGCTTTTTGGCCTGGTGGCTGTGGCAATCGGCGCAGTGAACACCTTTTGGGGCAATGACCCCGGCTTCGGCCTGTTTATTATGCTTCTTTCCCTGGCGTTTTTTCCGCCGGTAAACACACTAATAAAAATAAAAACCGGCTTCTCTATTCCCGTAGTAGCCAAATGGCTCCTGGCTTTCTTTATTCTCTGGGCTTCCCTGGGCGTAGGTGAGTTATTCGATAAGATTGACCTGATGATGGCCAGTTTCTAACCATTCATCGTAATTAATAGTAGCAGTCAGCAACTACCTGTTTTACCTAGCTTACATCCTTTGATTTTATTTATTCTGCTAATCTATTATAATACACAACTCTACTGCTTATTTTATTCCATAATAAAAGCAGGCCAAAAACAACTGCTGCGTTGTTTTTGGTCTGCTTGTGTGCTTAAATTCCGGGGCCGTTATTGCTGCTGACTTTGAATAGCGGTTATAACCACCGTGTTGAACACGTCGTCCACGGTGCAGCCGCGGCTCAGGTCGTTTACCGGCTTGTTGAGGCCCTGCAGTACCGGGCCGATGGCCAGAGCGCCGGTTTCGCGCTGCACGGCCTTGTAGGTGTTGTTGCCGGTGTTCAGATCGGGGAAAATCAACACGCTGGCCTGCCCGGCTACCTCCGAGCCCGGCAGCTTCTGCCGGCCCACCAGCGGGTCGACGGCCGCGTCGTACTGGATGGGACCTTCCACTTTCAAATCGGGCCGCTTCTGCCGCACCAGCTCGGTGGCCTGCCGCACCTTGTCTACGTCGGCCCCGGCGCCCGAAGTACCCGAGGAGTAGGACAGCATGGCCACCCGGGGCTCGATGCCGAAGGCCCGGCTGCTTTCGGCCGAGGAAATGGCAATTTCGGCCAGCTGCTCGGCCGTCGGGTTAGGGTTCACGGCGCAGTCGCCGAAGACGGCCACCCGGTCGGGCAGGCACATAAAGAACACCGACGACACCACCGACACGCCCGGCTTGGTCTTGATGAACTGCAAAGCCGGCCGGATAGTGTGCTGGGTGGTGTGCACCGCCCCCGACACCATACCATCGGCGTGGCCCTTATACACCATCATCGAGCCGAAGTAGGACACGTCGCGCAGCAGGTCGCGGGCCATGTCCTCATTCACCCCCTTGTCCTTGCGCAGCTCATAGAAGGTGTTGACGTAGTCGTCGTAGAACTCGCTGTGCACGGGGTCAATGATGCGCACGTGGTCGGCGGGGAAGCTCAAACCCAGGCGCTTGACGGAAGCCAGTACTTCCTCGGTAGTGCCCAGAATAGTCAGGTCCACAATATTCTGGTGCAGCAGTTGGGCGGCAGCCCGCAGAATCCGGTCGTCGTTGCCTTCGGGCAGCACAATATGGCGGCGCTGGCGCTTGGCCCACTGCATGAGCCGGTACTGGAACATGTGCGGGGTGATGCCCTCCGACTGGAACGTGGTGAGCTGCTCGGCCAGGGCCGGCACGTCGACGTAGCGCTCAAAGGTGCGAATGGCCAGCTGCACCTTCTTAGGGTTGTCGGCCGAGATGCGCGACTTGACGGCCGCCAGTCGGGCGCTGGTTTCGAAGGTGCCCGTGGGCACGGCCAGAATGGGAATCACTGTCTGTAACCCGCGCAACAGGCGCAGAATCGGCTCCTCGGGCTCCCAGCCGGCCGTCAGGACCACGCCGGCCACCTTGGGGTAGCTGGCCGACAAGTTGGCCTGCACGGCGCAGATAACGATGTCGCCCCGGTCGCCGGGCGTCACGATGACCACGTTTTCCTTGAGGTAGTTCAGGAAGTTGGGCACGTTCATGGCTCCGGTCACAAAGTTGTCGACCTGGTTGCCGAGCAGCTCCTCCCCGAAGAGCAGCCGCCCGCCCAGGGCCTCGTGGATTTCCTGCATTGTGGGGTTGAGCAGGGCCTTGTCCTCGGGAATGACGGAAAGGATAACCTCGGCCGGCAGCTGGGCACGGAGCAACTGCTGCACGTCGGGGACCTGCTCGGGGCGCACTTTATTAGCTACTACCGTGAGCACCTGTACCTCCCGGGCCTCGAAGCCGCGCAGGGCCGTGAGCGTGTTGCTGATAATCTGAGCCGTGGTCTTGTTCTCACCCGACACGACCAGCAGCACCGGCTCGCCCAGGTTTTTGGCGATGGTCACGTTCAGGTCAAACTCGAAGGCGGTGCCCTGGCCCACGAAGTCGGTGCCTTCGACCACGATGAAGTCGTGCTGCTCTTCCAGCTGCTTGTAGCGGCGGATGATGGTGTCAATCATCTCGCCTTGCCGCTCGGTTTCAATCAGCCGCAACACTTCCGGCCCGGTGTAGGCAAAGGTATCCTCGTAAGCCAGGGGCAGTTGGAAGTGGCGCAGCACGGTATCGATGTGGGCGTCGTGCTTGTCCTCAGGGCCCGGGGTGATGATGGGCTTGAAGTAGCCGACTTTCTGGGCTTTGCTGAGCAGCATATTCACAAGGCCCAGCGTGACGAGGGATTTGCCGCTGTAGGGCTCGGCGGAGGCAATGAAGACGGTTTTGGTCATAATAGGACTAACGTAGGGCGGGGCGCGGGTGTTGGGTCAGCGGCGACAAGCCTCTTTTGGGTGCTTAGGGTGTAGCAGCTGCCATTTACCGAAGTCAGCCCGGTAAAATAGAACAGCGGAGGCGGCTCCAGGTCCAGCCATCCGCTTTTGCGGGCCACAAAAGTAGCGCGCCCGACGCCGGCAAACCGTGGCCCACACCCTGATAGAAGTCATGGGTTTGGCTGACGCGCATCATGCGCGGGCGGGGCTCCAGGGCCGACTTTTACACCATCGGCAACGCCTGCCGCGCCAGATTCTTCCCCAAACCACCTTCTGCCATGCTCCCCGCTTTTGTAGTACTCACCGACTTATCGGCGGCCGCCGAATCGGCCCTGACCTACGCCACGTATCTGGCCCAGCGGCTCAGCGGCCGGATTCAGCTGTTGCACGTGTACCAGGACCCGATGGTGGTGCCCGAGGCGGCCATGGTCACGGTTCCGCTGGTGCTGGAAAGCCGGCAGGTTATGCTCAGCGAATTAATCGAACGAGCCCTGCGCCTGCCCATTCCCGCCAGCGCCGAGCTGGCTGTAGGCCCCTTTCGCGACGCGGTAGGCGAAGCCGTGCGCCAGCATCAGCCACTGCTGCTGGTGCTGGGCCGCGAAAAAGACCCGACCCTGCTCGACCAGCTCATCCGGGTGCAGGCCACGCCCATTCTGCAGGCGGCCCGCTACCCCTTGCTGCTCGTGCCTGAAGGCTGGAGTAGCCACCAGCTGCCCCGCCGCCTCGTAGTAGCCGCCGACGACCAGCCGTTCTGGCTCACGGCACCTTCCCTGGCCTTGTCGGGGCTGCTGGACCACTGCTACGCCACCACGACGGTGGTTCACGTCGCACCCAAAACCGGCCCCAGCCGCGCCGACGTGGGCCTGGCCTCGCTGCAGCGCACGGGTATGTTTGGCCAACTTACCGGCAACAGCCTCTACGAAATCAGGGAGGAAGCCCCTGCCGACGGTATCCTGCAGGCAACCGAGGAGCTGCAGGCCGATATGGTCGTAGTGCTGGCCCGGCCCCACAGCTTCCTGGGCGGCCTGTTTCACCGCAGCGTTACGGCTCAGGTACTGCGCCACAGCAAAGTACCCGTGCTAGTATTGCCTACCACGGCCTAGCTCCTATAACAAGGCCCTGTATTGCCTAGCCGCCAACTGCGGCCTACCCCGCACTGCCGGGCGTGGGCCGCAGTTGGCGGCTAGGGGCAGTGGCAACTCGGCTGGGAGGTCGTAGTAAAAGGGGCAATTGGGGTTAGCAGCTTGCCTTGCCAGTAGTTTCTGGGCGGGCTGCTTCCGTTAAGGCGCAGCCCACTGCCGGCCAAGGTGCGGGGGCTTTGCGTAAATTGCCCCAAAATTCTGCTTTCCATACGCTGCAAGGCTGGAGTGCGAGACAGCGCCGGAATTATTCAGATCAGCGCCGCTCCTGCCCTACCTTTCTCGTATTCAACCGTATGCAACCACCCTTCCAGCGCACTGGAAATAACGTTTAGAACCTATGTTTGACATGATGGGCATGATGGGCAAAGCCAAAGAGCTACAGGAAAAGCTCCAGAAGGCCCAGAGCGAGCTGCAATACCTGACCGTCACGGCCGAGTCGGGCGGGGGGCTGGTGAAGGCCACCGTAAACGGCCACCGCCAGCTGCTCAAGCTCGATATTGACGACACGCTGCTCACGCCCCAGGACCGCGACATGCTGGCTGACCTGGTGGTAGCGGCCGTAAACAAAGCCATGAACGAGGCCGCCGAAAAGGGCAAAGAAGAGCTCAAAAGCAAGACCTCCGGCCTACTGCCCAATATTCCCGGCTTCGACTTGGGCAGCTTTGGCCTCTAATCCGGCCGCGCCCGGCGGCCTCTGCGCCGACGTGGCCGTGGTGATTCTGAACTGGAACGGGCAGCAATTTCTGCGGCAGTTTCTGCCCGCCGTGCTGGCCCACTCCGACGGGGCCCGTATCATCGTGGCCGACAATGCCAGCACGGATGACTCGGTAGCAATTCTGGGCCAGGAGTTTCCGACGGTAGAAATCATCCGCAACCCCAACAACCTGGGCTTTTGCGACGGATATAACCGGGCCTTGCAGCAGGTGGAGGCCAAGTATTATATGCTGCTCAACTCCGACGTGGAGGTGACGCCCGGCTGGCTGCTTCCGTTGCGAGAACTGCTGGAAACCCGGCCGGAAGTAGCCGCCTGCCAGCCCAAAATCCGGCAGTACAGCACCGAAACCACGCAGCGGGAGCTGTTTGAGTACGCCGGGGCCGGCGGGGGCTACCTCGACCGGCTGGGCTACCCCTTCTGCCGTGGCCGCCTCTTCGACACCCTGGAAAAAGACCTGGGCCAGTACGACGACCCGCGGCCGGTAGCCTGGGCCACTGGCGCCTGCATGCTGGTGCGGGCCGCCTCCTGGCACCAAATGGGCGGCCTGGAGTCAACCTTTTTTGCTCACATGGAGGAAATTGATCTGTGCTGGCGCCTCTGGAATGTGGGGCAGCAGGTGTGGTACCACGGTGGCAGCACGGTCTTTCACGTGGGTGGCGGCACGCTGCACAAGTCGAACCCGCGCAAAACTTACCTCAACTTCCGCAACGGCCTAGCCCTGGTGTATAAGAACGTGGCCGAGGCCGAGCTAACCGACGTGCTCCTCATTCGGCTAATGCTGGACTGGGTGGCGGCCCTGCGCTTTCTGCTCCAAGGCAACACCGGCGACTTCAAAGCCATTCTGCGCGCCCACCGCGACTTTTACAAGCAACGGGCTTATTGGAAGCAAAAGCGCCAGGAAAACCCGCAGAAGCAGCTCACCCACCAGCGGCCGGGCGTCTACCAGGGAAGCCTGGTTTGGGCTTACTTCGGCCAAGGCATCCGCGCCTTCAGCCAGCTTAGCCCGAAAGATTTTGGTACCACACTGCACGCACCAAACACTGCCACTAGTCAAAGTAGCTCACTCACAAACTCACCATTTCACTAATTCACCATCTCACCTATAGGTCCCAGACGGTGCTGCGCTGCCGGCGCATGGCCCGGCGCACGTTCATCCAGAAGGCCAGGGCGAAGTACAGCACGATGGGCGAGCCAAAGGTGAAAAACGACGCGTAGACAAAGGAGAGCCGCACGCTGCTGCTAGAGAAGCCCAAACGCTGCCCCAAAGCATTGCAGACGCCAAAGCTCTGCTGTTCGATGAAGTCGGTTAATCGTTTCATAGCTCCTCATTTTTAACCGGTTGAACCGGTTACTGCTCCTCAAAATAACAAGAAAACCGCCGGACGGCAAGCTCAGCTACTACAATTGAGCACAATTTCTGACCCCTCGCGGCAGTTTTTACGTTTGTAGGCCAGAATTTCTGCCCCGCCTCCGTCCTGCCTAGCTTTTTGCCTATGAAAGTTTATTTGCGCCTGTTTCCGTCCGTGTGGGTAGTGCTGGCCGCGGCCGCACTGCCGGGTTGTACGTTGCCCCGGATGCTAAAGGTTGCGCAAGAAGGCCAGCAAGTTACGGTGCAGCCCTCGGTGCTGGAAAGCAACGGCGAAAACGTCTTGTTTGAAGTCACGGCCCGGGTACCGGCTAAGCACCTCAAGAAGGGCAACGCCTACAACCTGGGCCTGAGCTACCGCTACGACAACGGCCTGCGCGAAGACACCGTGGGCCGCCTGACCTTCGTCTCGGGCGAGTACACCTACGACACCGAGAAAAAAGACGAGCTGGTCATCACCAAGCAGTTTTCCTTTCCCTACTCGCCCCGCAAAAGCCCCGGCGAGCTACTGGCTTTGCCCGATGCCCACCAGCTCAAGCCCAACGGCAAGCGGGTGAAGGGTACGCAGTTTCGGTTGGCCCGCGGCATCGTCACGACGGGCCGGCTGGTGGTGCGTCAGGATACGGCCATTGGCCTATTGCCCGAAACGGCCGACAACAACATGAGTGGCACCCGCATTCTGCCCTTCTTTTTCGACCAGGGCAGCGCCGCCATCCGCAATTACCTGGGCACCAATGTGCAGGCCCTGGAAGACTTCATTGAGGCCAACCAGCACACCAAGAAGGTGATGATAGCCGCCGGCCACTCGCCTGACTCTATCGACTCGCGCGACGCCCGCCTGGCCGACCGCCGGGTGCAGGGCCTGATGCGCTACTATAAAAAGCGCGTCGACACCGATTCGTATCTGAATAAGGTCAGCAACATTCAGTTTGAAACTGTGGCCTACCATCGGCGGTGGGATTTGTTTCTGAACAAGGTGCAGAACTCGGCCCTGAAGCCGGCCCAGATTGACTCGGTGGTCATGCTCATCAACGACTCCAAGGGCAGCTTTGCCCAGAAAGAGAGGCAGCTGCGGGACCTCTCCTTCTACGACTATATCGAGCAGTACATCTACCCGGTGATGCGCTTCGGCACCGTAGCCGTGGAGTACACCGCTCCCAAGCGCTACGACTCGGAAATCTATTTGCTCTCCAAAAAGATTGTGGAGAAGGAAATGGAGGCCGATGCCCTCACCCCTGAAGAGCTGCGCTACTCGGCTACGCTCACGCCGCTGCTGGCCGAAAAGCAGCGCATCTACGAAACCGCGGTGGCTACCACCGGCCGTTGGGAAGCCTACCACAACCTGGCCGTAGTGCTCTTGCAGCGCTCGGAAAAGGAAGTCAGCGACAAGGTGCGCAAAGCCTACCTGCGCCGGGCCGCTACCAACTTCACCCTGGCCGCCCACCGCAACCCCACTGCCGACTTGTTTTACCGCGTGGCCACCGCCTACCACCGGGCCGGCGACCGGCTCGAAGCCCTGCAGAACTACGACTACGCCATCAAGCTCGGCGGGCCGCGGCCGGTGCTGGAAAAGGTATTTGCCGATAAAGCCGCCCTGGAAATCGAGGTCGGACAGCTCGATGACGCCCTGGGCAGCATCAGCTACAGCGGAAAAAGCTACCAGAACACGATGAACCGGGCCCTGATTTACTTGCTGAAAGGCAACTACGACGGCGCGGCCGGCATTTACCGCGAAGCCCTGGACCTCAAGCCCAACGACCCGATGGCCTACTACTGCCTGGCCGTAGTGGCCGCCCGCCGCCAGGACGAAGCCCAGATGGGCCAGTACCTGATCCGCGCCGTGCAGCTCGACCGCACCTACGCCCAGCGTGCCGTCGAGGACCTGGAGTTCCGGGATTACGCCGCCGGAAAAGTGTTCCTGGAAGCCCTGCGGTAACACCTAGCAGCTATGCTTTCTATTAACCAACACATTATCACCTTTACCGGCAAGCCGGTCCGGGAAGTTGGCACGGTGCGCTTCTCCCCTTCCTTTCGCTTAGCCGTGGAGGATGTGCGGCTGATTGGGCGGGCCCCACGTCTGGTAGTAGATGATGAAAGCAGCTTTATCGTATTGGTGGATAAAACCCAAGCTATTCACTACTTCAACACCGATCTGGTAGCGTCAGATACCTTAGCACAACTGGAGCAACTCTTCGGCTTTAGCTTCCGCAACGATACCTCGGCCTACACTTATGAGCAATACACACAAGGCATAACCGAGGTAGTATATCCTGCATCGTTGCGGGGAAAGCCCCTATTTAAACGCTGGTCCTGGTTTTCACCGCGGGGCCTGCTCAAAAACGTCGGTTACGCCCTAGGCATGGACAACCCGAAGTGGGAACGGATGACGGCAGAAGTAAAGACCAACATTGAATGGTAATCCAGCCGATGCTTGCCGCTACGACCTCCTCGCTTCAGTAGAGCGTGTCAGTGGTTCGCGTTGCTCGGTTAAACTTGAATCATAATCGTGCTTGCCCGTCCCGGCTGCGGGTTGTAGCTTTACGGGCCGGAAAATTTCCGGCATTTTGTTTCTGACGTTTCGAATTCCTGTAAGCTGATTATGCGGACCATCCAATTCCGGGAAGCCCTGCGCGAGGCCATGTCTGAAGAAATGCGGCGCGACCCGCGCGTGTTTCTGATGGGCGAAGAAGTAGCTGAGTACAACGGCGCCTACAAAGTAAGCCAAGGCATGCTCGACGAGTTTGGCCCTGAGCGCGTGATTGATACGCCGATTGCCGAGCTGGGCTTCGCCGGTATCGGCGTGGGAGCGGCCATCAACGGCCTGCTGCCCATCATCGAGTTCATGACCTTCAACTTCTCGCTGGTCGCCATTGACCAGGTGATTAACTCGGCCGCCAAGATTTACTCCATGTCGGGCGGGCAGTACTCCTGCCCCATCGTGTTCCGCGGCCCCACCGGCAACGCCGGTATGCTGTCCTCGCAGCACTCCCAGAACTTCGAGAACTGGTACGCCAACACGCCCGGCCTGAAAGTAGTCGTTCCCTCGAACCCCTACGATGCCAAGGGCCTGCTCAAAGCCGCCATCCGCGACGCCGACCCGGTGATTTTCATGGAGTCGGAGCTGATGTACGGCGACAAGGGCGAAGTGCCCGAGGAAGAATACGTGCTGGAAATCGGCAAAGCCAACGTGGTGCGTCAGGGCAAGTCGGTGACGCTGGTGAGCTTCGGCAAAATGATGAAAATTGCCTTGGCCGCCGCCGATGAGCTGGCCAAGGACGGCATCGAAGCCGAAGTAATCGACCTGCGCTCGGTGCGCCCCATCGACTATGACACGCTGGTGGAGTCGGTGAAGAAAACCAACCGCATGGTGGTCGTGGAAGAAGCCTGGCCCCTGGCCAGCATCAGTTCGGAGCTGGCCTACACCGTGCAGCGCCGCGCCTTCGACTACCTCGACGCCCCCGTGGTGCGCGTAACCTGCATGGACGTACCCCTGCCCTACGCCCCCACCCTGATTGAAGCCTCGCTGCCCAACGTAGCCCGCACCATTCAGGCCGTGAAAGAAGTAACTTACCAGAAAGCCTAGTATTTAGGCTTCTGATTGCTATAAAAGCCCTGGCTACCGTGGTAGTCAGGGCTTTTTTGTGCGTGTTCATTTTGGATCTGTCATCCTGAGGCGCAGCCGAAGGACCTTCCTTCTCTACCCCACTACGGCGTATTGCCACTGTGCCCAAGCCCTTTTCTTCGCTGGCAGGAAAGTGCTTTTCGCGTTGAAGAAAGCTTAGCAAAACACGGAGGAAGGTCCTTCGCAGAGCTCAGGATGACAGTTCTAACAACGGACAACAATCAACTAGCAATTAACCCCATTTTGTGTTGCAGAAGTCCGGGTTTGTATAGGCCCTACGAAGTGTGTAAGCCAGACCTTTGGCAAAGCTACTTGTATGGCAGCACCACTCTCAAACTTTGCCTGATGTCACTTACTAATTTCCGAACCCTGGGCCGTTCCGGCCTTATTGTTAGCCCGCTGGCCCTGGGCACTATGACCTTCGGCACCGCCCGCTGGGGCTCCGACGACGACGTTTCCCAGGCCATTTTCAATGCCTACGTAGACGCGGGCGGCAATTTCCTGGACACCGCCGACGTGTACTCGGGCGGGCAGAGTGAAGAAATGCTGGGCCGCTTCGTGGCCGAGCGCCGCCTGCGCGACCACCTGGTGCTGGCTACCAAGTTCAGCTTCGGCGGACAGGCCAACACCCCCAACGTGGGCGGCAACGGGCGCAAGAACATTCACCGGGCCCTGGAAGGCTCCCTGCGCCGCCTCCAAACCGACTATGTGGACCTCTACTGGCTGCACGCCTACGACTCGGTGACGCCCGTGGAAGAGGTGCTACACACCCTGGGCGACCTGGTGCGGACGGGCAAGATCCGCTACTTCGGCTTCTCCAACGTGCCCGCCTGGTACGCCACCAAAGCCGCCACGCTGGCCGCTGCCCACGGCATCCCCGGCCCCGTGGCCCTGCAAGTGGAATACTCCCTGGTGGCTCGCCGCATTGAGCAGGAGCACGTACCGGCCGCTCGGGACCTAGGCTTGGGCATCACGCCGTGGAGTCCGCTGGCGGCGGGCTTTCTGGCCGGCAAGTACCAGCGCGAAGGCGCCGGAGCCAGCGGCGAAGGCCGGCTTACGGGCCCCAACCCCTTCGGCAACATGAAATTTACGGACCACAACTGGCAAGTGCTCGACGCGCTGCGGCCCGTGGCGGCCGAGCTAAACCGGCCCCTGGCCCAAGTGGCCCTGGCTTGGGTGGCACAGCAGCCCGGCATCAGCTCGGTCATCGTGGGGGCCAGCAAGGTGGCGCAGCTGCACGAAAGTGTGGCCGCACTCGATATTCAGCTCACGCCCGCGCAGCTCCAGTCGCTGGACGAGGCCAGCATTCTGGACCCGTTTCAGGACCGGTTCTGGTCGGTGCTCAAAAAGGCCGTATTTGGGGGCGGTAGCGTGCAGGGCTGGCAGTAGCCGCGTTTTGTGTTGCAGAAGCGCGGGTTTGTATACCTCGCTAGGCAGCTTGGCGACGGACCTTTGTCAGGTAGAAACTATTCTTCATTCTAACCGGAACACGAAATGAGCACCATCAATAAAGTAGCCCTGGGCAGCCAGGGGTTGGAAGTACCCGTGCAAGGCCTGGGCTGCATGGGCATGACCGGCGGCATCAACGGCATGAGTGTGTACGGCGAGGCCGACGAGGTGGAAAGCGTAGCCACCATTCATAGGGCCCTGGAACTGGGCATCAACCTGCTCGACACCGCCGACCTGTACGGGCCCATGCACAACGAGCGGCTGGTGGGCCGGGCCATTGCCGGGCGGCGTCAGGAAATTATTCTGGCCACCAAGTTCGGCTTTGAAGTAGACGACCAGGAAAACTGGGCCGGCGGCTACAACGGCCGCCCCGAGTACGTGCGCAAGAGCATCGAGCGGTCGTTGCGCAACCTGCAAACCGACTACGTGGACCTGTACTACCTGCACCGCATCGACCCCAACACCCCGCTGGAAGACACCGTGGGGGCCATGAGCCGCCTGGTGGAAGAAGGCAAGGTGCGCTTTCTGGGCCTGTCGGAAGTAACGGCCGAAGAACTGCGCCGGGGCCACGCCGTGCACCCGATTACGGCCTTGCAAACCGAGTACTCTCTCTTCGACCGGGGCGTAGAGGAAGACGGCGTACTACAGGCCACCCGCGACATGGGCATCGGCTTTGTGGGCTACTCGCCGCTGGGCCGGGGCTTCTTGTCGGGCGACATCAAGACGCCGGACGACTTCGAGGCCAACGACTCGCGCCGGTTTTTCCCGCGCTACCAGGGCGAGAATTTTTATAAGAACCTGGCCTTGGTCGAGAAGCTCCAAAGCCTGGCCCAGGCCAAGGGCGTGACGGCCGCCCAGCTGGCGTTAGCCTGGGTGCTGGCCCAGGGCGTAGTAGCTATTCCCGGCACCAAGCGCCGCAAGTATCTGGAGCAGAACGTGGCCGCCGTCAGCCTCACGCTGAGTGCGGCCGAGCTGGCGGAGCTGGAGGCCATTATGCCGGTGGGCAGCTCAGCCGGCGCCGCGTATCCGGAGGGATTTTAGCCAAAGGCGGGGCCGAGCCTGGTGCGGCCCCGCCTTTGGCACTTCGGGTAAATACCGTACTTGCCAGCCGAACTACATCTGACTGCATGGGCTACCCGGTAGGATACCGCCGCCTCGACGTACCTGACGCTACTCTGAACCTGACGCTGCCCCTGGTCCTCCTCTACCCAGGCCAGGAGCCGGAACAGCCGGAAGCCCTGGGGCCCTATCTGTTGAGCGTAGCCCGAAACGCCTCTCCCGCAGCCGGGCAGTTTCCTGTAGTCCTGATTTCCCACGGCACCGGCGGCTCGGGCATGGTATACCGCACCCTGGCGCACTCTCTGGCGAGTGAGGGTTTCATAATAGGCCTGCCGGAACACCCGCATAACAACCACGCGAACGACAGCTGGGCCGGCACTCCGCAGAACCTGACGGCCCGTCCCCGCCACTTGCAGCTGGCCCTCAACGCCCTCTTGGAGGACCCGCAAATCGGGCCCGTAGCACTTCCCGGTTCGGTGGCCCTGATTGGTCATTCCCTGGGCGGCTACACTGCCTTGGCTCTGGCCGGCGGCACACCTACTACGTTGCCCCACGAGTCGGCCGACGGGCAGCCGCGCCCGATTCCGACGCCGGCAGATAGCCGCATCCGGGCCTTGGTGCTGCTGGCACCGGCCACGCCCTGGTTTCGGGAGCCCGAAACCTTGCGCCAGGTGGGGGTGCCCATTCTGTTGCTTACCGCCGAGAAAGACGAGCACACGCTGCCCTGGCACGGCCAGAACGTGCTCCAGGGTGTGCCGGATCCGGCCCAGGTGCAGCACCGAGTAGTTTCCAATGCCGGGCATTTTTCTTTTCTGAGCCCCTTTCCCACCGAGCGGATCAGCCAGGCCTTTGCCCCATCTCAGGACCCGCCCGGCTTCGACCGGGCCCAGTTTCAGCGGGAGCTGCAGGCCGAAGTGCTGACGTTTCTGCGGGCGGTGCTTTAACCTGTGGGGGCCCCGGCGGGTTTGTAGCTTAACGGCCCGCGGGCGACAATTAGCAACCACTTCCATCCTTCTTATGAAACAGTCGGCCCGAGAATTCAAAACGTTGTCCACGGTATCGGATTTCACCCAGCACTTCGGGTTTCCGCCGCCCGCCCACCCGCTGCTCACCGTCATTGACCTGGAAAAGACCCGCCATTTGGTGCCACCTACTACGCCGGTGCTGCGGCAGCTCTACATTATTGCGCTCAAGAAAAACATGCAGGGCAGTCTGCGCTACGGGCACCGACCCTATGACTTCAGTCAGGGCGTGCTGGCTTTTTACGCCCCGGGCCAGTACTGTGAGGGCTCCGATGGGGTCGACATTTCCCAGATCAGCGGCTGGATGCTGGTCTTTCACCCCGACCTGCTGCTCAAGTACCCGTTGGGCAAGAAGATTAGCAGCTACGGGTTCTTTTCCTACGCCGTGCACGAGGCCCTGCACCTCTCCGACGGGGAAGAACAGACCCTAGAAGGCCTGATGAACAGCATCCGGCACGAGTACCAGCAGGCCATCGACGCCTTCAGCCACGACGTGCTGGTGTCGCAGCTGGAGGTGCTGCTCAGCTACGCCAACCGCTTCTACCACCGCCAGTTTCTGACCCGGCGCACGGCCGAGCACGACTTGCTGACCCGCTTTGAAACCCTGCTGACGGCGTATCTGGCCCAAGATGGGGAGCAGCCCTTGCCCACGGTGCAGCACTTCGCCGACCAGCTGCACGTGTCGCCGGCTTACTTGAGCGACATGCTGCGCACCCTCACCGGCCAAAACACCCAGCAGCACCTGCACCACGGGCTGATTGAGAAGGCCAAGCACCTGCTGCTAAGCACCTCGCTGAGCATCAACGAAACCGCCTTTCAGCTGGGGTTCGAGTACCCGCAGTACTTTACCCGCTTGTTTAAAAGCAAAACCGGCCTGACGCCGGCCGCCTTCCGGTTTTCGGCCCAGTAACGGCGGTCGGCGGGCCTCAGCGTGGCGCTTCGGCGCTACCCAGCGGGGCCAACACCCGCACGTCGGCCGTGAGCTGGGCCTGGGTCTGGGCCGACAGCCGGAAGCAGAGCAGCAGAAACACCACGTAGGCAGCGGCCGCCAGAGCTATTTTGGGCCAGGAAACCGCCGGCCAGGAGGGCCTCCACTGGGCTCCGCCAAAGCAGGCAATCGCATAGAGCAGAAGCTGTAAGGGCAGCAAAAAGCGGCACTCGGTAGCCAGAGGCAGGGCCGCCAGGCAGGGCAGCAGCAGCGCGACTCCCGTAAGCAGCACCCGCCCACTAAACGCCCCCCGCCGGATACCGCACCCGGCCACGAGCAGCGCTCCAAACCAGACCGAATAGTGCAGCCCCGCCAGCCCAGACGAGCGGGCCGCCACCTGCACTACAAATAAGCTGGGATACTGTACATCCAGGCCATTAAATAAATGACGCCCGTAAAGGCCGGCAAAAGCCAGCGGCTCGCGCAGCACCGTGGCCAGATACGGCCCGTAGCCGGTGAAGTGGTGGATGTTCAACCGCCGCAACAGGGCTTGGCCGGCCGCGTCGGTGTAAAGCATGCGCGGCGCCGGAAAGCTTGGGTCCAGACTGGTTTCATATTTCTGAATAACTACCCCCCAGCCCAGTTGGGCCAGATATAGGTTGGCTGTGGGCAGGCGGGCGTCGCGGGAGAGCACCAGTGGCGTGGCCACATGGTGGTGGCGCAGGTTGAGCAGCAGCTGCGGCCCGGCAATCAGGGCAAAGCCCAGCAGCAGGCCCAGTACGTTTACCAGGCGGTGGCGGTGGTTAGAGGCCGTCAGCAGGCCTAGCACTAGCACCACTGGGGCGGCCAGCAGGTATACGGGCCGGATGTTGCTGGCCGCCGTGAGGCAGGCTCCGGCCAGTACGGCCAGGGTCCAGCCTTGGCGCCCCAGCACCAACCACAGGCTTAGCACCAAGGCCAGCAGGGCCGGAAAGTCAGATAGCACGAAGTTGAAATAGTCGCGCCAGAACAGGAAGCCCAACCCCGCAAATGCCAGGCGCGGCAGCCAGCCCAAACGGTGCTGCGGAAACAGCCGCAGCCACAGCCCAGGCCCGGCCCAGCCAAACAACGCCGCCGCGTAGGCTGCGCCCATCAGGCGGGTAAGCGTGAGGGGGGCAGCCCCCGTGAAGTGCACCGCCGCCTTGGCCGGCAGGTTGAGCAACGGCAGCAGGTAGCCCCGCAGCGCATTATCGTAGGCCAGCAGGTGGAAGCGGCCGCCCCGGAAAAACCGCTCGGTCAGGTTCCAGTAGCCCAGGGCATCGTAGACCATTTCCGAATAGCCCGAAAACGGCAGATACAGGCAATAGAGCAGAAAAATGCCACCCGTCAGCCACCAGCCCACGGGCCGGCTCCGGCAGCGCGGCGCATCAACGGTTTCGGGTTCATTCATCGGCGGGCCACGTAGTGCCCCGACCCAGGAACGCCCGGGGGTAGCAGACAAGCAAGTAAAGGCAAGTAAGTCAGGCGCAAAACGAAAGGAAATGACCAGAAAAAAGGTCTGCGGAGGCCCGGGCAACAGTTCTAGCGTCGGGCTGCAACTGGGTATTTTACGTACCTTTTGCCCAAATCTACTGACTTCTTCCCGCCCCCACCCGCATGAATCACCGTCTGCACATCCGGTTCGAGCAACTCGAACAAGTCACCAACCGCCTGCTGGCTTCGGCGCAGGCTCTGGGCGAGAAGTCCCACCAGTCGCCCGGAGCGGGGCAGTGGTCGGCGGCGCAGGTGGTGCAGCACCTGCTGGTGTCCGAAATCGGTATTGGGCAGTACATCAACAAGAAGATTCAGCAGGAAGAAGGCTTGCGCAAAACCAGCTTCCTGACGTTTGTCCGCTCCCGGGTGCTGCGGCTGGCCTTGCGCCTGCCGTTTCTGCGCTTCAAGGCGCCCAAATACCTGGCCGCCCTCACTCCCGAAACCGCCCCACCCCTACCCGAGTTGCGCACCGAGTGGGAGCGGGTGCGCCGGCAGCTGGAGCAAACCCTCAACGAGTTTCCCAGCCCGCTGCTGAACCGCGACATTTTCAAGCACCCCCGCTCGGGCATGCTCAACATTTACCAGACCCTGGACTTCATGGTCGACCACGTGCTGCACCACCAGAAGCAGCTGGAGCGGATTACGAAGGCGGTGAACTAGTGAGCTGGTGAACTGGTGAGCTTGAGGTTCGTCTTGCGCCGTGGGCGTGAGAGAACTTTTTATGCTTTGCCGGGAAGTTTAAAACCGATGCAGAAAGCCCTTTACCACGATATGGCAAAGGGCTTTGCTAGTTGAGGGCAAGGTTCTTGGCAGTGGCCGGCATGCGCCGCTTTTGCTAGCGGAACGTCAACTCACTAGCTCACAATTTCACCACCTCACTTCTGACCCCGCTCGATGTCGGCGTAGGTTTCGTGCTTGTCGAGCTGGAGCATGGCGGCTACCATTTCCACGGGGGGTACGGTGAGCTTGCGCAGGCGCAAATCGAGCCAGGCACCATCGACGGCCACGGTGGCGGCTACGCGGCCGTCGGCTTTGAAGATGGTGTGGATGATGCGCCACCGGGACCCATCGGCGCTGAGGCCGCTGAGCTCGGCGGTTACCCTGATGGTTTCGCTCAGGCTGATTTCCTTGAGAAAGCGGGTGTCTTCGCGGAACAGAATCGGGCCGATGCCGAGCTCGGCGAAGCGCTTCATGGGGAAGCCGGATTCGGCTAGAAATTCCAGGCGCAGCTGGGCGGCGTAGTCGGTGTAGGCCGAGTGGCGCATGTGCACGTTGGGGTCCATGTCGGCCCAGCGGGCAGTGTAGGTTTTGGCGTATTCCATAGGTAGTATCAAAAGTGCAGGCGAAACCGGCAACGGGTTCCGCCGGTTAAGGCCGCAGCTCCATAACAAGGTTTTACTGCTTGTGCTCAGCAGCTTATATTCCCGGACGGGCGGCTAGACGTTGTCGATGTTCTGCTGCTTGAGCGTGAGGCGCACCAGGTACTGCTGCTGGTCGTCTTCGCCCAGAAACTCGACTTCGTAGCCGGCTTCCTCAGCATAATCCTGCAACAGGCCGGCATCCACGAACAGCCAGTCGAAGGACGTACCGGTTTCCTCGCCGTAGGTCATCGAGTACTCTACTTCGCCGTAGTAGGGGCCGTTGAGGTTGATGACCAGGGCGCCCTCCTCGTCTTCGTAGAGGTAGCTGATGTCGGAAGACGTGGCCAGAATCTGGCCGCCGGGGGCCAGCAGGTGCTTGGCTTGGTGCAGAAATTTCTCCAGCCCCTCCAGCGTACCCACCAGGCCCATGCCGTTCATGAGCATCAGAATCGTGTCGTAATGCTCGCCGGCGGGCAACTCGAACAGGCTGTGGCAGGCTGCTTCCTGCACCCCGCGCTGCTGCAGCACCTGCACGGCACCGGGCGAGGCGTCAATGGCCTTGACCTGAAACCCGCGGCTTTGCAGCTCCAGGCTGTGGCAGCCGGCCCCGGCCCCGGCGTCGAGCACCCGGCCCCGGCACTCTTCCAGGGCGGTGCGCTCCAGCTCGGGCATTTCCCAGAGGGTGCGAAAAAAGTAGCTGGCCGGCAGGGGCTCTTCGTCGGCCACGTTGCTGTGCACGGTCAGCTCAGCCTTCTGGTTGCCTTGTAAATAGGCCAGCATAGCGTGGCCGATGGGGTCGGGAGCAGGAGTTCGGGACATGGGGCAAAGGTAAGAGGAGTTGCCACAGGGTACGGAATTCCTGCATTTGGGTAGTAAGGGCCGAGCCTGCTGGGCCGTTCCGAGCCGGCGCGCTGTATCCTTCTGCGGGGTATCTGCGTTGTTTCAGCAAAGACTATATATCCCCTTTCGCCCTTTCTGCAATGGCCAGCAACCTCGATTACCTCGACCCCGCCCTGATTCCGCTCGAAGACAAAGTAAAAGCCTATTTGGAGGCCGAAGAAGACCTGCGCAAGGCTATTGTCGAATCCAAGTCATTGCCCAACTCGGCCGCCAGTGAGGCCCAGGCCAACCAGGCCTTCGACCACCGCCCCGCCACCGGCAGCTTCGACCAGCACACCGACGAGGTGGAGCAGCGCATTCAAAACCTGCAGGACGATTTGCAGCTGCTGCGCCAGGAAATTATCGGCATGCTGCCTTCCCGCAACGAGTTTGTGAAAGTAAATCTGGGCTACGGCCCTAGCCGGGTGGGCGCCTTCACTGTAGACCACGGCGACGCCGCCTCGGCCGCAGAGCCCCGGTACGAGCTGCGCATCGTGCACTAGCCCCTGCCTGTTCCACGATAACAAAAGCCGCTCCTACCCGGTAGAAGCGGCTTTTTGCGTACTGGCCGGGTCAAAAAATTACTCTGCCGGCAGTACCAGCACGGGTACCGGGCTGTGCAGCAGCACGTGGGCCGTGACGCTGCGGTGAAACCACCGGCCCAGGAAGGTGCGCGGGCGGGCCACGACCACGACCAGGTCAAACTCGCCGGTGGCGGCTTGCTCCACAATACTGGCTGCCACCTCGGGCCGTACCAGGGGACGTAGCTGGGGCGCGGCCGCGCCCGTAATGCCCGCCTGCTTCAGGGCCTCGGCGGCGGCGGCGGCCCCCGCGGCGGCGGGCGCGGGGCTCACGTGCAGCACGGTGAGCTGGCTGGGCAGCTGGGCGAGGAAATACTGGATAAAGCGGGCATGCCCACCCAGGCTGAAGCTTTCGGCATCGAGGGCCACGAGCACCCGGCGCGGGAGCGTCAGGCTGGATTGCGGGGGCACTACCACCATGGGGCAGGGCGCGGCCCGCAGCAGCTCCAGGGCCGTAGTCGAAACCAGCTCGTCGGGCAGCACCTCGTTGTCGGGGCGGCCCAGGACGAGCAAGGCCGGCCGATGCTGCGCCAAGGCCTTGGCCACGGCCTCAACCACCGGACCTTCCTGCACTTCGGCCACGGCTGGTACGGTGAGTTGGTCGGTGAGGCTGCTTAGAGCCAGGGCCGTGGCTTCCGCACTGCGGGGCGTTATGCGGCCCGTGAAGCGCTCCGCGTCGAAGGCCGCCGTGCGGCGCACGTGCAGCACTACCAGGGGCGCGGCCAGGGCGGTAGCCAGATTGGTGGCGTAATCCAGGGCCCGGTGGGCGGGCTGGCGGAAGTCGGTAAGCACAAGCAGGGAAGCAGCCATAACCAGGAAGTGTAAGGGTGAAAATGCGGCAGCAAGGTTGCGCCATCCGGGCCGCCAAACCCTGCCAGAAATTAGGGCCCGAAGCTGATTTTTGTCAGGTAGGCGAACTGGCTTTGTGACTTATCCGCCCCAGCTGGCACCTCCTTATGACACAGGCTGAGGTATCGGACGGCTGGCGGGCCGGAGCTTGCTGAGCAGCAGCGGAGCCAGGGCCTCATCGGTGGGCAGGCCCTGCTGGCGCCACAGCTCTACCCCTTGCTGCACCAGCACCAGGGCCGGCAACTCGGTGGCCTGAAAGCTGTGCACCACGGCCGGGTGGCGGGCCTCTTCCACCCGCAACACCCGCACGGCCGCCCCGAGCTGCCGCTGCAGGGCCTGGAGCGCAGTTGGAGCCGGGCGGGCCGCCCCTGCCTCGGGCAGCAGCACCAGCAGCACCGCGGCGTCGGTGGGCCGGACAAGAAAGGAAGAGGACGTTGGCATGGGAACTCAGGATAAGGGTGCAGCCGTAAAATTACCGGACCGGACCCGCCGCTTAGATGATGCCGGTCAGCAGGCCACCTGATTTTTGTCAGCTGAAGCCCGAAGCCGTCTTCTTCTATCTTCGCACCCGCCACGGAGTTTGTTTGCTGCTCCGGCGCGTATTTCGTTCTATGCTGCCTGCCGCCTTTGCCCCTATCCTACTCGACTTGCTCTACACCCAGGCCCGGGAGTTTGTGGGCCTGTATGACCTGACCCAGGGCTGGTTTACCCAGGTCAACCCGGCCGGGCTGCAGTTGCTGGGCTATCCATCGGAGGAAGCATTTCTCACGGACCCGGCCCGCACCCTGCGCGCTACGCCCTGGGCCGATGGGCAGTGGGCAGCGCTGTGCGCCCAAACCCAGCGGGAAGGCCGCCAGGATATCGAGGTGGAAATCCGGCGCTACACCGGGGGCGGCACGTTTTGGGGGCGGGTCGAGCTGGCCTACTTCGAGCAGAGCGGGCAGCCGTTTCTGCTGGTGCGCCTCACCGAGCAAAACCGCCTGCAGCAGGCCGAGCGGGAGCTGGCCCACAGCGTGCGGCGCTTTGAGGCCGTCTTTACCAACGCTACCATCGGCATCGTTGTCTGCGACCGGCCCGGCACCATCGTATCGGCCAATCAGCTTTCCGAGCAGCTTTTCGGCTACCAACCTCAGGAATTAATCGGCCACAGCATCGACGTGCTGGTGCCCAACGCTGCCGGCCGCCACCACGACCAGCTGCGGGCTTCTTTTAACGAGAAACCCTCGGTACGCGGCATGGGTCACAACCGCGACCTGCTGGGCCAGCGCAAGGACGGCTCAGTGTTTCCGGTGGAAGTCAGTTTGAGCTATTTCTACCTCGACGAGGAGCTCTACGTGGTGGCCTACGTGCTCGACATCACCTTTAAAAAGGAAGCCGAGCAGGAGCTCATTGCCCAGCGCGAACATGTGGAGCGTCTCAACGCCGAGCTGGAACAGAAAGTGGCCGACCGCACCCACGCCCTGCTCAGCACCCTCGAGCAGCTTGAGCAGCGCAGCCAGGAGCTGACCCAGGCCCTGGCCGCCGAGCAGGAACTCGGGGAGCTCAAGTCGCGCTTCGTGAGCATGGCCTCCCACGAGTTCCGGACCCCGCTCACGGCGGTGCTCACCTCGGCCACGCTCATTGAAAAATACCCGGCTACCGAGCAGCAGGACAAGCGTCTCAAGCACTTGCAGCGCATCCGGGCCTCGGTGAATCACCTCAACGACATTCTGGAGGAATTCCTCTCGGTAGGCCGCATTGAGGAAGGTAAAATCGAAGCCCGCCCGGTGAACCTGGACTTAGCTGATTTGCTGGAAGAAACCGCCACCGACGTGCAGGGCATGCTCAAAGCTGGCCAGCGCATCGAGCGGCAGGTGCTCTGCCCCGGCCCGGTGCGCCTCGACCCGTCCTTGCTGCGCAAAATCCTGGTCAACCTGCTTTCCAACGCCATCAAGTACTCGGGCGAAAACTCGGTGGTGACGGTGCAGGCCGCCTGCCAGCCGGGCCGGCTCACGCTGCGGGTGCAGGATCAGGGCCTGGGCATTTCCCGGGAAGACCAGGAGCATTTGTTCGAGCGGTTTTTCCGGGCCCGCAATGCGGCCAACCTGCCTGGCACCGGCCTGGGCCTCTACATCATTGCCCGCTACCTGGAGCTCATGGACGGCGCTATTTCGCTGGAAAGTGAACTGAACGTGGGCACCACCGTTACCATCACCATTCCCTATGAAAACCATTCTGCTGATTGAGGACAACGAGCTGATCCGCGAAAACACGGCCGAAATTCTGGAGCTCTCGGGCTACCACGTGCTGACGGCAGAAAACGGCAAAATCGGGGTGGAACTGGCCCTGGGCACCAAGCCTGATTTGGTGGTGTGCGACATTATGATGCCGGTGCTCGACGGCTACGGGGTGCTCCAGATATTCAACCAGAACCCCCAGCTCTCCGGCGTGCCCTTTATCTTTCTGACGGCTAAAACCGAGCGGAGCGACCTGCGCAAGGGTATGGAGCTGGGCGCCGACGACTACCTGACCAAACCCTTCGACGAGGCCGAGTTGCTGAGCGCCATTACCGGCCGCCTGCGCCGCTTCCGCCACCTCAAGCCCGACTACGACCTGCAGGCCCCCGGCGGCCTCAACGACTTCCTGGACGATGCCCGGACCGTGGCTAACCTGGAAAGCCTCTCGGCCGACCGCCGGGTGCATACCGTCCGCAAAAAGCACGACATCTACCTCGAAGGCGACGAGCCCACCCGGGTGTATTTCGTGAAAAGTGGGCGCATCAAAACCCTGAAAGTCACCCCGGGCGGCAAGGAACTGATAACGGGCCTCTACGGTCCTGGCGAGTTTTTCGGCTACCTGCCCCTGCTCGAACACACCGCCCACAGCGACTCGGCCGTAGCCCTCGACGACTCCGAGTTGGTCTACATCCCGCGCGACGATTTTTCCCAGCTTTTGCGCAACCCCGAAGTCGGGCAGCAGTTTATTCGCCTGCTGGCCGGGCGCGTCACCGAGCGGGAGCAGCAGTTGCTGGGCATGGCCTACAATTCCATCCGCCGCCGCGTGGCCGACACCCTGCTGCGCATGCACGAGCAAGCCGCCACGGCCCCCGACGCGGCCATCTACCTCTCCCGCGACGACATGGCCGCCCTGGTCGGCACCGCTCCCGAGTCCTTGATTCGCACTCTGAGCGAGTTCAAGAACGACGGCCTGATTGAGCTGACGCCCAAGAACATCCGGGTGCTACAGCCCGAGAAGCTGCGCCGGGCCCACTGGTAGTAGCCGGGTTTGTTGTTCACATCACCCAAGAGGAGCTGTCCACTGAGGTTACGGCCGGCGACTACGTCATTATTGCGAGCGGGGCGCCTCACGCGCTGAGCTGCCTAGAAGACGCCCGGGGTCCGATTTTCCGCTAGCCGGGCTTGTTCCCAAAGCAACGGCCCGCCTCCGAGTAACTCGAAGGCGGGCCGTTGCTTATTAGCAGTAAGACTGCTGGTTAGGCTACGTGGCTAATACCTGATTAATTAAAACAGACCCTCCTGGCGAGCCATGAGGGTCTGTTGGGGTTTTACCAACCTCTGCCCTACAGTAACGACAGCGGGTTGCGCTTGCGGAGGCGGTACTCGAACATGGTGGCAATGTTCACGGCCCGCTCTTTGGCAATATCGGCCACGGGACCGGCGAAAAGCTCGTCGACGGTGGCTTCGAAAAGCTGCATCCAGCGGGTAAAGTGAGTGGCATCGACGGGCAGGGGGATATGCTTGGGGAAGGGCCGCCCGGCATAGCGCGAGGTGCCCAGCAGCAGGCTGCTCCAAAAGTCGTACATGATGGGCAGGTGGCGCTGCCAGTCGACGTGGGCAAAGCCGTTGAAAACCGGGTCGAGCAGCTCGTCTTGGTTGACTTTCTGGTAGAAGGTATCGACGAGGCGCTGCACGTCGGCTTCGGAGTGGATATCGGGGCGGAACTGGGTCATGAGTGAGGGAAAGGAAGGTTAGGCGGGTACCTGGGCGGCTTTGCGGCCCGCCACCGGTGCGCGGGCCACCTGCAGGGCCCAGCGGAAAACCCAGCTGCCGGTAAGCAGCAAGGTCAGCAGCTTGACTACTTCCAGGCCAATATAGACCGTGTGCAGGGAGCTGGGCGGGGCCAGGTGGCCGGCCAGCAAGGCCAGAGCCCGCACATCCAAAGCCGGCAAGAGCCAGAAGGTTTGAAGCAGCAAAATGCCGCTGAGCAAGCCCAGCGTAGAGGCAATGTGAGCCGGCACCCGCACTACCAGGGCGCTGATTACGGCCACGGTGGCCAGCAGCAGCTCTACTTTATTCAAAGCCCCAAACACGATACGGCCAATGCCTAAACCCAAGGGCACCGTAATATGGGGCGCGGTAAACTTGAGTGGCGCTTCCAGAAAGGAAATGCCGGCCACCATACCGGCCCAGACAAACAGGGCCAGCACCAGCAGCAAGGAACCGGTAGCGTGGGAACGAGGCATGGCAACGAGCAAAAAAGCAGACCGGACCGACAGCAGCGTCGGCCCGGCTGCTACGGAACAACAGGGCAAAGATGCGGGTTCGGCCGCGGAGTTTCGGCTGAGATGAATCAGCGGGGCGGGCTGACATTCGTCAGCTTTTCGGCGGCCTGCGCACCGGAGCTTTGGGTTTCCAATAGCCTAGCTCCGCCCGTGTCGACTGCCACTGCTTCCGCCCCGCTTCTCACCCACCTGGCCTGCGCCCACTGCGGCGACGACTGCCCGCCCGAGCAGCCCATCCGGCTGGCGGCCCGGCCCGAGCTGGCCTTTTGCTGCCCGGGCTGCAAGGCCGTCTACGAGCTGCTCGACGCCCGCAACCTATGCACCTACTACCGCCTCGACGAGCAGCCCGGCCAGAAAGTAAAGACCGTGGAGCTGCCCGGCCGCTTCGACTACCTGGCCCTGGAATCGGTGCAGAGCCAGCTGCTTACGTTCCAGTCGCCGACGCTCAACCGGCTCACGTTTAACATCCCGCAGATGCACTGCGCCTCCTGCATCTGGCTGCTCGAAAACCTGTTTAAGCTCAACCCCGGCATTACGGCTTCCCGGGTCAACTTCCTGCGCAAGGAGCTGACGGTGAGCTACCAGCCTGCCGCCACCAGCCTGCAGGAAGTTGTGACCTTGCTGGCTTCCATCGGCTATGAGCCCCGGATTACCCTGGCCGAGCTGGGCACCCAGCCCCACCACGCCAACCGGCGCCTGTACTACCAGCTGGGCCTGGCCGCTTTTGCCTTCGGCAACGTGATGCTGATGGCCTTTCCCGACTATTTTTCCTTTACCGAGCAGCTCCAGAGCCTGTTTGGCCGCTTCTTCGGCGCTCTGAGCTTCTTGCTGGCCCTGCCCGTGCTGCTCATCAGCGCCCGCGACTTTTACTTCTCGGCCTGGCAGGGCTTGAAGCAGCGCTACATCAACCTTGACTTTCCCATCAGTCTGGGACTCACAGCCCTGTTCACGACCAGCGTGTTCGACATTGCCACCGGCCGCGGCCCGGGCTACTTCGACTCGTTTACCGGGCTGGTATTCTTTATGCTCATCGGCAAGTGGGTGCAGCAGCGCACTTACGATGCCCTACGCTTCGATAGGGACTTCACCTCCTACTTCCCCGTGGCCGTGACCGTGCTCAGCAAGGATGGCGGCGAGGAGTCGGTGCCGGTGAAGGAGCTGCGGGCCGGGCAGCGCATTCGGGTGCGGCACCAGGAAATCGTTCCCGCCGACGCAGTGCTGCTGCGCGGCACCGGGCAGGTTGACTACAGCTTCGTCTCGGGGGAAAGTCTGCCGGTGCGCAAGCAGGTCGGGGAAGTGGTGTACGCCGGCGGCCGGCAGGTGGGCGAGGCTGTGGAGCTGGAAGTAGTGCGGGAAGTGTCGCAGGGCTACCTCACCCAGCTCTGGAACAACCCCGCCTTTCAAAAGGAAGGCAAGCCCACGCTGGAAACCTACGCCAACAAAGTAGGCCGCTACTTCGTGGCCGTAACCCTGCTGCTGGCCGTGGGCGCGGTGCTCTACTGGTACCCGCGCGACCCGCAGCTGGCCCTGCGGGCCTGCACCTCGGTGCTGGTTATTGCCTGCCCCTGTGCCCTGTCCTTGGCCACGCCCTTTGCCCTGGGCGCCACCCTGCGGGTGCTCGGCCGGCATAAGCTGTATTTGAAAAACGCGGCCGTGGTCGAAACCCTGGGCCGGGCCACCACGCTGGTATTCGACAAAACCGGCACCCTCACCGACGCTCACCGCGCCGTGGTTAGCTTCCACGGCTTGGCTTTGAGTGCCGAGGACGAGCAGCGCGTGGCTGCCCTGGCCCGGCAGTCGACCCACCCGTTGAGCCAGCGCCTGGTCGAAAAGCTCGGCGCCTCGGCTCTGCCCGTAACTAACTTCCGGGAAACCATGGGCCAGGGCCTCTGTGGCACGGTGGCGGGTCGGGAAGTGCGCCTGGGCTCGGCCGCCTACGTTGACTTGCCTTCCGCGACGCACGGCGAGCGGCAGGCCCGGGTGTACGTGGCGCTGGATGGGCTCGTGGAAGGCTGGTACGAAGTGAGCAGCGAATACCGCCCCGGCCTGGGCAACCTGCTGCAGGAACTGGGTCAAAGCTACCAGCTGGCCCTGCTCACGGGCGACAACGCCGCCGACGAACCCCGCCTGCGCCAGCTCTTCGGTCCCGAGGCCGAACTGCGCTTCCACCAGTCGCCGCTCGACAAGCTGCACTTCGTGGAACGCCAGCAGGCCCAGGGCCGGCGCGTGGTCATGGTCGGTGATGGGCTCAACGATGCCGGAGCCCTGCAGCGCTCTGATGCCGGGGTAGCTCTTTCCGAGACGCTCACCAACTTCTCCCCCGCCTGCGACGCCATCCTGGACGCCAGCAGCTTCGGGCAGCTGAGCACCGTGCTCAAGTTTTCCCAGGACTGCCTGCAAATTGTGCTGGCCACTTTCGTACTCTCGTTCTGCTACAACGGCATCGGCCTGGGCCTAGCCGTGCAGGGCAAGTTTACCCCCATCGTGTCGGCCATTCTAATGCCCATCAGCTCGCTGAGCGTAATGGTGTTTGCTACCCTGCTGGTGCGCTACGCCGCTTACCGCCGCCAGCTGTAACCTCTCCCGACTATGACCATTATCTTTCTGCTAATTGGTATCAGCCTCCTAGTCGCCCTGCTGTTTCTGGGCGGCTTCCTCTGGGCCGTGCGCTCGGGCCAGTACGAAGACGACTACACGCCCTCGGTGCGTATGCTCTTCGATGACGAGCCGGAGTAATGCAGATCGTCTACGCTACCTATTCAAGCACTGAAGCCCGCCACATCCTTCACTGGACTTGGCGGGCTTCTTGGTGTGCTGCACTTACGGCAATCTGAACTAGCTTCTCGGAGCGGCCAGCTTTTCCAGGGCAGCTTTGAACTCGGGCGTGTCGTAGTCGGCCATGCCGTCGTGGCGGGCGGCCACCTGCCCGTCGGGGCCCAGGATGACGGTACTGGGAATGGAATTGGAATCGAAGGGCGCGGGCAGATTAGCCGTGGGGAAGTACACTGGGAAGGTGTAGCCCTTGCGCTTGATTAGGTTTTGGGCCTTGGCCGGGTTCTGGTCGAGGGAAATCATGACGAAGGCCACCTTCTTCGGGTCCAGCTTCTTATACAGGGCGTGAATACCGGGCATTTCGGCCACGCAGGGCGGGCACCAGCTGGCCCACAGGTTGACGAAGACCACCTTTCCTTTGAGCGCACTCAGGCTTACTTCCCGGCCCTGCTGATCCAGCAGCGTCAGGTTGTGCGGGTAGCCGGTGCTGCTGGTAGCCACCACTGGCGCTTTTTCCGGCAGCTTGGGCGCATCTGCCTGCCACAGGCCGGTGGCCAACAAGCCGCGCTGCAAGGTACCCAGCACCGGGGTGCGCAAATCGGTGAACATGACCACGGCCAACAGGGCGAAAGGCAGCCACTGCAACAGGTTTTTACGATTCATAGGAAAGGGGCGCGGGCCGGGAAAAGAGAACTGCTCGGCTAACAGCGGCGAAGGTACGGCGGTTTCAGACTTGGCACTTGCCGGCACGTCGGACAGCGCCTTTTCGCGTGGTAGAGCGGCGGCCGATTTACAAACAAATGTGCAGGAGCCCCGCTCGGAGTTAGCCCAGCGAGTACTTTTCCAGCAGTACCGTATTGCCAGCCCGCTGGTACCAGTCGTTATACACCAGCTCCAGGTCCTGCACTTCGAAGTCGCCGAAGAAGCAATGCTCGTACTGCCGGATCTTCTCCATCAGCCGGGCCGGGTCGCGCAACGGGGTGGTAAACCGGGCCACCGTGGCGTGGGCCGTCTGGATACTGTAGCGCTGGTCGATGGACTGCTGCAGTTCGGAGTGCCGGAAAAACGCCCGCACCTGGTTGCGTAGCTCACTCAGACCCTCATCCACCATAAAGCCCTGCACGATGATGGCACCAGGCGAGGCTGTCAGGCCGGCAAAGCGGATGGTAAAGGGCTTCGCCGACTCCACGATACGGCGCACGGCCTGTTGGTAGTCGGCGGGGTTTATCAGGTCTAGGGTAAAGCCGCTGTAGCAGGAAATGATGGACAGCACCGTCAGGTGCAGGTCGGAAACGGGGTAATAATACTGGTCGGGCTCGATCTGGCGAAAGTCGGCCAGCACAGCCTCAATAGCCGCTGCCACCGCGGCCGGCGGCCGGGCCAGCAGGGTAAGGCCGCGGCGGGTATCGGTGGCAGCTGAATGCAGCAGCGGGTCCAGCTCGGCCTGCCCCTGCCCGAGCTGCAGGAAAGCGGCCTGGCGCATGGCGGCGTAGTAGTCGGGCAGGTTCATAAGTGGTATGAATAGGTCGGAAAGATAGGCCCAGACCGCCAAAACGGAAGTGGGAGCTTTGGTCGCCTGACATCAATCAGCCCGGCAGCTGACATTCGTCATCTTTTCCAAAACGGCCTTGTAGGACCTTTGAAGCAGTAAAACCACTACTTCTGAAGGCTATGCAAGTCGAATCCCTACCGCCGGTTGTCGCGCCCCACGCGCCGCTGGTACCCACTACCCCCGCCCGGGCCGTCGACACGTTTTTCTACGACAACAAGATCGTGCGCGACTTCGGGGTGGCCACCGTCATCTGGGGCATTATCGGCATGCTGGTGGGCGTGCTGGCGGCCTTCCAATTGGCCCGGCCCGAGCTCAACATGGGCACGGCCTACACCACCTTCGGCCGCATCCGCCCGCTGCACACCAACGCCGTGATTTTCGCCTTCGTCGGCAACGGCATCTTCACCGGCGTGTATTACTCGTTGCAGCGCCTGTGCAAAGCCCGGATGTTCTCCGATAAGCTGAGCAAAATTCACTTCTGGGGCTGGCAGCTCATCATTCTCTCGGCCGTGGCGACCCTGCCGATGGGCTTTACCACTAGTAAGGAATACGCCGAGCTGGAGTGGCCCATCGACATTGCCATAACGCTGGTCTGGGTGGTCTTTGGCTGGAACATGTTCGGCACCATTGCCCGGCGCCGGGAGCGGCACCTCTACGTGGGCATCTGGTTCTACATTGCCACCTTCCTCACGGTGGCCGTGCTGCACATCGTCAACTCGATGGCCGTGCCGGTGTCGCTGCTGAAAAGCTATTCGCTCTACGCCGGCGTGCAGGATGCCCTGGTGCAGTGGTGGTATGGCCACAACGCGGTGGCCTTCTTCCTGACTACGCCCTATCTGGGCCTGATGTACTACTTCCTGCCCAAGGCCGCCGGCCGGCCGGTGTACTCCTACCGCCTCTCCATCATCCACTTCTGGTCCCTGATTTTCATCTACATCTGGGCTGGCCCCCACCACTTGCTCTATACCGCCCTGCCCGACTGGGCCCAGAGCCTGGGCGTGGCCTTCAGCGTCATGCTGATTGCGCCCAGCTGGGGCGGCATGATTAACGGCCTGCTGACCCTGCGCGGGGCCTGGGACAAAGTGCGCGAGGAGCCCGTGCTCAAGTTTATGGTCGTGGCCGTGACAGCCTACGGCATGGCCACCTTCGAGGGGCCCATGCTGAGTTTGAAGAACGTCAACGCCATTGCCCACTTCACCGACTGGATTGTGGCCCACGTGCACGTGGGGGCCCTGGGCTGGAACGGCTTTTTGACCTTCGCCATGCTTTACTGGCTCTGGCCCCGCCTCTACCGCACCGAGCTGTATTCCAAGAAACTGGCCACGACCCACTTCTGGCTGGGCACCATCGGCATCCTGTTCTACGCCTTGCCCATGTACTGGGCCGGCTTCATCCAGGGGTTGATGTGGAAGCAGTTCAACGGGGAAGGCATGCTGCAATACCCCAACTTCCTCGAAACCGTGCTGCAGCTGGTACCCATGTACTACCTGCGCGGTATCGGCGGGGTGCTCTACCTGAGCGGGGTGTTTGTGATGCTCTACAACCTGGTCAGAACCGCCAACGCTGGCTCCCTGCTGGCTGATGAAAAAGTCCAGGCTGCACCCCTTATGCCCGCCGAGCTGGTCGAAGAGCACCAGGGCGGCCACTGGCACCGCTGGATTGAGCGGCGGCCCGTGCAGCTCAGCATCGGCGCTACCATTGCCATTCTCATCGGCGGCGCTATCGAAATGATTCCCACGTTTTTGGTCAAGAGCAACGTGCCCACCATTGCCGCCGTGCAGCCCTACACCTCGCTCGAATTGCAGGGCCGCGACATCTACATCAAGGAGGGCTGCTCGAACTGCCATACCCAGATGGTGCGCCCCTTCCGCTCCGAAACCGAGCGGTACGGCGAGTACTCCAAAGCCGGCGAGTTCGTCTACGACCGGCCCTTCCTCTGGGGCTCCAAGCGCACCGGCCCCGACCTGCACCGCGTGGGTGCCAAGTACCCCCACTCCTGGCACTACAACCACATGCTGGACCCCACCAGCATGTCGCCCGGCTCGATTATGCCCGCCTACCCCTGGCTCTTCGAGAACAGCATCGACTACAGCACCCTGCCCAAGAAAATCACCGTGCTGCAAAGCCTGGGTACGCCCTACCCCGCCGGCTACGGCCAGCAGGCCGTGGCCGACGCCCAGCGCCAGGCCCAGGGCATCGTGGCGGAACTGCGCAAAGAAGAAATCGAAGTAAAGTCCGACAAGGAAATCGTGGCCCTCATTGCCTACCTCCAGCGCCTGGGTACCGACATAAAAGTCAAGCCTGAGCAGGTAGCCGCCGCCTCGGCCGAGTAAATAGCCTTGCCCGTCCTGTCGGCCAACGGGAGACATCTGGCGTGCAACAGTAATCAGATTACTCCTGCAACATCAGCACGCGCCGTCCTAACAAATGGCTCTTTAGCAACCCACTGTCATGCACAAGAACGTCCTGCAATCCATAGCCGGCATTGAGATTTATCCGCTCATTTCCCTGGCCATCTTCTTCCTCTTTTTCCTGGGTTTGCTGGCCTACGTGGTGTTGGCCAACCGCCGGCATATCACCACCATGAGTCAGCTGCCGCTGGCCGCCGACACCTACGACGAAACCCTCTACTCCCTTAACCCCGACGTGTTATGCTAACCAAGCGCGCTTCCCTGCTGACTATCCTGGGCCTGCTGACTACCTATATGGCTTCGGCCCAAACGGCGGCCGCCAGCGGCCCCCAACCTATCGACATTCTGGGCTGGCTGGCCTGGTTCGTAGCCGCCGTGGTGCTGATTTTCGGGGTAATGACGGCCTCCTCCCTAGCGGCCGTAGCCGCTGAAGCCGCCGAGGCCGACCTCAACGACAAGCCCGCTACTCCAGTACACGTTGTGGCCCAGGCCCCGGTAGCCACGCCACCTTCGGCCGCAGTTCCCACCGAGCAGCTCGTGGCGGCATGAGGTTAGTACCAAACGTTTTGCGCGGCACCGGCGCCCTGCTGGCCCTGCAGTTGGTGGCCCGCCCGGCGCTGGCCCAGGCGGCAGAAGCGGTGGCTTCGACCGGCCCTGCCGCCTCCGATTTTCAACGGATGCTGCTTTGGTTTTTGCTCGGCACCCTGGCCCTGGTTATCCTGCTGATTGGGCTGCTCACGGCCACGCTCGTAGTGCGCCTGCGGCCCCAGCTGCGCCGCCTCTACGAGCTGCCCACCGTGCGCCCCACCTGGAGCGGCCGGGTGCTGGGCCTGGCCGTGGGCGACGCCACCCTGGTGCGCGGCGAGGTGCGCGACGAGCTCCTGGACCACGACTACGACGGAATTCATGAGTTCGACAACGACCTGCCGCCGTGGTGGAAGTACAGCTTCTACGCCACCATCGTCTTTGCCATCGGCTACCTGAGCTACTTCCACCTCACCCAGGCCGGCCAGCTGCAAGGGGCCGAATACGCCGCCGAAATGCAGCAGGCTGCCCTGCTCGTCTCGGCCGATGCCGACGACTCCAACAAGCTCACCACCTACGCGGCCCTCACTGCCGCCGCCGACCTGAGCAGCGGCAAGAGCCTGTTCACGACCAACTGTGCCCCCTGCCACGGCATGAATGGCGAAGGCAAAGTAGGCCCCAACCTGACCGACGAGTACTGGCTGCACGGCGGCGAAATCAACCACGTCTACAAGACCATCAAGTTTGGGGTGCAGGGCAAGGGCATGGTGGCCTGGAAAGGCAAGCTCTCGGGCAAGCAAATTCTACAGGTCAGCTCCTACGTGCTGAGTTTGCAGGGCACCAAACCCGCCGGCGCCAAAGAGCCCCAGGGCGAGAAAGAAGCCCCGGCCAAGCCAGTAGCCAAGCTGTAGGCAGAATAGCAGAATCCAGGAGAACGTCGTGTCGAGCTAAGCGAGACATCTCGCGTGCTGATGTCTGATTAGTAACTCAACGAAGCCAGGCGAGATGCCCCCGCTGGTCGACATGACGGCCTCTTAAAACAACACCTTACCTCTCCCAACCCCATGCCGACCACCCAAACTCCGCCTGCCGCATCGTTCCGCGACTCCATCGCCACGGTGGACGCGGCCGGCAAGCGGGTGTGGCTCTACCCCAAAAAGCCCAGCGGCCGACTCTATAACCGCCGCAAGTGGCTCAGCTACGGCCTGCTGGCACTGCTCTTTGCCGGCCCCTGGCTGCGTATCAACGACTTACCGCTGTTGATGCTCAACTTGCCCGCGCGGCGCTTTATCATCCTGGGGCAAATCTTCTGGCCCCAGGACTTCTTTATCCTGCTGCTGGCCACGCTCACCTTCGTGCTGTTCATCATCATTTTCACGGTGGTCTACGGGCGGGTGTTCTGTGGCTGGGTCTGCCCCCAGACTATTTTTCTGGAAATGGTGTTTCGCCGCATCGAGTACTGGCTCGAACGCGACGCGCCCCAGCAAAAAGCCCTCGACCGAGCCGCCTGGGACTGGAACAAGACCTGGCGCAAAACCACCAAGCATGTCCTGTTCCTGGTCCTTTCTTTCTTGATTGCCAACACTTTCCTGGCCTACATTATCGGCTCGGATGAGCTGGTTAAGATTGTAACCGACAAGCCCACTGAGCACCTGGGTGGCCTCGCGGCCATGGTGTTGTTTACGGGCGTGTTCTACGCCGTCTTTGCCCGGTTTCGGGAGCAGGTCTGCACTATTGCCTGCCCTTACGGCCGCTTGCAGGGCGTTTTACTGGATAAAAACAGCCTGGTAGTGGCCTACGATTATCAGCGGGGCGAGCCGCGGGAAAAGAGGCGCAAAAACCAGCAGCGCACCGCCGGCGACTGTATCGACTGCCACCAATGCGTGCAGGTCTGCCCCACCGGCATCGACATCCGCAACGGGGCCCAGCAGATGGAATGCACCAACTGCACGGCCTGCATCGACGCCTGCAACACTATTATGAACCTGGTGAATTTGCCCGAGGGCCTGATTCGCCACGCCTCGGAAAACAACATTGCCCAGGGCACTAAACCGAAGTTCACCGGCCGGATGAAGGTGTTGTCGGGGGTGCTGGCTTTGCTGCTGGCCGTGCTCACCGGCCTGCTCGTGTCGCGGGCCAACGTGCAGGCCACGGTGCTGCGCACCCCGGGCCAGCTGTTTCAGAAGACTAACCACGGCACCATTACCAACCTGTACAATATTTCGGTTATCAACAAAACCAACCGGCCCTACCCGCTCACGCTGCGGGTGCTGGAGCCGGACCAGGGTACCATTTCCCTGGTCGGCACCGACGGCTTGCACCTACCGGCCCAGGGCCTGACCGAAGGCGTGTTCTTCGCCGAGCTGCCCCGCACCGCCCTGACCCGCACCAGCCAGCAAATCCGCATCGGCCTGTACTCGGGCCCCGAACTGATTGCCGAAGCTAAAACCAAGTTTTTGGGCCCGGTGCAGTAAACAAGCTCCCATTATAAGCCGGTCATGTCGAGCCTTAGCGAGGCATCTCGCGTGCAAGGGTGATTAGGCAACAAAGCGGCAGGAATGCTTCGAACAGGTCAACAGGGCATTATTTCTTCATTATCCCACAGCCTCTCCCAACTCATGGCAACTGCCCCTACTTCCCAGCGCACGTTCTGGCCCTACGCCATTATCCTGACCTTCGTGCTCTTTGCGGGCTACATCGGCTTTATGGTGCAGCAGGCCATGCGTACCCGCGTCGATTTGGTCAGCCCCGACTACTACAAGCAGGAGCTGGCCTACCAGCAGCGCATGGAAAACGCGGCCCGCACCGCAGCGCTGCCCGCCCCGGTACAGGTGCTGCTCGACGCGGAAGCTCAGCGCCTGACCCTGACGCTGCCCACGCCCCTGGCCGGCCAGGCAGTGCAGGGCCAAGTGCACTTTTTCCGCCCCTCCGACCAGCAGCGGGATTTCAGCCTGCCCCTGCAGGTTGGCCCCGATAACCAGCAGCACATCAATACCGCCAAGATGCAGCCCGGCTACTGGCGCGTCCGCCTCGACTTTACCGCCGGAGGGCAGGCGTATTTCGTGGAAAGAAATATCACCCTCGGCAGCTGATTTTTGTCATGCCCGGCCCGGCAGCGGCGGCGGAACTTGCCGACAGTTTCTGTCACGCTTCTTTTCGCTGCTGTAATGCTTTGGGCCGGGTTTGTTTTTGGGTTGTTGGGTAGCTTCCACTGCGTAGGCATGTGCGGAGCCATTGCCCTGGCCCTGCCCGGCCGCCCTGATGCCGCCTCGGCCCGCTACGTGGGCGGACGGCTGCTCTATAACCTGGGCCGGGTCACGACATACTCGGTGCTGGGCGCCGCTGCTGGCCTGGTCGGGCAAAGCCTGCGCCTGGTTGGCCTGCAGCAAAGCTTGTCCATTGCCTCGGGCCTGCTGATTCTGCTGCTCGTGGGTTTGCCCCAGCGCTACGCCCAGGCCCTGAGTGCGGGGCAGGGCCTGAGCCGGCCCCTGGCCTGGGTGAAAAACCACCTGACCCGCCTGTTTCAGCAGCATTCGTGGCGGGCTTTATACCTGACGGGCCTGCTCAATGGCCTCTTGCCCTGCGGCTTGGTGTACTTGGCGTTGGCCGGGGCCCTGAGCGCGCCGGGCGTACTGGGAGCGGCAGCCTACATGGCCTGCTTCGGCCTGGGCACCTTGCCCCTGATGCTGGGCCTCTCGCTCACGAGCCGCCTGGTGCCGCTGCAGTGGCGCACCCGCATGCGGCAGGCCGTGCCCTATGTGGCTTCGCTACTGGCAGTACTCTTTATCGTGCGGGGGCTGGGCCTGGGCATTCCCTACCTGAGCCCGCAGCTGCCGGCCGCGGCTCCCAAGGCCCAGCCGGCTCCGCAGGCAGTCCACTATTGTCATTAATTCGGCTTCATCCCCGCCTTTTTCTTTCGCTAAGCATCCCATGAAAACCATCCTCGTTCCTATCGACCATACCACCGCGGCTGAACACACCCTGGCGTATGCCAACAAGCTGGCCGTGCGCTGGCCCGCCGAAGTGGTGCTGCTCTACTGCCACCCCGATTCGGCCCTGACTTCAGCCCCGGCAGCGGAGCTGGCCCGTCAGGAACAGCGGCTGCGGAGCCTGGTCGAGCGCCTGCGCTACCAGCAGCTTACCCGCCAGGATGGACGCCGAATTCAGTACCGCTACCGCATTCTGAGCGGCTGCCTCCACGACCACGTGCAGCAGGAAGTCATGCAGCACTCAGCCGACCTGCTTGTGATGGGGCTTGAGCACATCGACTGCGGCCAGCAGGCCGCGCCCGGCAACCACGCCGCCGCCATTACCGAGCTCGTGACCTGCCCGGTGCTCGTAGTGCCGCCCGGCCGCCGCAGCCTGCCCAGCCGTCTGGTTTTCGCCGCCGACTTTAGTACCCTGAACCCAAGCCTATTGCCCCGGCTGTCCGCGCTGCAGGAGGCTTTTCCGGCCCCGCTGGATTTGGTGCAGTTTTACCCGCCCACCGAGCGGCCCCGGCGCCGCACGTTCAAGCAAGCCCTGACCAAAGCAGCAGCTCACTTGCCCTGGCTTATGCTGGCCCCCCACTTGGTAGAAGACGATGCCCCGCTGGAAGGCACCAGTGAGTTTTGCGCCCGCAACCAGGCCCAGCTCCTCATCATTGCCCCTACGAGTCACGAGCAGCTTTTGCGCTATTTCGACTCGTGCCACACCACCACCCGGGCCTACCACACCCAGATTCCGGTGCTCGTGCTCCGGGCCCAGGAGCGCCAGCCCAGCGTGGCTTGCTGCGACAAGTGCGCCGAGCGCCTGGCCCTGGCAAATAAGAAGTCCATCCTGCCTGATTACCATTCGGTTCGCTGGGCCTAACTCCCGGCTCCTCTCCCTTTTCCGTTTGCCTTTACTTTCCCATTCGTTATGAATACCGTTGCTGCCCCCGCTCTTGCTCCAACCCGGATTGTTGTTGAAAACTGGATGCGCCACTTCCAGGACTGGCTGTGTCACCGCCTCGAATCGGCTGATGGCGGCGGGGTGCGGTTCCGGGAAGATGCCTGGCAGCACGAAGGCGGCGGCGGGGGCCTCACCCGCGTCATTCAGAATGGGGCCGTGCTGGAAAAAGGCGGCGTGGCTTTCTCGGCCGTGTGGGGCCAGATGAGTGACAAGGCCGCTAGCCAGCTGCTCATGCCCGATGCCCGCTACTTTGCCACCGGCGTAAGCGTAGTGCAGCATCCGCGCAGCCCCATGGTCCCGATTTCGCACATGAACGTGCGCTACTTCGAAGCCGGCAACGGCGAAGCCTGGTTTGGCGGCGGCCTCGATTTGACCCCCATTTACGTGGATGAGCAGCAGGCTCGCTGGTTTCACAAGCAGATCCGGGAAATCTGTGACCGGCACCACCCCGACTACTACGCCCGCTTCAAGCCCTGGGCCGACGAGTACTTCTACCTGCCTCACCGCCAGGAAACCCGGGGCGTAGGTGGCATCTTCTTCGACCGGCTCACCGTGGGCCAGGATGGCTCGTTTGAGGAGCTCTTCGCATTCATTCAGGATGTGGGCGAAGTGTACGGCCGCACCTACGGCACCATCATGCGCCAAAACGCCAAACTCCCTTACACGGAGCGCGAAAAACAGTGGCAACTGGTGCGCCGGGGCCGTTACGCCGAATTCAATCTGGCCATTGACCGGGGCACCAAATTTGGCCTCGAAACCGGGGGCCGCACCGAAAGCATCCTGATGAGCCTACCGCCCCAGGCCGAATGGCACTACAACCAGCAGCCCGCGCCAGGCTCGGCCGAAGCCGCCACCCTGGCGTGGCTGCGCAAGGACATTGCGTGGGCTTAGACCCACCTTGAGTGGCTACCGGGGCGGCTTGGGTAGCCACAGCGGCCATAAAGACCTCCCTAAGCGCTACTTCCCTTCCGACACCTACATCTACGCCTTTACCGGCGGCGCTTACTACACCCAGCCCGACAAGGCACCGGGCCAGCGCATCGGGCTAAACAGCCGCGGCCTCAGCACCCAGGCCGCCGAGCCCAGTAACCTGGTGAACGGTAGCTAAACCAGTCCGGGGCTATTGCCTGCACAGCGGCGGCAATGGCGCAGGTTCAGCAAATGGGTTCCTAGCAGGCCAAACGAGGCGGCATACTGCACCATTTCCAGTTCGGGCCAGCGGCCGGCCAGCAACACGGTAATGGCAAATAAGCCCAAAAACGCCCAAAACGCCACCCGGAGCCGCCACGAAACCAGCCGGCGAGTGGCCGCGGCTACCAGTACGCCGCTTACCAGCAGAAACACTGTATCCCAGTAGGCCGCCGGTTCTGCACCCCGACTACCGCTCCACCAAGCCCACAGCACCGGACCAGCCGCACAGTGCACCAAGCAAAGCCCAGCATTCAGGATACCACCGTAATCGGCTAAGGCACGAGGCAAATACTCTTTCATAGGACGAAAGTAAAAGACGGGTTTCTTATTTGCAACATAGTTGCAAATAAGAAACCCGTCTTTCTGCCCTAGCGGGTTATAGCATCAATGCTGTCCGTAATAAAAACGCACTGGCGTTGCGCTTACTTGTGCCAGCACAAAAATGCCCTTTCACCAGTGAAAGGGCATTCCAGCAACAAAGAAAGGCGCTATTCTACGCAGGGTGGCACTCCCGGCATAGGCCTGCTAGCAGGTAGTCGCGGTGGACGGCCTCAAACTTATCGGGCAGCGTAACGGCCGGAATGGCTACCTGATTTAGGCAGTAAACGTGCTGGCAGCTGGTGCATTTGAAATGCACGTGGTTATCGAAGTGGGCTTTGGCACTGCACTCTATCGAACACGTGGCGTAGCGAATCACGTCGGAGGCATCTATTACCCGGTGAATCAGACCGCTTTCCTCAAACGACTTCAGGGTCCGGTACAAGGTGATGCGGTCGGTGTCGGGCGGCAGCTGGGGTTCAATCTCCCCCACCGACAACGCAAACGGGGAATTCGTCATAACCTGCAGCACGGCCCGCCGCACCGGGGTTTGGCGCAGGCCGTGGCGGCTCAGCGTTTGGGCAATACGATCGGGCGAGAGCATAAGCAAGAGGCGAAGGTGGTGAGGACCGCAGCGCTAGCGGGTTAAGGCAGAAACAACTGCAAAAGTAACGAAGTTGCAAAGCATCTGCTCCGCACCGGGCCGACTTGTTGCGGCGGTACCTTCTTCTAAGGTAGCCACGGGCGGCGGCTGTTACAATTGTAGCTCCGGCAAATCTGGCCGCGCCCTACTCAGGGCTGCACCTGCACTTTGCCGGAGACCGTCTTGCCCTCGGGCGTGCGCAGGCTTACCTGGTAGAGGCCGGCCGGCACCGTTCCGAGCGCCACGTGCAGGTTTGCTTGATCCGGCGTCAGCACTACTTGCTGGCGGCCGAGCTGCTGGCCCAGCGCATTGCGCACCAGCAGCTCGGCCCGGTGGCTACCGCCGGCAAAGCCCGCGGGCAGCGCCAGCGTGAAGCTGCCGCTGGTCGGATTGGGGTAAGCGGCGGCTACCTGGCCCTGGTGAGCCCCGGCGGCGCTGCTGGCGACGGGCTGAATCACGAGGTTGTCGATAACCCAGCCCCAGCCGTGAATGCTGGCGTTGGAGGACAGGACGAAACGCAGCCGCACCACGTCGCCGGCCGCGTAGGTTTGCCGCAGGTTGATGGTTGCCCGGCGGTAGAGGCTTTCGGTTGGCACCCCGGTTGAATTGTTGTCTGCGTCGCGCGGGTTGTAGAGCGTCGACCAGGCACTAAATGTGGAGGACTGATACGAACCCAGGGAGCTCCAGGTGGTGCCATCGTCCTTGCTGCCTTCCACCCGTACCCGGTCGTCGCCGAAGAGAATGGCATTCGAAATATCGGGCCCGACGAAGGCAATATGGTCGAAGCTGACGGTGGCCGCGGTGGCGCGCACGACGATGGGCTGCAGCAGCAGGTAGGTGAAATTCGCGTTGTTGCCGTACGGATGCGTGCTGTGCAGGGCGGAATTGGCGAAGCCCGCGGGCTGGGTTACCGAAAAGCCGTTGCCGGTGAAGTCGAGCGGCGTGGGTGTGTCAAAATTGTTCGAGTAGCTGACCTGTGGAGTTTTGTAGCCGACAATGCTGACGGTGTACACGCCGCTGGCCGGAGCCGTGGCCTGGTTGGGCGTGCTGGCCCCATCGCGGGCTACGAGGCGGTAAGTCAGCACGTCGCCCGGTTCGATGGGGCCGGCGGCGGTGGTCAGCGTAGTCGTATACTCCGAGCTGCTGCCTTGCCGGGTCAGCGGCAGGGCCGGGCGGGCGGTACCGTTGATGCTGTACTCCAGCGTGACGGTGCCCATCCCAACGCTATCTGCGGCCTGCGCCGTGATGGTGTACGGCAATTGATTGGTAAAGAGCAGGCTGGGTGCCTGGTGCTGAATGCTGGGCGGCACCACGTCGGGCCCCACGAAGAACTCGTACCAGGGCTGCCCGGCGCTGGCGCCTGGCAAGGCAGCGGCTGGAGCAGTATAGGTGCGGCTGGTTTGGTTGTCGGCGGCCGCCAGGTAATAGCGCACCGTTTTGCCGGCGCCCGGGTTCGGAATCGAGGCCGCGTACTCGTTGGTCACGCCCGTGGCCGTCAGCGGCAGCGACACCGGGGTTGCGTTGTCGATCTGGTAGTGCAGTAGCAGGGAGCCGGGCGTGAGCGTACCGTCGCTCACAATAGTAGCCGTGACGGGGAAGTCCCGGGCCGTTTCGGTGCTGGGCAGCGGGCGGTGGCGGATGGCTGTGCCTACCCAGCCCATCTCGCGCAGCATGTTCAGCATCAGCGGACCCGGATTGTGAATGGCCTCGCCCGCGCCGCGAAACGGAGTCATCAGCGAGTTGACGTTGCCGGCGGGGTACGTGTCCTCGTCGAAGTGGCTGAGGCTAGAGCCGTCGGAAAAGCTGCGGGGCGCGTAGATGCGCGGCAGCTGCCCACCGTTGGCGGCCGCAGCTAATGGGCTGCCAAAGTACACCTGCCCGCTGGTCAGCTGCGCCGTCAGGGCAGCCGAGGGGTTGGCAAACAGGGTTGGGTTGGCCAGCTGCTGCCCGGCCTGGTTTTCGAGGTGAGTGGTAAAAAGGGTGAGCGGGATGCCCTGGGCTGTGGCCGGAAATTCGGGGAAAGCCCTGAATTGGGCGTCGAAGCCCAGCCCGTGACCCAACTCGTGCAGCACCACCGAGACAAAATCCATCTGCGAGGCTCCGGGGTTGGCGTCGGTTCCCAAATACCACGTTTGGTTACTGTTGAAAGCCAGCAGGATGTCCGGGTCGGTGGTGGGGTTTAGCTCCCGGCCTGCCAGCTTTTCGGCCAGGGGTGCCGGGTATAGCACGTTGCGGCGGTGCCCGCCGTTGACAGCCATAAACTTGGTGGTAGGATACGAGCCCCCCAGCGGCCCGGGGCCCAGGCTTTCCCAAAAGGCATACACCCGAATGGGCACCGGCGAGTTGATCTGGGCCGCCCAAATGCCCACGGCGTAGTCGAAAGCCGCGCGGGCGGTGGCGGGAAAGTTGGCAGAATACGTCACCACGAAGTTGGCCGCCGTGGGACGCGGGACGGTACCGGGCCGGAAGTTGGCCGGCGCCGCCACCCGCGTACGGGCCGGAGGGCCAGCGGGGCAAAGAATGGGTTGGCCGCGCTCAGCCGGGACCGGCACGAAGGTTTGCCCGGCGGCCGGGCGCAGCAGGGCCAGCAGCCCCAACAGGAGTAGTAGTTGCTTCATAGGGAGGAATAGGGCAAGTGGGCAAGCTGGCCGGAATGCCAGCAACGCGTGTGCCCTGCAAAGCTACGGGTGCAAATGCCTCATAAAAAAGCCCCGCGGCAGCAGTCAAAAGCCCGACTGTTGCCGCAGGACCGCCAGTAGACACTTAACGGCCCGGCTGTAGCATGTTGGGCAGGAAGCAGCGCGGCATTTCGGCCGGCCTGCTAACATCCTACAACAAGATGCAAACGGCTGGGACAGGAGCCAGAACTGGGAATTTACATTTGTGTAGCCATTTTTCCCTTCGTCCCGGGCATTGCCTGATCTGCAGCTACCGGTCGGGTTTCTGCCACTCAGGCCTTGCTTTACCTCCCCCCGAAGCCCGACCTTCTGCCCAGCCGTGAACAGCCGAGAATCGTCAGGAACAGCACTCCCTTTTTCGCCGGGCCTCCGGCGACGGGTACTGGCGTGGCTGCTCCTGCTGCCTTTCTTGGCTTCGGCACAGCAGCTCAAGGTGCAGCACCTAACCTGCGACTACCAGAGCCAGCCACTCAGCGTAGAGCAAAGCCACCCGCGGTTCAGCTGGCAGCTCAGCTCCGAGCAACGCCAGGTGACGCAGACCAGCTACCGGATTCTGGTGGCCGACAGTGAAAAGCAGCTGCAGAAAAACGTGGGCAACC
Source organism: Hymenobacter cellulosivorans (assembly GCF_022919135.1). Taxonomy (NCBI): domain Bacteria; kingdom Pseudomonadati; phylum Bacteroidota; class Cytophagia; order Cytophagales; family Hymenobacteraceae; genus Hymenobacter; species Hymenobacter cellulosivorans. The sequence goes on along the minus strand of NZ_CP095049.1, from coordinate 3,643,702 downwards.
TCTGGGACTCCGGGCCGGTGGCCTCGGGCCAATCCATTCAGGTACCCTACGCGGGCCGGGCCCTACAGGCCACCAAAACCTACTTCTGGAAGGTAATGGTGTGGGACAACACCCACCGGGTCTCCCGTTGGAGCCCGCCGGCCCGGTGGCAGATGGGCCTGCTCTCCCCCGCCGACTGGCTCAACTCCGAGTGGGTAGCCTACGAAAAGCTGCCCGAGGAGCACGTAACCGTGCTGCCCACCGATGGTAAAAAGGACCCGTTTTTTGGTGCCAACGTGCTGCCTTTGCTGCGCAAGGACTTTGTCGTGGGTAAGCGCCTGCACAAGGCCACGGCCTACGTCTGCGGCCTGGGCCAGTTTGAGCTGCACCTGAACGGCCGCAAAGTAGGTGACCATTTCCTGGACCCAGCCTGGACCAAATACGACCAGCACGCCCAGTACGTAGCCTTCGACGTGACCGAGCAGTTGCGGAAAGGTCCCAATACCGTGGGGGTGCTGCTGGGCAACGGCTTTTACTACGTGCCGCCCGTGAAAGGCCGCTTCCGCAAGCTAAAAACCGCGTTTGGCTACCCCAAGCTACGCTTGCGCCTGGTGCTTGACTACCAGGACGGCCACCGCGAAGACGTGCTCAGCGACGCCTCCTGGAAAACCGCCCCCGGCCCCGTCACTTTCAGTAGTATTTACGGCGGCGAGGACTACGATGCCACCCTGGAGCAGCCCGGCTGGGATGCCCCCGGCTTCCGGGACCAGACCTGGAAACCGGCGCTGGTGGTCAGCGGCCCGCCCGAACTCACGGCCCAAAATGCCGAGCCGCTGAAGGTGCACGAAACCTTTACCAACCCGAAAATCGTGCTGGCCTCGCCCGGCAAGTGGGTGTACAACTTTGGCCAGAACGCCTCGGGCATCGTCGAGCTGCGGGTACAGGGCCAGGCCGGCGACACGGTGCGCATCTTGCCGGCCGAACTGCTCAAAGCCGATAAGACTATTACCCAAAAGGCCACCGGCGGCCCGTACGTTTTCACCTATGTGCTGCGCGGCACCGGTGTGGAAACCTGGCGGCCCCGCTTTAGCTACTATGGCTTCCGGTACGCGCAGGTGGAAGGCGGCGTGCCCCAGGGCCAGCCCAATCCCCAAGGCCGCCCGGTAGTGCTGGCCCTTACGGCCCTACACACGCGCAATGCCGCGGCCCGGGTGGGTGAGTTCAGTTGCTCCAATGACTTGTTCAACCGCACCAACACGCTCATTGACTGGTCGGTGAAGAGCAACTTGGCCAGCGTGTTTACCGACTGCCCGCACCGGGAAAAGCTGGGCTGGCAGGAGCAAACCCACCTGATGGGCGCTTCCATTCGCTACGCCTACGATATAGCCACGCTCTGCCGCAAGGTGATTGACGATTTGCGGGTGGCCCAGACGGCCGAGGGGCTGGTGCCGGAAATAGCGCCCGAGTATGTCAAGTTTGAGTGGGGCGGCGACATGTTCCGCGACTCGCCCGAGTGGGGCAGCAGCAGCATTCTGCTCCCGTGGTACGTGTACCAGTGGTACGGCGACCGGCAGGTGCTGGCCAGTAGCTACCCCATGATGCAGCGCTACGCGCGCTACCTGGGCACCAAGGCCCAGGGCCATATCCTGAGCCAGGGCCTGGGCGACTGGTACGACCTGGGGCCCAAGCCGCCGGGCGTGTCGCAGCAGACGCCGATGGGCGTGACCGGCACGGCCATGTATTACCACGACCTGACCATCCTGGCCGGCGTGGCCCGACTGCTGGGCAAGCCCGCCGATGCCGCCGACTACGAACAACTGGCGGCACAGGTGCGCACGGCCTTCAACCAGAAGTTCTTCAACCCTCAGACCAGGCAGTACGCTACCGGCAGCCAAGCCGCCAACGCCATGGCTGTCTATATGGGTCTGGTGGAGCCGGCCGACAAAGCAGCGGTAGTAGAAAACCTCATCCGGGACATCCAGAGCCGCAACAACGCGCTGACGGCCGGCGACATTGGCTACCGCTACCTGCTGCGCGTGCTGGAAGATGCAGGCCGCTCCGACGTGATTTTCGCTATGAACAACCGCTCCGACGTGCCCGGCTACGGCTACCAGCTAACCCGGGGTGCCACGGCCCTGACAGAGTCGTGGGCGGCGCTGCCGACGGTATCCAACAACCACCTGATGCTGGGGCACTTACAGGAATGGCTGTACGGCGGCCTGGCCGGCATCCGGCCCGCCAAGGACGCGGTGGCCTTCGACAAGATTGACTTTCGGCCCGAGCCCGTCGGCGACGTCACCAGCGCTCAGGCCCGCTACGAGTCGCCTTACGGCCTGATTGCCAGCCAGTGGCAGAAATCAGCTGATGGCTTTGCATTGACTGTGACCATTCCGGCCAATACCACGGCCACCGTGTATTTGCCTACCACCAACCCGGCTACCATTACCGAAGGCAACCAGCCCCTGAGCCGGCACCCGGAGCTGCACGTGCTGGGCACCGACCAGGGCAGAACGCGCATTCGGGCCGGCTCGGGCACCTACCGCTTTGTCGTTGGCCCAAACTAGGGCTGCTCACTTCCTTTCTCTTCTTCTCATGAAACGTCTTTCCCTCTTTTGCCTGCTGTCGGTGGCCTTGCCCGGGCCGCAAGCCGCCGTTGCCCAGACCAGGCCCGCAGTGGTGCCGGCCGGCGTGATGCAGCGGGTGTACGAGGAAGTCAAAACGCCCCACAAGTACGGCCTGGTGCTCGTCACGGACGACAACAAGCGAAAAATGGACTGCCCCAGCGTGTTCCGCAAAGGCAAAAAGTGGTACATGACCTACATCATCTACGACGGGCGCGGCTACGAAACCTGGCTGGCCCAGAGCAAAGATTTACTGAAGTGGGATACCAAGGGCAAGCTCCTGTCCTTCACCGACACCACCGACTGGGACACCAACCAGAAAGCCGGCTACGTAGCCCTGCAGGATCACAAGTGGGGCGGCTCCTACCAGTGGCAGCCCTACCAGGGCAAGTACTGGATGTCGTACTTCGGCGGCAATTCCCGGGGCTACGAAAAGGGCCTGCTATCCATCGGTATGGCTTATACCAGCCAAGCCCCGACCACCGTGCACGCCTGGCAGCGCCTACCTGCGCCGGTGCTCAAGGCCACCGACCCGGACGTGCGCTGGTGGGAAAACCACACGATTTACAAAAGCTCGGTTATCTGGGACAAGCAGCAGCAAACCGGCCACCCCTTCGTGATGTACTACAACGCCAACGGTGATTCGCTCGACACCAAGCGCGGGGCCGAGCGCATCGGCATGGCCGTGTCCGACGACATGGTGCACTGGAGCCGTTACCTGCGCAACCCCGTGCTCAACCACCACAAGGGCATCACCGGCGACGCCTATCTGCAGCAGCTGGATGGCGTGGACAAGGGCCTGTGGGTTATGTTTTACTTCGGCGCCTTCTATCCCGGCGTAAGCGGGGCCGTGAACCGCTTTGCCTGCTCCTACGACCTGCAGAACTGGACCGACTGGACCGGCCAGAACCTCGTGGAGCCTTCCGAACCCTACGACGAGCTATTCGCCCACAAGTCCTTCGTAGTGAAGCACAAGGGCGTGGTTTACCACTACTACTGCGCCGTGAACAAGGCCGACCAGCGCGGCATTGCCGTGGCTACCTCTAAGGATATGGGCAAGAGCACCGTGACCTTCATTGCCCCGCCCGAAAAGAAGAAAAAGGAGGCCAAAGCTGCCACGAACTAGGTCTTCCCGAGACCAAACCAACCGTTATGTCGAGCCTTAGCCAGACATAACGGTTGGCTGGCGCCCGAATGTAATCCGACGAGAAAAAACCCCGCCTGACATCAACCGGCAAGCTCGGAATAACGGTCAGACAACCTGCTCCCACCATGCGCTACTTTCTCTCCTTTCTGCTCCTGTTGCTGCTCAGCGCTGCCCGCGTCGCGGAAGCGGCCCAGCCATCGGTACGCGGGGTGGAGAGCTTTAACAAAGGCTGGAAATTTTACCTCGGGGATAATGCCCAGGCCAAGGAAGCGGCTTTCGATGATGCCAGCTGGCGGCCACTGACCCTGCCCCACGACTGGAGCATCGAGGGTAAATTTGACGAGAAAAACCCGGCCAAGCCCGAAGGCGGCGGCCTGCCCACCGGCATCGGCTGGTACCGCAAAACCTTCACGCTGCCCGCTGCGGCCGACAAGCGCATCTACATCGAGTTTGACGGGGTATACCAGCACTCGGAAGTCTGGCTGAACGGCTATTCCCTGGGCCAGCGACCCAACGGCTACATCTCCTTCCGCTACGAGCTGACCCGGCACCTGCGCCCCGCTGGGCAAGCCAACGTGCTGGCCGTGCGCGTCGACAACTCGGCCCAGCCCAACTCGCGCTGGTACTCGGGCTCGGGCATCTACCGCAACGTGCGCCTGGTCACGACCAATGCCGTAGCCGTCGACCATTGGGGCACCTTTGTGACTACGCCCAAAGTCGGCGCTGAGGCCGCTACGGTGCGCGTGCAAACCACCATTCGCAACGCGGGCAGCAAGGAAGCCAAGCCGTTGCAGGTAGAAACGCTGGTGCTTGATGCCCAAGGTAAAACGGTGGCGAAACAGACCGCCGACAACGTGAAACTGACGGACTCGACCACCGTGCTGACCCAAACCATCAGCCTAGCCAAGCCGCAGCTCTGGTCGGTGCGGCGGCCCTACCTGTACCGGGTGCAGACGCGCCTGCGGCGGGGCAAAACGGCCGTGGACGAGTACAGCACGCCGCTGGGCATCCGCTATTTCGAGTTCAACGCCCAAACCGGCTTCTCGCTGAATGGGCAGAAGCTGCGGATTCTGGGCGTAAACCAGCACCACGACCTGGGCGCGCTGGGCGCCGCCTTCAACGTGCGGGCCGCCAGGCGGCAACTGGAAATTCTGCAAAAAATGGGGTGCAACGCTATCCGGATGGCGCACAACCCGCCCGCGCCCGAACTACTGGACCTCTGCGACCAGATGGGCTTTCTGGTCATGGATGAGGCCTTCGACCAGTGGCAGAAAAAAAAGAACGGGCAGGATTATCACAAAGACTTTAAAGCCTGGCACCGCCGCGATTTGCAGGACATGGTGCGCCGCGACCGAAACCACCCGTCAGTGGTTATCTGGAGCATCGGCAACGAAATCCGGGAGCAATTCGACTCCACCGGCGTGCGCCTGACCAAGGAGCTGACCGCCACCGTGAAGCGCCTGGACCCAACCCGCCCCGTTACTTCGGCCCTGACCGAGCAGGAGCCCGGCAAAAACTTCATCAGCCAGGCCGGGGTGCTGGATGTACTGAGCTTCAACTACAAACACGAAGGCTACCCCCTGCTGCCTAAAAGCTTTCCGGGCAAACCCTTTCTGGCCACCGAAACCGCAGCGGCCTTCGAAACCCGGGGCCACTACGATCTGCCCTCGGACAGCATCCGCGTCTGGCCCCTGGATGGCAAAACCAAGCTCACCACCGGCAACCCCGACTTCACGGCCTCCAGCTACGACAACGCCCGGCCCTACTGGGGCGCCACCCACGAAAGCTCCTGGCGGGCCGTCAAGCAGAACCCGCACATCACCGGCTTGTTCGTGTGGTCGGGCTTCGATTACCTGGGCGAGCCCCTGCCCTACCCCTGGCCCGCCCGCAGTTCCTACTTTGGCCTCATCGACCTGGCCGGCTTTCCCAAGGATGCCTACTACCTCTACCAAAGCGAGTGGACCACCCAGCCCGTGCTGCACCTGCTGCCGCACTGGAACTGGCGCCCGGGCCAGACCGTGGACGTGTGGGCCTACTTCAGCCAGGCCGACGAAGTAGAGCTGCTGCTCAATGGCAAATCCCTGGGCGTAAAGCGCAAGCAGCCCCACGACCTGCACGTGCAGTGGCAGGTACCCTACGCGCCCGGCACCCTGCAGGCCGTGTCGCGCCGAGGCGGCAAACCGGTATTAACGCGCACTATACACACGGCCGGCCCGGCGGCGACAATCGAGCTAAGCGCCGACCGTAGCCGCCTCACGGCCGACGGCCTGGACCTCTCCTTTGTGACTGTGCGCGTGCTTGATGCCCAGGGCAACCTGGTACCCGACGCGGCCAACCAAGTGAAATTCAGTCTCAGCGGCCCCGCCACCCTAGCTGGCGTCGACAACGGCTACCAGGCCAGCCTGGAGCCCTTCAAGGCCGATTCGCGCAAGGCTTACAACGGCATGTGCCTGGCCATCCTCCAAACCACCGAGCAAGCCGGCACCATCACCCTGCAAGCTATGGCCGAAGGCTTGCAACCGGTCAGCATCACCCTCAAAAGCGGCGCGGCCAGCTCCACTTCCACCAAAAAACCGGCTGCTACGGTAGCCACGGGTAATTAAGAAATCAACCAAAATGTGCTTCTTACCCCTCTTCCCCACACAAGCCCAGCTGCGCCGCCGTGGCACCCCCTCTCCTTTTTGGAGTCTCTGCGCTTCAAGCAGATGCGGCCGGGGGGTGAGGCGCCTCGTCAGCACAGTTCTGCTCCTGTTACCCTTCGCCGCCCAGGCCCAGGAAGCCAGCGTGTATTTTTTCCCCGGCGTATCGAACCCACCGAAAATCTACCCCACCGAAGCCGACGGCTACCAGGTGCCGCAGATTACCGAGCTAAACCGCGACCCGGCCCGGGCTACGGCTTACTCTTTTGCTACCGAAGCCGCCGCCCTGGAAGGGACCCGGGAAAAGTCTGGCCGCCTGCTGAGCCTCAACGGCAACTGGGACTTTCGCTTTGCCCCCAAACCTAGTGACGCGCCCCAGGATTTCTACAAAAGCCGGGTGAGTGGCTGGAAGCCGTTGGTTGTACCTTCAAACTGGGAAATGAACGGCTATGATTTGCCCATTTATAAAAGCGCCAAGTACCCCTTCCGCCCCGTCAACCCGCCCTTTGTGCCCCAGGACTACAACGGTGTGGGTTCCTACCAACGCACCTTCACAGTGCCCGCCAGCTGGCAAAACCAGAACGTGACCCTGCACTTCGGCGGGGTCAGCTCGGCCTTTAAGGTGTGGGTCAATGGCCAGTTTCTGGGCTACGGCGAGGACAGCTGCCTGCCCTCGGAGTTCAACGTGACGCCCTATCTGCAGGCCGGTGAAAACACGGTTTCGGTGCAGGTCATGCGCTGGTCGGATGGCTCCTACCTCGAAGACCAGGACCACTGGCGCCTCTCGGGCATCTACCGGGAAGTGCTGCTGCTGGCCGAGCCCAAGATGCGCCTGGCCGACTTCCACTGGCAGGCCAAGCTCGATAAGCAGTACCACGACGCCGTGCTCAGCATCCGGCCCCGCCTGGAAAACCTGACTGGTGACAACGACCTGAAGGGCTACCAAGTTAAAGCCCAACTCTACGACCAGGCGGGCAAACCAGTATTGGACAAGCCCCTGCAGCGCACGGCCGAAAGCATCATCAACGAGCCCTACCCCCGCCTCGACAACGCCAAGTTTGGCCTGCTGGAAACCAAGATTCAGAACCCGCTAAAGTGGAGCGACGAGGCGCCCAACCTGTACACCTTAGTGCTGACGCTGACTGACAAAACCGGTGCGGTGCTCGAAGCCAAGAGCTGCAAAGTCGGCTTCCGCAGCATCGAGTTTTCGAAGGAAAACGGCAAGCTGCTCCTCAACGGCAAGCTCACCTACCTCTACGGCGTGAACCGCCACGACCACCATCCCACCAAGGGCATGGCCGTCTCGCGGGAGGATATCCGCCAGGATGTGCGCACGCTCAAGCAGTTCAATTTCAACTGCATCCGAACCTCGCACTACCCCAACGACCCCTACTTCTACGACCTCTGCGACGAGTACGGCATCCTGGTCATCGACGAGGCCAACCTGGAAACCCACGGCCTGGGCTCCAAGCTCAGCAACGACCCGGCCTGGACGGCTGCCTACCAGGAGCGCAGCATGCGCATGGCCCTGCGCGACAAAAACCACCCCAGCATTATCTTCTGGAGCTTGGGCAACGAGTCGGGGCGCGGACCCAACCACGCCGCCATGGCCGCCTGGCTCCACGACTTCGACATCACCCGGCCCATTCACTACGAGCCGGCTATGGGCGACCCGCACGTGGAAGGCTACATCGACCCCAACGACCCCGCTTACCCCAAGAACCACGCCTACCGCATCCAGACGCCCCGCGACCAGGCCTACGTGGACATGGTCAGCCGCATGTACCCGGGCTTGTTTACCGGCGAGCTGCTGGCCAATCAGCAAAACGGAGACACCCGGCCCATCTTCTTCTGCGAGTACGCTCACTCCATGGGCAACGCCACCGGCAACATGAAGGAGTTCTGGGACGGCTGGCGCGCCACCAAGCGCGTCATCGGCGGCTGCATCTGGGAGTTCAAGGACCAGGGCCTGGCAAAGCGCGACTCCACTGGCACGGCCTTCTACGCTTACGGCGGCGACTTCCAGGAAAAGTACTTCGACGACTTTACCATCAAGGGCATTGTGGCCTCCGACGGCAAGCCCCACGCGGCCATCTACGAGTGCAAACGGGTATACCAGCCCCTGGAAAGCACTTTGACCGACGCCGGCAAAAGCCTGGTTAAAGTCGAGAACCGCCACGCCTCGAAATCGGCTGCCGACTACGCCGTGACCTTGGTCGTGCGCGAAGATGGCCGCGTGGTAAGCACCAAACTGCTGCCCCGCCTGCGCCTGGCCGCCGGCCACGACACGGTGGTCAGCCTGGGGCCTTACCTGCCCAAATTCAAAGCTGGCGCGGAATATCTGGCTACCCTCAACTTCACTTTGCCCGAAGCCGCTAGCTGGGCCCCGAAAGGCCACGAAGTAGCCAGTAACCAGTTTGCCCTGAGTGGCCTGGCCCAGCCCCAGGCCAAAGCTGCCAAGCACCCACCAGTAGCCGTGCGCGACGAGGCCCAGGCCTACTCGCTCAGCGGCAAGGACTTCCAGGTAACCATCGACAAAGCTACCGGCGCTTTGACTTCCTACCGCCACCGTGGCACCGAGCAGGTGGCCGCGCCCCTGCTGCCCCACTTCACCCGCCCCCTCACCGACAACGACCGGCGCGGCTGGAAAGCGGACAAGAAGCTCAAGGAGTGGTTTACGGCCGAGCCCAAGCTCCAAAGCCTGACGCTCGACCATTCGAAACCCAGTCAGCCCCGCCTTACCAGTACCTACTCGCTTATCGACGGCAAAACCACCGTGCGCATAACCTATACCGTGCACGGCGACGGTACGCTGAAAGTAGACTACGCCCTCACGCCCGCCGCCGGTTTGCCCAACATTCCCAGAGTGGGCATGCAGCTCGGCATCCGCCGCGCCTACGACAAGATCAGCTTTTATGGCCGCGGGCCGCTGGAAAACTACCTCGACCGGCGCTACGGCTTCGATGCAGCTATCTACAGCCTTCCCCTAAGCGAGTTTGCTGATTCCTACGTGGTGCCCATGGAGTATGCCAACCGCACCGACGTGCGCTGGATGCACCTGGCCGACGAGCAAAACGCCGGCCTGCTGGTAGTAGCTGACAGCTTGCTGAGCATGAGTGCCTGGCCCCACACCGAGCAGAACATTCAACGGGCCCGGCACACCAACCGCCTTCAGGACGCGGGCTTTATCACCCTCAACATTGATCTGGCCCAGATGGGCGTAGGCGGCAATACCAGCTGGGACGCTCAGGCCGCGCCCATCGACAAGTACCAATTGCCCGCCAAGCCCTACCGCTACAGCTTCTACTTATTGCCCGTTGCGGGCAAACAGGAGGCTATTGCCGCGCGGGCCCGCAAGGTGCGGTTTGCAAGTCAGCCGCCGGTTTCCCCCGGCTCATCATCTACCCCGGGTAGCACCGGCAGGTTGTAACATGAACCGCTGGCATTCTTTTGCTCGCCTTTCGGGCCTGATCCTCGGCCTGGCCGCCGGCCTCGGCCCTGGCACGGCCCGGGCCCAATCCGCCCCGACGGCGGACGATTTGGAGCAGGTGTTTAAGTCGCCGCCCGAAGCGGCCCGGCCCTGGGTGTTCTGGTACTGGATGAACGCCGCCGTGACGCCCGAGGGCATCACCGCCGACCTCGAAGCCATGCGCGAGGCTGGTATCGGGGGTGCCTACCTCATGCCCATTAAGGGCGTGGAAAACCCGCCGGCCATTACGCCCCCGGCCGTGCAGCTCTCGCCGCCGTGGTGGCAGATGGTGAAGCACGCCATGATGGAAGCCGACCGCCTGGGTCTGAAGCTGGCCATGCACGTCAGCGACGGATTCGCCCTAGCCGGCGGCCCCTGGATTACGCCCGAGCTATCCATGCAGAAGGTGGTGTACTCCCAAACCCAGGTGAAGGGCGGACGGCGTATCAGCCAGGTGCTGCCGCGGGCCGCCACGGTCCAGAATTACTACCGCGACATTGCCGTGTACGCCTACCCTACACCCACGGGCGCTACTACCAACCCCAAACCGCAGGTAACGAGCAATATACTCGGTAGCAAGCCCGAACTATTGGCCGTGACCGGCAACAAAGAGGGCCTCAAAACCAGTGAGCCAGGCTGGATTCAGTACGCCTATACCCAGCCCTTCACCTGCCGCTCCATCCGCATCCGCTCCAACGGCTATAACTACCAGGCCAACCGCCTGCGGGTGGAAGCCAGCCTCGACGGCCGGACCTTCCGGCTCATTACCCAACTAACTCCACCCCGCAGCGGCTGGCAGGACAGCAGCGCCGTAACCCACGCCCTGCCCCCCACCACGGCGCGGTTTTTCCGCTTTGAATTTGACCCGGCTGGTTCCGAGCCCGGGGCCGAGGACCTGGATGCGGCCAAATGGAAACAGTCGTTGAAAGTGACGGAAATTCGCCTCTCGCCCGAAGCGCGAATCCACCAGTACGAAGGTAAAAACGGGGAAGTATGGCGGGTGAGTCAGCCCACCACGGCCCGGCAGCTGCCCGACTCCTTGTGCGTGCCGCTGCGCAAAATCATCAACCTGACCGGCCAGCTCGACGCCAACGGCCACCTAACCTGGACGGCCCCGTCCGGCAACTGGACGGTGCTGCGCGTGGGCCACGGCTCGACGGGCCAGATCAATACCACCGGCGGCGGGGCCCGGGGTTTGGAGTGCGACAAATTCAACCCCGCGGCCGTCAAGCTGCAGTTCGACAGCTGGTTTGGCGAGGCCATCCGCCAGGGCGGGCCCGAGCTGGCCGGGCGGGTGCTGAAGATGTTTCACGTCGACAGCTGGGAGTGTGGCTCCCAGAACTGGTC